>WFWZ01000001.1 GCA_015490875.1 Planctomycetaceae bacterium
AGATGTGTATAGGAGACAGGGGTGGTGTCGGGCGAGGGCAAGTTGGTGTGCCGGTGGATCGGCCTGGCGGTTATACTGGCGAGCGGGTCGGGGAGCGGATCCACGGCCAGCAGTCCCGCGCCTTGAGAGACAACCTTCATGCCGATGGTCACACGACGGACGATGACGAGCTCTGTGTCTGGCTCCCCCCTCCTCCGATTTGCGGCTCGGGCGGCGATCGGAATCGCCTTCTTTGGAATCGTCGGGTCGGCCAGTCTGGCCATGGCTCAGTCCGATGGGCAGGCCACTGAGGCAAGCCAGAAGGTCAAGTTCTTCGAGTTGCGTGATTGGCGGGGCAAGACCGTGTCGCTCCGCGACTTCGATGACAAGCCGGTCGTCGTCCTCGCAGTCCTCGGCACGGAATGCCCTCTGGCCAAACTTTACGCACCACGCCTCCAGGAGTTGGCCGATGCTTACGCTGCGCGAGGCGTCGCCTTTATCGGCATCGCTCCCAACACGCACGATTCGATCACCGATTTGGCCGCGTATGCCCGCCGCCACGACCTCCGTTTTCCGCTATTGAAAGACGTGGGAAATCGCCTCGCCGATGAACTCGAAGCGGTGAGAACACCCGAAGTCTACGTGCTCGATGCGAAACGGGTCATCCGCTACCGCGGCCGAATCGACGACCAGTACGGCATCGATTATGCGCGACCACGGCCTCGTCATACGTATCTCAAAGACGCCATCGAGGCGTTGTTGGCGAACCAACCGGTGCCCGTTCCTCAAACCGAGTCGGTCGGATGTCACATTGGACGAGTCCGTCAAGTCCGGTCCGATGCCGACGTCACCTATTACGACGACATCGGCCCGATCCTGAGGCGACGTTGTGTGGATTGCCACCGCGAGGGCGAGATTGCTCCGTTCCCATTGACCGATCCGGAGGAAGTCGCCGGTTGGGCGGACATGATCCGCGAGGTCGTCGATCAGAACCGCATGCCGCCGTGGCACGCTGATGACACAGGCCTGTCATTCGCCAACGATCGGCGACTCCGTCCCGAAGAGAAATCGCTGATCCGTCGCTGGGTGGCCGCCGGCGCTCCGATCGGCAAGCCTCGGCCACTCCCTCCATTGCCGCCTCGCCCCAAAGGCTGGAACCTCCCCAAAGCCCCCGATGCCGTCTTTGCGATCGCCGAGGAACCGGTTTCGGTGCCGGCCGAGGGAGCGGTCGCCTACCAATACTACCGCGTTCCCACGGGATTCACCGAGGAAAAATGGGTGTCGGCCATCGAAGTCCGCCCGGGCAATCGAGCCGTCGTGCATCACATTCTTGTGTTCGTCTTCGACCCCGCCGACCCCAAGTCGCAGCGCATCGGGATCGACGGGTTTCTCGCGGCCTACGTTCCCGGCCTCCGAGCTCGTCCCTTCCCCGAAGGAATGGCGCGACGCATTCCACCTGGTGCCGAACTCGTGTTTCAGATGCACTACACTCCCATTGGGACCCCTCAGAAAGACCTCAGCCATATCGGGCTCGTCTTCACCGATCCGGCGACGGTCCGCTATGAGTTGGAAACGCATGCGGTCGCGCGAACCGACTTCCGGATTCCGCCTCGCGCCCCGGATGTCCGCGTGGATGCGGTTTCTCCACGCATCCCCGCCGGCATCCAATTCCTCGCGTTCAATCCTCACATGCACCTCCGCGGGCGATCGTTCCGCTATGAGTTGGAGCTACCCGATGGCAAGCGTCGCCGATTGTTGAATATCCCCTATTACGACTTCAACTGGCAGACCGACTACTGGCTTGAGAAGCCGCTGCACGTGCCTCGTGGCAGCCGCCTCCACGTAGAAGCTCATTTCGACAATTCCGCCGACAATCCCAACAATCCCGCGCCGGAGAAGTGGGTTCGGTGGGGAGAGCAGACGTGGGACGAGATGATGATCGGCTACGTGACGCTCGCCCGCCCCCGGCGCGCGGATCAGCGCAGAGGCGTGCCGTAGCGCACCGCCGCATGACCAAGCTCGAAGGTCTATTCTCAAACCACCGGACCGCAGACAGCAGCCCGAGCGTCTTGCGCACCTGTGTCCTTCTTGCACGCTGACGCAAGTCCCCGACTCCTCCTTCCTCGCCTGTCGCCAGGGAACGTTCGGAGCCGCACGCCCTACGGTTTGGCATCCCGGTTGCGGGGAAGACTCCAAGGGAGACGGACAAGAGAAGAGCTCCCAGCAGGGACCAGACAGCGGAGGACAAGCCATGGCGGTCGAGACGGGCGCCGGGCGGGCCAACGGGCTGATCGAAGCCCTTTTGCGGCCCGAAACCTACCCCGATCCGACCTCATCGGTGGAGTTGCGCGAAACGCACATCTCCTGGGTGTTTCTCACCGATCACTTCGCATACAAACTGAAAAAGCCGGTACGGTTCGAGTTCGTCGACTTTTCGACCCCGGAAGCTCGGTACCGTGCTTGCCAGGACGAGCTGCGACTCAATCGCCGGTGGACACGAGGTGTCTATCTCGACGTCGTTCCAGTCCTTCGTTCAACCGACGGGGATATCTACGTGGGAACGGGACCCGGCCGGCCGATCGACTGGATGGTCCACATGCGCCGCCTTCCCGACTCCCTGCGGCTCGATCAGCGCATCCTCCAGGGCACACTCACCGACGCCGAGCGAGACCGACTCGTCCGAACCCTGGCCACGCTCTATCGCGATTTGCCACCCTTGGCCGTTGAGGCCGATGAGTACCGAAGGCGCGTGGAAGCTCACGTCCGAGGCAACTGGGAGGAACTCCGTCACGCGGTCGGCGATCTTTCCGAGCTGGCGGTGCGCCGTTCCCAGTCGCAACAGTGGAGGTGGGTGCGACTCTTCGGCACCACCTTGGCCGACCGGGCTCGCGATGGAAGGATCGTGGATGGCCACGGCGATCTGCGGCCCGACCACATTTACCTCGAAGAACCACTGGCGATCGTCGACTGCGTCGAATTCCGTGATGACTTCCGGCGGATCGATGCACTGGACGACCTGGTGTTCCTGGTGATGGAATGTCGGGTCCTCGAGGAACAACGGCTCGGGAAGCAGCTCATCGATGCGTACCGGCGCACCGCCGAAGACCACTTCGATCGCCGGCTCTATTGGTTCTACCTGGCGTACCGAGCTTCCGTGCGTGCCAAAGTCCTGTGGCTCAAAGCTCGACAAAAGCATGGTATTCTCGATCGTCCCACGCTGCAGCGGGCAGCCACCTATCTCGCCCTCGCCGACGAAGCCGCGGAGAACCTCTTTCCTCCTCTGCTCATCGTACTGCGAGGTGTCTCGGGATCCGGCAAATCGACGTTGGGAAAAGCGTTAGCCGAGGAGTTGGCGTTGCAACGCGTGAGCACCGACGAAGTGCGGCAAGCGATGTTCGGCGCCAGTGCGCATGTCCACGCGTGGCAGGCGGGACGCTATCAGCCCGAATACCGACAGCAAGTCTATGACATGCTGTTTTCGCGGGCAGAGGAACTCCTGAGTGATCACCTCAGCGTGCTCGTCGATGGCACGTTCCTCGAGGAAGCGCTCTGCGAACGTGCCGAGCAACTGGCGCGGCAACACGGCGCCGAGGTCCTCTTTGTCGAGTGCCAATGCGATCTAGAAACATTGAGGGAACGATTGAAAGCCCGAACGCCCGGCCAAGACGCTGGCTCCGAAGCCGACTGGCAAATCGCCCGCCGCCAGCTCGAACTGCTCCAACCGATCTCCTCTCTGCCCCAGACAATCGTCGACACGCGCGCCAGTTTTCCCGAACAGATCGAATCGGTCAAGGCATCGCTGCGGCGTATCCTCAAGCCACCCGCCCCGGGAGCCCCATCCCGTTAGCCCCTGTCTGCCCGTCATTCGCGCCCGCACCGCACGTCCAATCTCCCTTCTGAGCCCCAGTCGTCCCTCCCCCCAACCTCTTTCCGTGCCAATCCCTCGATGGAGGACCATCGATCGATTACCATAAGAGCTGCGACTTTAAGAACTGGCAGCGGAAGCGAGGCGGATAATGGAATGTGCATCCTTTTTCTCGTTAGAGCACGAAGGGGACATTCTTTTCTTGACCCCCATCCGGAATCTGGGTGACCTCGACATGATGGGCGTGGTCGAGTCGTGTCAAGCGATCGTGGAGCGTTTTGAGTCGAGCGGTTGTCGTCACGTCGTACTCGATCTGGGCTCGATCGATTACTTCGGATCGACCGCCCTGGGGCTCTTCATCCAACTCTGGTCGAAAGTCAGCCAGCGCGGAGGCAAGATGGTCGTGTGTGACGCCTCGAGCGACGAACAAAACATCCTCCGTCACACGCGGCTGGACACGATCTGGCCCATCGTGGCAACACGCGACGACGCTCGCCGACTCATCGAAAGCGAGTCGACAGAAGGAAACAAATAAAAGGGGCACCGCAAACAGACACGGCGTCCGCCGGGCCGGCCGTCAATAGTGGCCGACTCGGGCCCCCGGATCGTCCGGCAAGGACGTCTCCAGCTCCACGACTGGCGGCATCCAGTGAGGGTCTTCCCACCCTCCGGCCCGCTTCCGACGCTCCTTTTCGCTCCAACGCTCCTGAATCTCCGCGCACTTGGCGCGGATCTCCGCGGGCGTCGGCTCATACTCGGGTCGACGACCTGGCATGATCAAACCTCCTCAAACTGTTCCGATTCGACGGCCCCGTCTCCGGGGCCGCCCAGGGCAGACGCCCTCGTAGAAAAGAAATTTGCCTCGCCCGCATTGTAACGGTTCTTACAGACCGGGACCAGTTTTTTTCCGATTTTCTGGTTTTCGAGGTCGGGTATCCGACCGTCCACCCGCTGGGAGGGCCCGCGCGCCTTCCGTTCCCCTCTGTGGCGGCAGGTGGTATCGGCGGCGGCGCGCTGCTACAACAGGAGTGTGCAGACGTGGTTGGTCTTGGTGCCCGTTCGAAAAGGAGGCGCGCATGACGGCGGCATTGAAGATCGTTCCCGACCGGTGCACCGGCTGCATGCAGTGCGAGCTGGCGTGCTCGTGGTCCAAGACGGGAACCTTTCAGCCGGCGGCCAGTCTCATCCGGGTTCACATCTTCGACGAGGAGGCGGCTTACGCCCCCTACACCTGCCTTCAATGCGAAGAGGCGTGGTGCATGACGGTCTGCCCGACGCACGCCATCGTGCATGACGAGGCCACTGGCACCAAGCGGATCGTTTCGTCCCTCTGCATCGGCTGCCATCTCTGCTCCCTCACGTGTCCCTTCGGGACCGTGTTCACGCGGCCCGACAACGGCCAAGCCGCCAAGTGCGATTTGTGCGGAGGACAACCAGCCTGCTCCGCGGTCTGTCCTACCGACGCGATCGAGTTCGTGGACGTCGAAGAGACCGGTGAATGGTTCGCCCCATGGGGCGACAAGGTCGCCCAGCGGCATGCCGAAGCCTTTGGCTCCTGACCCGATACCCGGCGCAGGGCGCTGCCCGATGCGTTTTCTCGTAACGGACGACAACCTTCGTTTCTCGAATCAGCAAGAAGGAACCTGTCATGAGCGGTTGGACCGGCAAAGCGCTGCACGTCGATTTGACAACTGGCCAATCGCGCGTCGAGGAAATCCCGCGCGAGTGGTTCGAACAGTATTGGGGAGGGCGAGGGCTGGCCGATCGCTATCTCTATGACTTGATGGACCCGGCCATCGATCCGCTCTCTCCCGATAACGTTCTCATCTTCGCCACCGGTCCGCTCACGGGGACCTCCACACCCTGCGGCGCTCGCTACATGGTCGTCACGAAAGGACTCCTTACCGGTGCGATCACTACGTCCAACTCGGGAGGCTTCTTCGGACCGGAACTCAAGTTCGCCGGTTACGACTTGCTCATTCTCCGAGGCAAAGCTTCAGCCCCCAGCTACCTCTTCATCTACGATGACCGCGTGGAAGTGCGGTCGGCCGAATCGTATTGGGGCAAGACGGTCAGCGAGACCGAAGACGGGTTGCGGCGCGAGCTGGGGATTCCTGGCCTCCGCGTCGCCTGCATCGGCCCGGCCGGAGAAAAACTCGTGCGCTTCGCCTGCATCATGAATGACAAACATCGAGCGGCCGGGCGAAGCGGCGTAGGAGCCGTGATGGGGTCGAAGAACCTTAAGGCCATCGCCGTTCGAGGGACCGGATCGGTGTCCATCGCGCAGCCCGAGGCGTTCTGGCAGGCGGTGGCCGCCATGAATGCGGCAATGGCCGATCACCCGGGTCGCCAGTCGTTTTCCGAGCAGGGAACGGCGGCCGTCATGGATCTCACCAATGCCTACGGAGCCTTGCCCACTCGCAACTTCCAGCAGGGACAGTTCGAATACGCCGAGAACCTGAACGGAACGGCCATCCGCGCCACGCGCCTTGTGGCCAACAAAGCCTGCTTCGCTTGCACGATCGCTTGCGGCCGTGTCACCAAACTCGACGGCGGCGCCGACAAGTACCTCGTCAACATGCATCCTCGCAACTGGAAGATGGCGGGCGAAGGTCCCGAATACGAAAACGCCTGGTCCTTGGGCGCCGACTGCGGCGTCGGTGACCTCGATGCAGTCATCAAAGCCAATTGGCTCTGCAACGATCTGGGCATGGATCCCATCTCGATGGGCGCGACGCTCGCCGCCGCCATGGAACTCTACGAGAAAGGTCATCTCACGGACGAGCAGGTCGATCTCCCGCTTCGATTCGGTTCCGGCGAAGCACTGGTGCGGATGGTCGAAGCGACCGGGTACCGTGAGGGCTTCGGCGACATGCTGGCGGAAGGCTCGAAGATCATGAGCGAAAAACTGGGGCATCCCGAAGTCTTCATGGGAGTCAAGGGCCAAGAGTTCCCCGCGTATGAACCGCGAGGTTTCCAGGGAATGGGCGTCGCTTACGCCACGTGCAATCGGGGAGCCTGTCATTTGCGAGCTTGGACGCCGGCTTTGGAAACGCAGGAAGGTGTCGACCCGCACACACCCGAAGGCAAAGGGGAATGGGTAGCGCACGAACAAAACCGAACGACCGCCCACGATGCGACGGGAATCTGTCTCTTCGTCGGCGCCGCCGGCGGGCCCCTGGAAACATTCGTCCCTTGTTACGCCGCCGCCACCGGACTCCCCGTCACACTCGAGGATGCGTTGGTGGTTGGCGAGCGTACATGGAACCTCGAGCGGCTATGGAACCTGCGAGCCGGCCACAGCCGCGCCACCGATACGCTTCCCAAACGACTCCTGACTGAAGCGTTCACCGAAGGCCCTTCGGCCGGGGTCGTCGTCCACCTCGAACCGATGCTCGACGAATACTACCGAACGCGACAGTGGACCAGCGACGGTGTCCCCACCCCGGAAAAACTCTCCCAACTCGGCCTCGATTCCCTCTAACTTCACACTTCACACCTCACACCTCACACCTCAATCCCGGAGCCCGACCATGCGGTACCTGATCATCGGCGGCGGACCTGCGGCGACGAGTGCCCTAGAGACCATTCGCCAATACGATCCGGAAGGAACGCTGACTCTGGTCAGCGATGAACCAGCGCATGCTCGCATGGCCCTTCCCTACTGGCTCAACGGCAAGATCGCTCGCGAGCAGACTTACACGGCCGACGCAACGACGTGGGAACAACTCGGCATCGAAGCTCACATCGGCCGCCGCGCGACCCAACTCGATGAGTCGGCTCGCCGAGTCACGCTCGATGACGGCACCGAGCTCGAATTCGACCGACTCTTCCTGGCAACCGGTTCTTCACCCGTGCGCCCACCCATCGCAGGGATCGACCACCCCGACGTCCAGACGATGTGGACGCTGGCCGATGTGGAACGGTGCCTTGAGAAATTCTCCGACTTGGCCTGCCCCCGCATCGTCTTCATCGGCGCCGGGTTTGTCGGAATGATCCTGGTAGGAGCTCTGTCTCATCGGCAATGCCAACTGACCGTGATCGAACAAGAGGATCACATCCTCCCGAGGATGCTCGACCCGGAGGCTGCTTCGATCGCCGAAGCGTGGCTTGCGTCGCGCGACGTCCAGGTGATCACCGGAGCCACCGTCACGGGCATCTCCATCTGCGAAGGCAATGACAAACATGTGGAACTGGCTGACGGAAGAACGATCGACGCCGACGTGGTCGTGCTGGCCACAGGCGTGCGTCCCAACGTGGGATTGGTCGAAAACACCTCGATCCGCACGGACCAAGGCATCCTCGTCGATGATCATTTGCAGACCAACGTTGAGGGAATCTACGCGGGAGGCGATGTGGCGCAAGGTCCTTCTCTCTACGACGACGAACCGGTTGTGCACGCCATCCAACCCACGGCGGTCGACCATGGTCGCGTGGCGGGAGCCAACATGGCAGGCGCAGAGGTCACGTATCCCGGCAGCCTCTTGATGAACGTGGTGGACGTCTGCGGTCTTCAATGCGTCAGTTACGGCAACTGGCAAAGCGGTGATGATGACGTCGTCGTCAAGAACGATCGCGACTCGATCTATCGCCGCCTCGTGTTTCGAGGTGATCACCTCGTCGGCGCTCTTTTCGTCGGCCGAGCGCACGAAGTGGGGATGCTCAATGACATGGGAATGGTCAAAGGGATCCTCCAAACACGCCCCTCCCTCGGATCGTGGAAGGGTTTCCTCCAAGAAAACCCCTTCGACATCCGCAGGCCCTACATCGCGTTGGGCGTTCCCAAACAGTTGGCGGGCACGACACTACTGGGACGTCCCAGTCGTCCACCGCACTATCGCCACCAGAACGCCCAACCGGAGTCGACCAATACGGAAGGACACCGTCAGCTTCTCGAGGCAATCCAACAGAGTCGGTCATGATCGAGATCGAGCTCAAACTCATGGGGACGCTCAAGTCCCGCTTTCGCGAAGGGCGGCTGGAATTACCCGAGGACGCCACGATCGCCGATGCGCTGGAGCACCTGGCGGTTCCGCCCAAGTCGGTCCAAACGTGTACGGTCAACGGGAAGTTCGTTCACGACCGCAGCCACCGACTCGCCGATGGAGACGAACTGACGCTCCTGCCGCCGGTGGGTGGAGGTTGAGCCCGGCACTGGTCGTCTCCGCTTGGTCTCCTCTGCTAAACTGGGCGAGAACTCGCACCTCCCGCTTGTGTGGCACTTGAGGAGCTCCGCCCGATGCGACTTCTTTTTCACGCCAGCGCTGTCGCCGTACTGATGTCCGTTGTGTCCGCGAGCAACGGTCCGGCCGTCGAACCGGCCGATCTCGTGTTGCGAGGCGGGATCGTGCGCACGATGGATCGAGAGCACCCCGAGGCTGAAGCGGTCGCGGTCCGAGAAGGCCGAATCGTCTGGGTCGGCTCCTCGGGCAAAGCAGCATCGTGGATCGGTCCGGGCACGCAAGTTGTCGAACTGAGGGGGCGAACCGTGCTTCCCGGCTTCATCGAGTCGCACGGGCACTTCGTCGCGCTCGGCCGGTCGCTGATGACGGTCGACCTGACCGGGGCCTCCACGTACGAGGAAGTCGTGCAACGTGTGGCTCGAGCCACCCAACATACTCCCAAAGGTCAATGGATCGTCGGGCGAGGCTGGCATCAGGAAAAGTGGACGCGCCGCCCGACGCCCAACGTCGAAGGCTACCCCACCCACCACGCACTTTCCCGGGTCACTCCTGATCACCCCGTTTTGTTGACGCACGCCACTGGCCACATGTCCCTCGCCAACACCCTCGCGATGAAGTTGGCCGGTGTCGACGCGCGCACGCCCGATCCGGCTGGAGGCCAGATCCTCCGGGATGAAACCGGAGAACCGACCGGCGTGTTTCGGGAGAACGCGATGGGCCTCGTTGAGGCCGCCTACAACCGGGCTCAAGCTCGAATCCCCGCACCTCAGCGCAAAGCTCAAACTTTGGAAGCGATCCGCCTGGCAGCGGCACAATGTCTGGAACACGGTGTCACGACCTTTCACGACGCGGGAACCGATTTCGAGACGGTCGATCTCTATCGTGAGTTGGCAGAAGCCGGAAAACTCCCCGTACGTCTGTATGTCATGCTCAATGTTTCCAACTCTCAATTGGCGCGCCACATGGCCGACTATCGATGCGTAGGGGTTGGTGACGGTTTTCTAACTGTACGAGCCGTGAAGCGGCTGGCGGACGGGGCACTCGGTTCGCACGGCGCTTGGATGTTGGAACCGTATGACGATCTCCCCTCGAGTACCGGCCAACAGACAGTCTCGCGTCGGTCGCTCGAAGAGACCGCACGACTCTGTTTGCAGCACAACTACCAACTCTGTGTCCATGCGATCGGCGACCGCGCCAACCGGGAAGTGCTCGATGTCTTCGAAGAGGCTTTCCGCAATGTCCCTGACGGCCGGGCGCTGCGTTGGCGGATCGAACACGCCCAGCATTTGGCGCCGAGCGACATTCCCCGTTTCGCAAAGCTGGGTATCATCGCGTCGATGCAGGCATGCCACGCCACTTCGGATGGTCCCTTCGTGGTGACGCGGCTGGGTGTGCGCCGAGCTCGCGAAGGCGCGTACGCCTGGCGACGGTTACTCGATGCGGGTGCTCGCATCGCCAACGGAACCGACGTGCCAGTCGAACCAATCGACCCGTTCGCCTGCCTCTATGCCAGCGTGACGCGCCGTCTGCCTAATGGTATCGCCTTTTTTCCCGAGCAGTGCATGACTCGGCAGGAGGCCTTGGAGTCCTACACCGTGAACGGAGCTTTCGCGGCGTTCGAAGAACAAGAGAAGGGAACGATCGCCGAAGGCCGGCGGGCCGACCTCATTGTTCTTTCCGGAGATCCGCTGCGCTGCCCGGATGACGAGCTACCCAAGTTGCGCGTCGAGACCACGATCGTTGCCGGACGCATCGTCTATCAGCGTTCCTGAGGATGCGCTTTCCAATTGCCTTTCCCCTTTCCCTCTCGCTGCCAACGTGACCACCAACCCGCTGACTCGCGACGATCTCGCCTCGGCCTACTGGGAAACACTCCTCTATGAGCCCTATCCAGTGCAGGAAGAGGCGCTTTTGGCCTGGTTCACGTCGGACCAGGGAGTGCTCGTCTGCGCGCCGACGGGCACCGGAAAGACACTGATCGCGGAGGCTGCGGTCTTCGAGGCACTTCACCGAGGCACCGTGATCTACTATACGACGCCTCTGATTGCCCTGACCGAACAGAAATTCGTGGAACTCCAGGAGTCTGCCGAGCGTTGGGGATTTTCGGCCGAGGACGTAGGGCTGATCACTGGCAACCGTCGCGTTCGTCCGGAGGCACCGGTGCGCGTCGTCGTCGCCGAAATCCTCTTTAATCGCCTCTTGAGGCCCGACCTCTTTCCTACCGACGACGTTCACGCGGTCGTGATGGACGAATTCCACAGCTTCAACGATCCCGAACGCGGGGTGGTCTGGGAGTTCACCCTCGGTCTCCTGCCCGAACATGTCCGGTTGCTTCTCCTCTCGGCCACTGTCGGCAATGCCTACGCGTTCTGCCAATGGATGCGCCGAACGCACGGGCGCGATCTCGAACTGGTGCAAAGTGATGAACGCAAAGTGCCACTGACCTTCCAATGGATCGGAGACCAACTGCTTAACGAGTTCGTCGAAGAGATGGCAGCCGGTGACGAGGCGACTCGTAAGGTTCCCGCTCTTATTTTCTGTTTCAACCGGGACATGTGTTGGAATGTTGCCGAGCAACTCAAAGGAAAACCGTTGATCGATGAATCGCGGCGCAAGGAACTGATCGCCGAGCTGGAACGCGAAGACTGGTCGGGCGGCGCCGGCCCCAAACTCCGCCAACTTTTGCTGCGCGGCGTCGGCGTCCACCACGCGGGGATCCTGCCGCGGTATAAGCGCATCGTCGAACGGCTGTTCCAACGAAAACTCTTGGCGGTGACCGTCTGCACCGAAACACTGGCGGCCGGGATCAACCTGCCAGCTCGCAGCGTCGTCCTCCCCTCCCTGATGAAAGGTCCTCCCGACCGCAAGCGACTGATCGAACCGAGTTCGGCGCATCAGATATTCGGTCGAGCCGGCCGGCCGCAATATGACAGTCAGGGATTCGTCTTCGCGCTGGCTCACGAAGACGATGTCCGCATCCAGCGATGGCGCCGGAAGTACGACCAGATCCCCGAAGACACGAAGGATCCAGGGCTGCGCAAAGCGAAAAAAGCGCTGAAAAAGAAAATGCCCAAGCGGCGTTCGACCGAACAGTATTGGTCGGAACAGCAATTCCAGCAACTCCAAAAGGCGTCTCCTGCTGATCTCGCCAGCCAAGGAGCGCTTCCGTGGCGACTGCTCGCGCACATCCTCGACGCCTCTCCCGAGGTGGCACCGATTCGCGAGCTGGTGGGCAAGCGCCTCCTTCCACCCAAGCAACTCGAGGAAGCGCAGAGGGAACTCACTCGGATGCTGCTGACGCTCCATCGCGCCGACTACGTGCGGCTGGTTCCGGCTCCAAGTGTCGATGTCCTAAGTGAGGAATGGGAGGCGATCGCCGCGTATCGACCCGAACGAGCGGAACCGACGGAGCGGTTGGCGTGGTTGTTGCATTTACGCGGGGTCAATCCACTCTTTGGCGCCTTCGTAGCCGGGCATCTTGGTATCGCCGATGAGCGAGAACGGCTGCTCGCCTGGGAGGCCATTTTGGAGATGCCGATTCCCGTTGCGCGTCTGGTACGCGTCCCCGGCGCCGACGAATTCCCACCGGGACCGTTGGCCACCACGCGACTCGACGTCCAGTTGCTCAAGCTGGGACTGGCGACTCCCGCGGAACTCGGCCAGGAATCGGAAGAAGACGATACGTCTCTGCCCAACCATCTCCCTTGGGAGGAACGCCCTCGGCCGCTGACCCTGGCCGACAAACTCTTGCGGCTTTTCCACGTCGACTTTCCCGACGTCGAGGTGCGTATCGTGCCGGTCTGGGCGGCCGGCGAACTGCTGGAATTCGGTGGCGACTTTCAGAAGTTCATTGCCGCACACCGACTTCAGAAACAGGAAGGGATCCTCTTCCGGCACCTGCTGCGGCTCATTCTTCTGGTCCGCGAATTCCAACAGCTTCCCCCGCCCGATGTCGATCCTGAAGCCTGGCGTGATGAGCTGGAGGACGTCGTGACGAGACTGACAGATACGTGTCATCAAGTGGATCCGCTGAGCACCGAAAGGACATTGGCCGAAAGCGAAGAGGACGCGGGAGAGCTGGAAGAATGATGGAAGGCCATACGAGTACCGGACTACAGCCTGCGGACTGGATCATCATCGTCCTCTACGCCGCCTCGACGATCGGCTTGGGTGCGTGGTTCGCCCGTCGCCAAAAGAGCACGCGTGAGTATTTCCTCGGGGATGGCCAGATGAACTGGCTCCTGATCGGCGTGTCGCTCTTCGCCACGCTGCTGAGCACCATCACCTACTTGAGTACTCCTGGAGAGGTGATCGGCAAAGGCCCCGCAGACCTGGTCAAGCTTCTAGCCCTCCCCTTTGCGTATGTCGTGGTAGGGTACTGGCTGCTGCCGGTTTACATGCGGCACCGCGTCACGAGTGCCTATGAGCTGCTCGAAGCAAGACTCGGACTTTCAACCCGCCTACTGGGGGTCGGCCTTTTCCTCGTCCTGCGACTCGTATGGATGTCGGTGCTCGTCTACATGGCCGCCCAAGCGATGGTCGTCATGATGCGAGTCGACGAGCAATGGATTCCCGCGATCGTGGTCGCCACCGGAGCCGTTTCCGTTATCTATACGTCTTTGGGCGGTCTGCGCGCGGTGGTCATCACGGACCTGTTGCAGACAATTCTCCTCTTTGGTGGAGCAGCACTTGTTCTGATCGTGGCCACGATCGACGCCGGCGGATTCGGATGGATCCCTAGACAATGGCACGCGCAATGGGACGAGCAACCGCTCTTCAGTTTCGATCCGAGTGTCCGCATCACGATGGTCGGTTCGTTCCTGAGTCTTTTCACTTGGATGATCTGCACCGCGGGCGGGGACCAGGTTTCGGTGCAGCGGTTCATGTCGACTCGCGATGCCCAAGCCGCTCGGCGCAGCTACGGCACGCAACTCACCGTCAATGCCCTGGTGACTCTCACGCTGGGCCTCGTGGGACTGGCACTGCTGTATTACTACGAGCAACACCGACAGCTACTGCCGGACGGCTTTTCGCTGAAAAAAGATGCCGACGATGTCTTCCCCCTCTTCATCGCCAATCAGCTTCCACCCGGTGTTTCCGGTTTCGTCGTAGCGGCCATGTTTGCGGCAGGCATGTCGAGTATCGATTCGGGAGTCAACTCGATCACGGCAGTCGTCATGACGGATCTACTCGACCGGTTCAACCTTCGACCGCGCACCGAACGGGCCCATGTGTTCGCCGCTCGACTGCTGGCTCTCACGATCGGTATTGTCGTCGTCGTGGGCAGCCTCTACGTCGGTCGCATTGAGGGGAACTTCTTTACCGTCACGAACAAGACGGTCAATTTATTGCCGCCTGTCATTTTCAGCCTTTTCTTTTTCGCTCTGTTCGTCCCCTTCGCCAACGCGCCAGGAGTCTGGGTCGGCTGCCTCCTGGGGACCGCCACCGCTGCTCTCATCGCGTTCTCCGGCGAGATCTTCGGCTACCACGAATTCGTCGATCCGAAGAGCGGCAAGGTTCTCACCAAGCTCGCCCCCGTGACCTTTCAGTGGATGGGACCGGCGTCGCTCACGGTCAATCTGGCCGCCGGCACACTTGCCTGCTGGATCTTCCGACGTCGCCCCCGCTCCGTCTAATCCCCGCTACTCGCCCCCCGTC
>WFWZ01000002.1 GCA_015490875.1 Planctomycetaceae bacterium
ACACAAGTCTGTCTTCATCGTCGTAACCACTCGCGCCGGTCGACCAACCCCAGTTCGCCATCGCCCCGGTGCGCGTCTCGGCCGTATTGCTCTTGTAAGTAGCCACCACGGTACAAGAGCTCCGATCAAGACGCGAAGGAAGACGCTTTCGCCGTCGATCCAGCAAGCACCGGCGAGCGCTAGAGAATGACCGAATACCGGACGCACCAAGAGATTGCGCCGAGCGAAGCTCGGTGCTTTCGGTCGAACGGTTCTGCGCTACGAGACTGACCACGAAGAGTTTCCTGCGCCCCGACGCCCATGCCTTGCGCGAGAGCCGCATTCCCGCTCCGCCGCCACTCGCCGAGGACGCCCCGATTATAACCGTTTTCCCTCGAAAGAGGCAACCGATTTTCGGCCACGAGCGGATGAGACAAGCGAAGGTCTTTTAAGGCAAGGCAAACGGGCGCCGGCCTGTGGACCGAGTGGACGTAGTGGAGAGACTGGAGAGGGCGGATAGCGTCGACGCGCGCAGATCTCCTACTCGCCACGCCCCACGCCCCACGACTCGCCACTCACCACCCGCCACCCCCGTCGACCCGGGCGCTTTAGCGACGGGTCGTTGCCCTCGTCAGGCTCGCTCGGCTTCACTTGTCAGTCTGAAAGCCTTACCTACGTTCGGGCATCACGTGTTCGACGGATGCGGCGCGCAGACGGAAGACGTGGATCGCCGCGATGGCACCCGGCGATGCAACTCGGGGCACAGCGAAAAAAAGGCCGGTTGCTTTCAAGGCAACCGGCCCATGTGAGATCGATTTTCTGCGAAAACTACGCAGTGACTTAGAACTGGTCTTCGTCCAGGATTTCCTGACCGGACCGAGTTCCCAGGGCTCGCCACGTCTTCACGTCGATATTGTCCGAAATGCGTTGGACCGAACCATCGCAGAAGAGCGTGTTGACGATGCCACCATGGTAGCTCGAGGCAGTCCAGACACCCCACGTCCAGTCCGCATCCTGGATGATACAGGACGGCTTGTTGGGCGTGATGATTGTGTTGATCGCCGAGAAGTACGGACGGCCGTCCGGCCAACGCCAACCAGGCAAGTCGCGCCACGGCCCCCCTTCGTTCTGGATGCGACCGACAAGGGTCAACCCAGGCATCGGAAGATCCTGACTCGAATTATTCGGATCGCGGTTGTACCGCTTGCCGTTGTACTGGTTGGCCGTTGCCAAACAGAGAGCTTCATACTGGTTCAATTCGGCTTCCGTCGGGGTAGCCAAATACCAGGCAGGATTCTGCTGAACCTGGGTCAGGCCGGGAACGACGGCAACATTACCGATATCATGCCAGATCTCGATGTTTCCGAAACGACGTTCGGACATGGCAATCGTCTTGCTCGTCCCGTCCTTGATGTCACTGATCTTCACCGTCCGAATCTGGCGACGATAGGGATTGATGTAGGCTTGGTTGTACAGAGGCTGATAGACGCCGTTGTTCTGCACCCAACCCGCGTGGTTGTTCCAAACCGTCGTTCCAATGTTGAACTTGTATGAGTTCTTCCCAATCGGCCGGCTCGGCTTGTCCTCGTCCGAAGGACACATCAGCATGGGGATCCGGATGGTCCAGATCCGACGATACCCCGACCACGGCACCGGACCAAAGTTGTTGTTGCGCGTCCGGTCGTAAACGCCGCGCTGTTCGTAGTACGGTGCCAAGCCCACCAAACCACTGAGCGACATCGCGCTGGCGTTGGTCGCCCACGCCGGACCGGGCAATTGCGTACCCGCTCGCAACGCCGGGAACGACTTCTTGTCGTTGTGGTAGTTGTGGTTGGCGATACCCAGCTGGCGCAGGTGGTTGCTACATTGCATGCGCCGAGCCGCTTCCCGCGCCATCTGCACGGCCGGCAACAACAAAGCGACGAGGATGCCGATGATGGCGATCACCACCAACAGCTCCACGAGCGTGAACGCGTGGCGCGTTCGGGACCAACGACTTCTCATGAGGACGGTCCTCCGTCAAAAAACGAAAACAACAAAAAACAACAATGACGATAACGTCAAAACACCCGGCCCTACTTCAAGACAAATCGATGACATACCCGTAGGGCAGGTTTTTCCAATATAGATTCCGGCCACAACCCCCGCAACTCTCTGGTCGGGTAAGATATTCCCCCTCACGAGGGGCAATTCTCCGGGAGCTGGAAGAGTCTCAAGTGTCTCCCCTGATTGGCCGATAACCGGAAGTGCCGGTCGTGCCGTTTGGTCCATCTGGCGCGAATGTGCGGGGGGGCGTCCCGCCGAAGCCGCGGTTTCTCGAACAATGAGCAGGCGAGGATACCTGTGGGTAGCATGGGGGCTGCCCCTTCTGTTGTCCGGATGTGCGGCGTTTCCCGACATCCGGCACCAGCCGACATTCCACAATCCCTTTCCGCAGCTTCATCGCGTCGCCATCCTCCCGTTCTTCAACCTGTCGGCCGAACCGACTCTCGATACCCGCCTCGTGACGCTCGCCTACTACCGCGAGTTGCAAAAGATTCCCGGATTCGAGGTCGTTCCTCCGGGGGTTGTGGAGCGGTTTCTCCAAGCGCGCCAGATCGAGCTTACGCCCCAAACCGATTTCCAGGAACTTGCCCGTCAGCTCGGAGTCGACGTCGTTCTCCGCGGAGCCGTCACCGAATTCTCGCCCTATTACCCGCCTCGGATGGGGATCTCCGTCGACTGGATCGCAGCCAATCCGTCATTCCATCCCATCCCACCCGGTTACGGTTTGCCCTGGGGGACACCGGCCGAGGAGTACATTCCCGACGACATCGTCTTCGAGGCCGAGTTCGCGTTAGCCAAAGCTCAGCTCGAGACTCAAACGCCTCCGCTTCCTGAAAACGTGCGAAGTCGGGTAAGGCAGGCTGCCATGTTGGACCGGCATGGTGGGGCCGGTTCACCAGGGGAGGCACCGTCGGGGACCGGCTCGCCGAACACGAGCGCACCGGCGGACCCACCTTCGGACGCTCCGTGGGAGCCCTTCGATCGCTACGGCGAAACGGCGCTCCCTCCAGACTGGCCCGACCCGCGCGGTTTTATTCCCCCTCCGCCTCAACCCGAGCGCCCCGAACCTCGACCTCAGGGTCGCCCCATCATCACGCATACGCGGATCTATGACGCCACCAGCCTCGATTTCACCGAGCGGCTGGCCCACTACTACGACTTTCGCGATGACGCTCGGTTTGGCGGTTGGGAAGGATATTTGCAGCGCAGCGAGGATTTCATCCGCTTCTGCTGCTATCTCCATATCACCGAAACCTTGGGGGCTCGAGGAGGTGCCGGCAAAAGCCAGGTGTTGTGGCGGTGGCCGATTGGCCGATACGTACCTTAGTAGCGGCGTCGTGCTGGAATCCCGATGCCGCCCGACGGGAACGGACGACCGTCCCTCATCTTCGGAATGACTCCACTGGGAAGGACACCGATCGTGGCGAAAGAAGTCAACATTCTCGCTCTGGTCAAAGGGGGCGAACGTTATATTTTCCTGTTCGACGACAACCACCGTGCCGAATGCCTGCGCACGCTCGGCCGTTTCGCATCCCATCAGGAACTCAGCTTCACTTGGTACGATGCCGCTGTGCTGAGTCACAAAATTCGGCAAACCGCCCAGAGCGAGACTGCGGCGACTCGTTCACGCTTCCAGCTTCCTCACGCCCAACAGGACGACTTGCCGCAGACTCCCGACGACCTTGTCGGTTGACTCCGGGCGCGAGCGCCCCCGACGCTGGTCGCTCGCCAAGTGCCGATAGCGCGGTTTCCGAAGGAGACTCCCATGCGAAAGGCCGTGGCTATGTTCCTGCGCTACCTGGCCATGGAACGTAACGCGGCCGAGTTGACCGTCAAGTCGTACCGGGAAGATCTCACGGCGCTCATGGATTACCTGGCCGAGGCAGACGGGTCCCTACCCGAGCCGGACCAGATCACGACGGCCGACCTGCGCGGTTACGTGGCGGCGCTCCACGAGGCCGGCTATGCCCGTTCGTCGATTGCTCGGAGACTGGCATCGCTGCGCAGCTTCTTCCGGTTCGCTCAGCGCGAGGGACTTATCGAACACAGCCCCGCCAAGCCACTGCGCAATCCGCGCCGAGCCCGAAAACTGCCGCACTTTCTGACCACCGAGGAGATCAACCGGCTGCTGACGGCACCTCGAGCCGATACGCATTTGGGCGTGCGCGACCGGGCTATCCTCGAGACGATCTACTCCGCCGGCCTGCGCGTCAGCGAAGTCGTCGGACTCAACCTCGAAGATCTCGACCTCGAGGAGGGCGTCGTTCGAGTCCGTGGAAAGGGGCGGCGCGAGCGTTTGGCTCCGCTGGGGCGCTACGCGGTGCAAGCTCTCAAGAGATACCTTCCCAAGCGGACTCCTCACGCCTCGCTGCCCGCCGGCCAGGCGGCTCCCGTCTTTCTCAATCGCTTCGGAAAGCGACTGACGGCGCGCAGCGTCGCGCGGATGCTGGAAAAGTACATCCGGCAAGTCGGGCTCGACACACGAACGAGTCCCCACACGTTGCGCCACAGCTTCGCCACTCATTTGCTCGACGGTGGAGCCGACATCCGGAGCGTGCAGGAGCTGCTGGGGCACCAGAGCCTCGTCACGACGCAAATCTACACCCACCTGAGCACCGCCAGCTTGCGGCGAGCCTACGAGGCGGCCCATCCTCGAGCCCGCCTGAGCGGCCGGCGAGCAGCCAAAAATGGGCTTGGGTGATCGGCGCGTTTCTCGTCATAATGGGACGAGTCGACAACGGCTGGGATGCCGTCTCGAAGAGTTCCTCGAGGAATCGCGCCGCCATGATCACGGAAGATCGTCCCCCCGCCGAGCTGTCCACTGTCTGGAGTGAGCTCCCAACGCCTCGCATCCTCGTGGTCGGCGATGTGATGCTCGACCGCTACGTGCAAGGCCCCGTCGACCGCATCAGCCAGGAAGCGCCGGTGCTGGTCCTTTCGGCCCGGGATACGGAGTCGCGTCTGGGAGGTGCCGCCAACGTGGCCAGCCTCTTGCGTGCCCTGGGAGCTCGGGTGACTTTGGCGGGCTTAGTCGGCGAGGATGAGGCGGCGGCCGAGCTTCGACGTGCGTTGAAAGCCCGGCAGATCGCCGGTCTCCTTTGCTCAGATCTATCTCGCCCCACAACAGTCAAGCAACGGTTTGTGGGCCACGCCGGTCACCGCCACCCCAGTCAGGTGCTGCGCGTCGACTACGAGTCTACCCACGAGCTGGCTCCCGGCCCTGCCACTTCGTGGCTCGAACGCCTCCTTCCCGCTTTGGCCGACCATGATGCCGTCGTCGTTTCGGACTATGCCAAGGGAGCATGTACCCGCATGGTCGTGCAGTCGGTGATCGAGGCTGCTCGTGCGCGCGGTCTTCCCGTGCTGGTCGACCCGGGCCGCGGTCGTCCTCTGGATCTGTACCGCGGATGCACGCTGCTCAAGCCGAACCGGTTCGAAGCCACCGAGCTGCTCGGGATGTCGCCCGACAACTGGTCGCAAACCGACTTGTGGCTCAGTGCCGACTCCTCACAATGGCCCGCCGAGCACCTCCTGATTACGCTCGATGCCGAAGGGATGCTTTTGTGCTCATCTCACGGCCCACCTCGTCACCTGCGAGCTCGCCCCCGTGCTGTTTACGACATCACCGGTGCCGGCGACGCGGTGATCGCCGCACTCGCCTACGCGTGGGCTGGAGGGGCTTCCCCCGAAGCGGCAGCCTGGCTTGGCAACCTGGCAGGGGGACTGGAAGTGGAAAAGCCTGGAGTCGCACCGGTGACGCGAGCCGAAATAGCCGCCGAACTGGAACGATACGTCACCACGGGCTCTCCCAAGATCTTGGGGCTGACCGCCGTGGCTGAGGCCTGTCGGCGCCATCACCAGCGAGGCGAACGGGTTGTGCTGACCAATGGCTGTTTCGATTTGCTGCACTACGGACACGTCCAGTACCTTCAAGAGGCTCGGCAGCTTGGCGATCGACTTGTCGTCGCGGTCAACAGCGATGCCAGCGTAAGGCGGCTCAAGGGCCCCACGCGCCCGGTGATTGTGGAATCGCAGCGAGCGGCCATGCTGGCGGCACTCGCTTGCGTCGACTACGTCGTCCTCTTCGACGAAGACACGCCTCACCGCGTGCTCGAGCAAGTCCGCCCCGACGTTTTGGTCAAGGGAGGTACCTACCGGATCGACGAAGTCGTCGGCCGGGAGATCGTCGAAGCGTACGGAGGTCGGGTCGAGGTCCTCGGAGTTGTCGAGGGGCTTTCGACGACGCGCATTGTCGAAAAGATCCGCGGGGGCTTGGCGAGTCGCCGGCGAGCCGGCTGACAGCAAGGAGGTCGCTGTGACACATTTGCGTCTCTGGCGCCGTCCCGAGCCCACGCACCTGGTCGTCTTCCTTCCCAACTGGATCGGCGATGCGGCCATGGCGACTCCGGCGTTGCAGGCCGTCCGGCAGTGGGCCGCGACACGGGGC
>WFWZ01000003.1 GCA_015490875.1 Planctomycetaceae bacterium
CGAAATGGAGTCGAGCTTCGGCTGCCTTCAACACGAGCGTTTCGCCTCCTCTCATCCCGAAAAAAGTCAGCGTCGGTTCGATCAGAGTCTTCCCATCGACATCCATGACGGTGATCGAGAACTTGTCGCTCGTGTAGGCCCGCTGCGTCGTCAACATGCCGTAGGCGATCTGTTCGAGCGACCGGAGGGCGACACGCCGAACACCTTCCCGGCCCCAACTGACGGCGACGTCGTTGAGCCAGACAGCGACGAGGCTGATCAGAAACGCCACGATGAGCGATGGCCAGATCAGCACCATCGGATGCAGGCCCAGCGACTTAACGGCCACGACTTCGTTGGCCGAGGAGATCCGGCCGTAGACCATGCAGACAGCGAAGAGAATCGTCCCCGGGACGGCGAACCGAAGGGCGTTGGGGAGAAGGAAGGGGATAATCTTGAGGATGGGAGCCAATCCCAGACCTTGACGCAGCGCTTCCTGGAGAACGCCGGCGATCATCATCACCGCCGTCATGCCCACTAGCGTGAGCAAAAAGACGCCGAACACTTCTCGCAAGATGTAGCGTGTCAGCCGAGTCATCCCTGTCTCGGTCTCCCATCCGGAATCCGGTCTCCTACCTCATCGGAGCGATTTTTTCCCACCGCCCGAACCTGGCGCCGAGTCCCGGCATCGGTGCGGCTCCATCGAGAACGCTCGCCCGCGAGAACCGACAATGTAGCACAAGGCAACTCGCCGCCAAACGGCAAACTACCGGGGATGAGATGGGACGGGCAGCTCGCGTGGGACCGGATCCACCGTGACCGAGACCGATTCCACGAGGAAACCGGCTGGATCGACCTGATCGGCCGTGGAACGCAACCGGAGGTAGCTGATGCCGTTTCCGGCCGTGCGGTCCACATGCAGAGTCTTCGCATGGTGCCCGTCCAGTGTCACCTCGCAGCGTTTTGCGTGAAGATCCCAGTCCAACGCGAGCGTGTGCCATTCTGTCGGTTCGAGCGCAAGGGTCGTTTTCCTGCCGGGTTGGGGCCTGGAAGTAAGGTGGAGGAGAACCACGGCCTCGCGACTCCCCTGTGGGTCTCCGGGATCAAAGAAGCGGTCCGCCAGCGCGATGGCCCCGCCTTGAAATCCTGGCCTGGCCATCAGCCGAATGGATAGTTTGCCGCGAAATCCCATCGGAAAATTCCAGACCGCCCCGTCGCCATCTCTCCCAGCGTCCCTGCGAACCAGCAGGACGCGCCGACCTTTCTTGGTGGGGTGCGCGACCAGCTTCGGTCCCGGCACCCGATCTCGCCAGACGTACTCCAGCGGGCCGACCGCCTGAAAAACGCACCACTGGTCAAGACCATTTGAAAAATCATCCGACTGCGACGTTTCGCACAGCCAATCTGGATGGAATCGGAGGATGACCCGCCGTCCATCTCCCTGCCCTGTGACGACGACGATGGAGCCCGTTGTGGTCGCCACCGCATCGGGATACGCCGTGCCGCGATCGCCGCGGCGAGGTGGTGTGTCGTTGCGTTTGGGGTCGCGAAAGATCTCGCGAAACCCGCGCCACGTGCGCCCTTCGTCGTCCGATATCGCGGCGTGGAGCACATCGCGGCCACTGTAGGCCGAGTATTGATGGCCGGGAGGTGGGACCAGTTCCTGACAATTGTTCCACAGAAGGACGATCCGGCCGTCGGGAAGTCGCAGAAGTCTGGCTGGGGACTCCGACGACGTGAATCGGGACGCCACCGCCGGTGTCCAGACGAGACCATCGCGGGAAAAGGACTCGTACAATCGTCCGGTATCAGTCCGGATCAACATCCAGATTCGGCCGTCGCTTAACTCCAAAGCCGTCGGTTCAACAGCGCCGATCTGGCCGCCACGGGGTTTTACAGGAGCGGTCAGCGCGGCCGGAGCTTCCTTCCATGATTCACCGGCGTCGTCTGAATACAGGATGTGTACCTCGTTAGAGCCTGTTGTCTGTCTCTGGTCGGTTGTTGACAGCCATTTTCCAAAGGGAAGAAGTAGCCGACCGCTGCGCAACTGAATCAGACTTCGGAGCGCTCCCACATACCCAGCGAAGATTCGTCGAGGGCGTTGCCACTTCGTTCGTTGGTCGGTCGTCTTGGCGTGCCAGATGTCGTAGAACAAGTCGACGGCAGGCTTGCGATTCCCGACTCCACGACCGACCAGGAAACAGAGATGAAGTTCCCCGTCTCGGTCCAACATCGCTCGCGTCGTGAAGTAGGCGTGTTCGGGGACGGAAAACTCCACAACCGGCTTGCCCCAAGTCACGCCGTGGTCATGGGACGACATCGATGCGCAGTGTTTTCCTTTGACGATCCAGAAGATCTTCAGGGTTCCATCAGGCAAGCGAACGATAGAGGGTTCATTTGCAGGGCTGGCGGCGACAATCTCCGGCGCCCAAGGTCTCTGGCGCATGTCACCCGCAAGTGTCGTCGTCGCGACGGCGGGCAGGACTACCAACGTCACCACCGTGTGAATCAGTTGTCGCATCACGATAACCAATCGGCTCATGTGAGACTCCATGGGAGTCGATGTTCCAGCGGGATACCCTGTGGTCATTTCACGTAGCCAAACAAGTCCGGTGCGAACGTCCTGGTATAATTGCATGCGGTGCCGGGAAGTCTTTTTAATGCTTTGGTTCGTTGCGTCAAGGTGCAAAACGTTCTTGTAGAAGGGACGGCCCGAAGTGCGCCATCAGTTCTTTTGGCGCCAATACCACACTTGAGGTCCGAAGATGATGACGGCCATGCCCGCGACGCCCAAGCCGATCGCCAGGAGCTTCATGGCGTCGGCCAGCATGGGCATCGACCGAGCCGCCTCCATCGTTTCGGATCCCACCCCCAACAGGCAGGCGCCCATCCACAGAACCAGTCCCAGACACCAGCACCGGCGGCGCCATCGCCCGGCCTCACGCCTCCACTGACGGAGTCGTCCCGTCAGGGAAGCTTCTCCCAGGTGAATCGGCGTGGGCTCCGAAGGAGCCTCGAACGGGTTGGGATGCTCTCGGTCTGCCACGTTTCCTTCTCGCCAGTGTGAGTCTCTACTGGTATGATTCACGGATTCCCGCGATGCCCGAGTGCCGGGTCATTGTCTCTTAGTTTAGCAAATGCCGACTTGCAGTGATCGATCGAACCATGACACGAATCCACGGCGACCGACTTCTCGACCGGTTTCTCCAGTACGTCCGCATCGATACCACGGCCAACGATGCGACGGACGACTACCCAAGCAGCCCTGGTCAGTGGGAGTTGGGCAAGCTGCTCGTGAGACAACTCGAAGAACTTGGAGCTTGCGACGTCCGGCAGGATGCCCACGGATTGGTCTGGGCCCGCGTGCCAGCCAACGTCGAAGGCGCACCGGCGATTGCGTTCAACGCCCATTTGGACACGTCGCCCGAGACGACCGGTGCGGGCGTGCGGCCTCAAGTCATCTCGCCCTACTCTGGGGGTGACATCGTTCTCCCCGGTGATCCCTCGCAAGTGATCCGTGTCGTGGAGACTCCCGATCTCGATATGATGATCGGCCGGACGTTGATCACGACCGACGGCACGACGCTGCTGGGAGCCGACGACAAGGCCGGACTGGCCATCATCGTAGAAGGAGTGGCCACGCTCTTGGAACATCCGGAACTGCCTCGCCCCGAGTTGCGGATCGTCTTCACCTGCGATGAAGAGATCGGCCGAGGCACGCAGCATCTGGACGTGCGAGAACTCGAGGCTGTGGTTGCCTATACCTTCGACGGACCAGGTGCCGATCAGATCGACGTCGAGACGTTCTCGGCCGACCTCGCGACCGTGACGTTTCACGGCGTCAATATTCATCCGTCGATTGCCAAAGACAAGATGGTCAACGCCGTGCGTGGAGCCGGCCTTTTCGTGGCTGCTCTGCCTCGCCACGAACGCTCTCCCGAATCGACCGAAGGACGCCAGGGGTTTCTCCACCCGTACAAGATCGAGGGGGGCGTCGGCACGTGTCGTTTGAGCGTCCTGCTGCGAGACTTCGACACCGAGTGTCTGGACGATCACGCGGAACTTCTGCGAACGACCGCGTCGCAAGTCGAACGGTCCTTGCCCGGGATTCGCGTCACGATCGACATCGAGCCTCAATACCGCAATTTGGCCGACGGCTTGCGCCGAGAGCCTCGTGCGGTCGACTACGCCCTCGCCGCTCACCGGAGGCTGGGACGCAAAGCCAAGTTGTCGATCATTCGAGGTGGCACGGACGGATCGTTGATGACCGAACAGGGCCTGCCGACTCCGAATCTCTCTTCCGGACAACACACGCCTCATTCGAAACTCGAGTGGGCCTGCCTGGAAGAAATGATCGCCGCGACGGAACTGATGGTCGAACTGGCAGCCGTCTGGGCAGAAGGCGAAGGAAATCCGAAGCCAGAGGAATGACGCATAGATGGCATTATGATCTCTAGGCGTACGTTTTCGAACTGGATCACCATGCTCGATTCTGCGATGCAAGGAACTTTGAGGAAGCCTTTCGGGACCAGCATGGTCGCGAAAGCAGCCGAGCATGGTACTCAAGAACGACATGTCCCGAGTTGGGAGAGCGAGGCTGGGATGGGGCAGAGCGAAGTGGCGCAGCCGCGGAGCCTCGCCCTAGGGAGACTGGGAGCCGGAGGCGGGAGTCCGAGTCCAGTCGCGAAACCAGATCAGAAAATCGTCGACCGTGGCGACCAAACCCGACTCGACCCATTGGACTGTCAGATCCGCATGGGGCCAACCGAACGCCGGAAGAAGTTCGGCAAACGGGAGTGGCAGGTCTGACGAACTCTTTGGGAGGGGGGCTCCCCGCTCGCAGCGGATGCGCAGTGCGACGTAGTGGAGGAGTTGGCCGTTGTCGTAGAGTTCCCCTTCGACGCACCATGCTGGGCCTCGAGGCGGGAATCGAATGAGGAAGGCGCCGTCTGGTTCGAAGAAGCACTGCGGGATGGCCTGAAGCCGTGCGGCCGCTTCATCGAATGTGAGGGACAGGGGGGCCAGCGGCATGACGTCGGGCGCGGGGTGGACGGCGGCGAGGATCTCCTCGATCGTCGCGTGGTTCGGTTCGGGCCTGGGCGTTGGGAGCGGGCCGTGGAGGGAGAGGCGAAGCATGGGAGGCACCTGCTGTTGTGAGGCGGGTAAGACGCTGTATAATCGGTTGCGGTCGTCCTGACCGGCCGCCGTGGGGGAGTCTGCGGATGGTGATCTCCTTGGGCGATGATTATCGGTCCCCGTAGCTCAACTGGATAGAGCGTCGGCCTCCGGAGCCGAAGGTTACAGGTTCGAATCCTGTCGGGGATACTTCGAAGGGGCCATGCTGCTCGTCAGAAGCCGGAGTGCCCGTTCCGGCACCGCATCGAGGTGGGTTGGATCAAGACCGGTTGCGATGCTTGGAATTGTCGACACATCGCCAACGGTGAGGTGATCCGTCGATTGTTGGATGCGAACGCTGAACTACGGCGTCAGACTCCACTGCTGCTGACACCTGAAGAAATACCATCTACTCCGGATGAGGATGAAACGTGAACGACGACCCCATTCTCGAAGAAATCTATAAGATTCGCGGTCGTTTACTAGATGAATGCGATGGCGACCTCGACCAATTGCTTGATCGCTATAAGCAGTCGGAAAATGACAACCACGTGGTTACGTTGAAGGACGTCGAAGATCGCCGTCAACTCGCACAACAACGCCATCACACGAATCGATGAACGCGAGCAGGATCAGCCTGGCGGGCGCGGCGAGGATGGCCGCGCATGAACGAGTCGGTGCACCGCAACGTCTCACTGGCGTTCGGCGTCTGCTGGAACAAGATGTGTGTTGGCTGTTTCACGGTTGCGGGCACTACCCCCCCTCGGTTTCTTGCTGCCCGGCTGCTGCATGGCGTTCGCCACATCTACGTTACAGCAACTGTCTTCGCCTCGTAGTCGATCTCGAGTTTGCGATGAGTGTCGCGGCGACGGGCACGGAGATCAACGCTCGTGATTTGTCATCGACCCACCCAATCACAGGCTCATCTCTCCAAGATGAAATGCGGCGCCATGACCAATCCGCATCGTATGGGAAAGCTTTGATGGGTACTTCGATCTGGCCAACTTGACCGCCTCGTCGAACGTCTCGCCGATAAAGTAATCGCCAGAATCGGGCTCGATCGCAACAAACCGCCCCATGTGACTTGCCTCTAAGTCCTTTCTGAGCCGCGCCTCGTAAATCTCTTTCGCGCGCGAAATAACGGACTTTGTTTCTTCAGCCACCATGATGCACCTCCTTTAAACAACCGCCCAGCATTATTATACTGCACTTCAGGCGGTCAGGTGGCAAGGTCGAGCAGGACGTTGAAAAGCCTGCGAATAGTGCAATTGTCCGGGGCGGAAGGCCGAGCCGTCACGAAATCTTTCTGCGGCATTTTTCGAGAAATTGAGCGTCGGCGGTCGGCGAGTGACCCAGTCCCGTGTACACCACGGTGCTGCGTTACGGCGCCGGATAGTCGATTCCTAGTGCCACTGAGCATAACCACGCGGATTCCTGGCGCCTTCGCGACAGGCATAGGCACCGCCTCCGACAAGCCACACTACCGAGTTTCCCAAAGCAAGGTAGAATAGAGGTTGGTGGGTTGATGCTGCTGCGTCGCCAATCACGCTGTTGGTGAAAGCTGAGCAGGTCTGTCCAAAGAGAATTTGGCCTCGCCGATTTGAGAGAAGTGATGAGTACAGCATCCTATCCACATCTGGTGATCGATGATGAGGGGGTTGCCCGCATCGGCCGTACTCGATACAAGGTCGCGCATCTCGCAGCAGAACACTTCCATCACGGGTGGTCGGCCGAGGAATTGCTGCGGCAGCACACCGACCTCAAGCCGGAAGAGGTCTACGCAGCTCTGGCATACTTCTATGACCACTATGAAGAATTCGTTGCGCAGATGGCTAAAGAGGCGGGCAGCGCTGCGGCACTTCGGTCACCGACATCTCTTTCTCGCGATGAGCTGCTGGAGCGACGTAAGGAAGCCAATTGAGTGGCCATTCGCTTCTACATGGAAGTTCATGTGCCTGCGGCGATTACGAGCGCTCTACGACGTCGCGGAATTGATGTCCTCACGAGTCAAGAGGACGGTACGCGGGAAGCTGCTGACGACGAACTGTTAAGCCGTGCCGCATCGCTCAACCGAGTCTTGGTGTCTCAAGATACCGACCTGCTGCGAATCGCACATCACTGGCAAAGCACAGGTCGCCCATTCCCCGGCGTGATCTTCGCCCATCAACAAGGGATGAGCATCGGGCAATGCTCGGCTGACCTTGAACTGATTTCCGAGTGTTGTCGTGAGGAGGAATTGGCGAATCAAGTCTTGTTTCTGCCGCTCGGATGATTCCGTTTCGCTGCGCCGACCATCGCCAGAATCCCGGCCTTGACCGCGTCCGGCAGCGCGTCCAGGTGGCGACGATTTCGAGCCGATCGGGAGGCAAAACAGCGCTCAAGTCGCTCGAAGTTTCGCCCCGATTTTGGCTCGGCACCAAACCTGGCACCTCGCCATTTTCGGTTCTCCCGAGCCTCATGCAATGATAAAATGGAGCTATCGGTGATGAAGTTCCCTGAGATTTCCCAAGGGAGTCCAGCCATGTCCACAGCGGAAGAGGAACTCAGAGATTTTACGGCCTTTGTGCAGGGCCGGATTGCGCGTGGTGAAGCTGAAGAATTGGGATTAGCCGAGTTGTTTGACCTGTGGATGCTTGAGAATCTAACCGAATCGGAGCGAGCGACCAACATTGCCGCCATCAACGCGTCGATCAACGATTACATGAAGGGTGAGCGGGGCACACCGACTGGAGAGCATTCTCAAGAGCTTCGCCAAAAGTACGGCTCGAACGACGAATGAGTTTCGCAGTCCACGAATTGCCGAGGGCGAAGGAAGACAAGCAAGCGATTCTGGAATGGCTACTCGAACGATCACGGCAAGGCGCGGCTGCGTGGCTTGATGCCTATGATGACGCGATTGCTCGTCTCCGCGATCACGCTGACACCTACGGGCAAGCGTTGGAAAACGATGATTGCCGCAGGTCGACGTGCGACAAGTGCTGTTCAAGACTCGTCGTGGTCGCACCTACCGCATCGTCTTCTTCGTGGATCAGCAGGATGTATTTGTTTTGAGAATCAGAGGTCCGGGGCAGCCGCCATTGCAACCGGACGAATTGCAGTAGTTTTCCCTCGGTGACAGTGTACTTCAGGCGGTTAGGTGGCAAGGTCGAGCAGGACGTTAAAGAGCCTGCGGATTTTGCGATTGTCCGGGGTGGAAGGCAGAGCCGCCACGAAATCTTTCTGCAGCATTTATTGGGAAACTGAGGGACGACGGTTGGGGTTGTCCCAACGACGCGCTCGGCGGTCGGCCAACTGAGACTTGTCGCTATCCGAACTGACGTTCCGTGGTGCAGGGTCACGCGATAGAATTACCTCCCGTAAGGACACTGTCGGAGGCGTATCACGCGACCCGCATCCTGCTGGCACTACTGGGTTTCATGGAGGACGAAAGGTGTACCACCTCACGTTCGTCATCATCGTCGTCACATCCTCTTTGGCTTTCGCTGCCGAGGAGAAAGTACGCGGCTTTGACTCTCCGGACGCAGCGTTTCGGGCGTACATCACTGGGGCGGTCATGGAGGATTTCGACCTTATGCTCTCCAGCCTGACTCGCGAATCCAAGGCTTACCACATCGCGTTGTCCATTTTTTCGGCACGGTTCCTGTTTGGCGAAGATCCTGCTATGCGGAAAGCACTGAGGGATCATGGAGTGCCGTCCACATTCGATGCTGATGAAGAAGGAAAACAACATGATGCCGGACTTGTCGATGCCATTCTGAAGATCAAGAATCCTGGTGAGCTAATGAAGAAGATCGCCGACCGCCATCACGAACTGGCAGAGCTGTTGGCTCAATCAGATAGCCCCGGCGTTGCGAGCAAGCGACTGACAAGAAAGGAACAGCTTGCGGTGATATCATCTTATGTTCTCGAGAACGTCACGGTCACGGGCAGTTCGGCGCCGCGGATGATAGGAA
>WFWZ01000004.1 GCA_015490875.1 Planctomycetaceae bacterium
CACTCGAACGCTATCTCTTCGACCATGGCCAGGCCGTCACCGTGCTCGACGGACAAAACCTCCGAAGCGGCGTCAGCCGCGATCTGGGGTTTACGGCGGCGGATCGAGCGGAGAACATTCGGCGAGGCGCCGAAGTGGCCAAACTGATCAACGATGCAGGTCTCATCTGCATCTGTGCGTTCGTCGCACCTAGCGAAGAGGTACGCCAGCGAGCCAAGTCGGTCGTGGGTGAGGACCGGTTCTTCGTGGTCTATCTTGATGCCCCCGAAGACGTGCGCCGCCGACGGGACACGGCCGGGCTTTACACGCGAGCCGATCAAGGGGAGATTCCCAACTTCCCCGGTGTCTCTGCTCCGTATGACATGCCCCACGCGCCCGATCTCCACCTTCGCACGGACCAACTGGACGTCTCGCAGTGCGTGGCGAAGATCGTCGAGTTCCTCCAGCAGCGAGGCATCCTGGATAAGACGCTCTAGATGTAATACATCTCTGCCGGGGTCGCCTCGAGTCGCTCCACGAGCGCCGCGAGCGTCACTTCGGCCAAGTACGACTGCTGAAGCGATCGAAGCTCTTCCCAAGTAGCCGCCAAGACGGCGGCTCCCGCTGAGCTGCGACGAGCGTGAGAGACCGCACCTTCGGCAGGGCCTTCGATCGCCTCGACGATCTGCTGCAGCGTGATCGACTCGGGAGCCCGAGCCAGCCGGTAGCCCCCCCCCGCCCCTCGGCTGCTGCGCACCAGACCGGCCGCCTTAAGTTGCAGTAAGATCTGGACCAGAAAACCGGCCGGCATCCCGTGCCGCTGAGCCATCTCCCCGACCCGAGTCGCCTCGCCCGAAGCATATCGCTGGCCCAGATCGATCATTGCCAGGCAACCGTACTCGGTCTTCGCAGAGATTCCGGCCATCCACCTATCCTCGGCTACAGAAAGCCCGCAGCCTTTTTCCCAATCGCGAGACAGCAAGGACCATTGCCGCTCGCGTCGACACGCCCCTCAGTCCAACGAGTGCAACCCGCACTCCGTCTTGGCGAAACCGCACCAGCGCCCGGCCCGTTCATCGTCACCAGGCATCACCGCTCGCGTACATGGGCGACAGCCAATGCTCGTGTACCCACGGTCATGCAAAGGATTATAGGGAACATCGTGGTCGACGATGAATTGCCACACCTGCGACTTGGTCCAGTTGGCCAAAGGACTCACCTTTACCAGCCCAAACTTGCGGTCCCACCCGACGATGGGAGCCTTGGCACGATCGGGCGACTGATCTCGCCGAATGGCACTTGCCCATGCGTGCATCCCCTCGATGGCTCGTGTCAACACGGCCAGCTTCCGATCGCGGCAGCACCGATCCGGGTCGGTGGCGTAGACGGGCCCGCCATGAGCGGCTTCGTAGTCGGCCACCGAGAGTTCCGGCCGCTTCAGCTCCACTTCGATCCCGTAACGCTCCCGCACGCGGTCCCGCATCTGTAACGTCTCGGGAAACTGGTAGCCCGTGTCCAGATTGAAGATGGGCACGGGAGCTCCCATGTCGGCCAACATGTGAATCAGGCACATTCCTTCCGGGCCGAAGGCTGTGGCCATCGTGAATCGAGGTGCGAAGCGGCCGACCGCCCACGCGAGTATCTCCTGAGGCGTCGCCCCTTCGAGACGTAAGCTGGCCTCGGCCAACTCCTCAAGGAGCTCATCCGTCGGCTGCAACCCCTCTGGCGCCGACACGACGGCTAGCCGAGGTCCCACTCCGCTCTTCTCCGAATCCCCCCACCTAACGGGAACTGCGGCCATGCGTCCACTCCTGATGGAATATTAGTTACCTAGTCATATTACTAACATTATAGCCTACCAGTTATTCCATCGGTAAGGGAAGGAGGGATTCTTCAGTTTGGTGAGTTCGACCGGCGGAGCCGAGACGCGGAGCTACGGCGGTCGCCTCCCGGAGACGCTGGGGAGCTTCTCGCAGAGGCACCGGGGAGTTTCTCGCGAAGTCGCGGAGAGCGCAGAGATTGTTTCTCGGGGAAGGACTGAGACAGAAGATCTAGTTGCACGATACGCGCTCGAAGGGGGGAACGAGGCCCGTCCGTTCGGCTCTACGTCCAAAACCCTTTCATTCCCCTCCGCGTTCTTTGCGCCTCCGCGAGAACCCCTTTCATCCCCCTCGGCGTTCTTTACGTCTCCGCGAGAGCCCCCTTCGCGTCCCTGCGAGATGCCGCCCGCGGCTCCGCGAGCCCCCCATCCACCGCGCTTCACTTGCCGCTGGGCGCACCACGCAACTGCTGTTCGAGTTGCCGCAGGCGGCGTTGGAGTCGCCGGATCTCCGCTTTCGTCTTGGCGATCTCTTTCCGAACTGCCTCGTCGTCCCGGCCGAAATCTTCCGGAGGCGGCAACTTGCCTGACTCGAGCTCCGTCAAGACAGGCTCGAGCCAGTCTGCCGGGACTGCATCCGTTTCCACGCGACCCACCCGGGCAATGTTGATGCCAATGATCTTCCCGTCCAAATCGACGAGCGGGCCTCCACAGGCGAGCGGCGGAATCTCGGCATCATGTTGGACGATTTGAGGGAAGCCGCTGCGACGCGAACTTCGAGCCCCGCTCATGCGGTTCATCTCTTCGAACCGTCGAGCCGTCATATTAGGCGGTGTCTTCAACGTCGCATGTAACGTTAGCTCCTCGCCGCTTCGACGGACATGAATCTCCACTTTCTCCCCGGGTGAGTGCTTGGCGATGGCGGCAAAAACATCTTCGACACTCTGGATCGCATCGTCGCCGATCTTCAGGAGGATATCGTTGACTCGGATACCGGCTTGGGCTGCAGCCGTCGAGGGAACAACCTGGACGATCATCACGCCATCAGGACGATCTTCGGTGGCGATCCCCAGAAAGGCTCGGGCGGACCGAGGCCGTCGACTGGCCACGCTGACAACGCCGACCGCCAGCACGCGTCCCCGCCAATCGGGAGTGATGACAAGGGACCCGACCGGTTTGGGCTGGCGATTCCACCTCGCCGGCACCCCCCCGTGGCTTCCAGCGACGTCCGGTCGCAGCAGCGCCAAATCGGCTTGTTCATGCACACCCACGATACGGCATGGTTGAACCGTCCCATCCGGATACCGGATTGACAAATCCCCATGCAGCTCGCTCGCTTTGGTTATCACGTCTCCTCGTCGATTGACGAGAGTCCCCAGTGCCAGAGGTTGACTGCCGTTCAAAACGGCCACCGTCGAGAGCGCGGCGCGTGCGGCCACGCTGCGAAAGGCTCCCAGCACCGAAGGGTGCTTCTTCTGGTACTTGCTCGGTTTCTCGTTGCCTCGACGCACTCCCGAGTTTTCGGCAAAATAGCTGGGAGGAAGCAAAGCGCTCAAGGGAATGCGTGTCGGCTTACCCTTGGTCGCCGTCTTCTTCTCAGACTTTTCTTCCGAATTCTTCTGTGCGTCCGACTTTCCCTCTTCCGGCGACGGCCGCTCGGCTTCACTCATAGGATCCAGCAGTTCGTCCACTTCCGAGGGCAGATCCCAGTCCGCATGTTCCGTATCCGCCGATTCGCCGGGGCGCGGCCCGAGCTTGACCGAAATGGTCATCGCCTTCCCGTCGCGACGCAGTTCCATCTTCACAACGTCCCCTGCCAGACGCGCTGCAACCGATTCGACCAGGGAGTAAGTATTGCTCAACTGGTACCCGTCGAACGACACCAATATGTCACCTACGGCGATCCCCGATTTTTCGGCCGATCCCCCCTTTTCGACCTCGACGACCTTCAGGCCTTTTCCATCGTCGAGCGGTTCGGCGACGACTCCGAGATAACCCGCGCCGGCGGGGATGAGCATCTGTGCCAGCTTGCCCCAGCGGCGCCCCTTGAGCATCACATCCCAGTCGCGATGGAAAACATCGATGGGGACATCCCGGTTTTGAGCCGTCGAGGCGGCGATCGAACTGTGAATGCCAACCACTTCGCCATGCACGTTGAACAGAGGACCGCCCGAGTCACCGCCGATGACGGTGCAGTCAGTGATCAGCCCAAAGGGACCGTCGACGTTGCCGAGCAGCCGTCCCAAACGAACCGGCGGCGTGCGCCCCCGCTCGTAGCCACCCGGATGCCCCAAGGCAATGACCCAATCACCCTCCTTGAGTTCACTCGAGCGACCCATCGGCACGTGAGGCCACGGCCCGGGCTCGTCGATCTTGAGGATCGCGGCATCCCGCGTGCGGTTGGCCCCGAGAGCGGTGGCATCAACCTGACGGCCGTCGCTGAGAATGAGCCGGACTTTGTCGTTGCGCGCTCCAGCACTCACGTGAGAGGCAGTCAAGACGTACCCATCTTCGCTGATAATCACGCCGCTTCCCGAACCCGGGGGATTCAGGACGCAGACGGTGGCAGGAATGGCTCGCTTGGCCACTTCCTGGACCTGCTTCTCCAGTTGTACCAGAGAATCGGACGCGGCCGCTGCGACGGTCGGCGCACTTCCGGCCAGGGTACTCAGTAGGATGCCCCACACCACCCAAGCGGCCAGGGTGAACCAGGCTCGCTCCCGATTGTCCTGCCACGTCTTCATCGACCCGATTTCCTCTCACGCGAAAGTACCGCAATTCCTGTCTTCCGCCGCCTCCAGCAGTAGCGCTCACAGACGCCACCCCCGGCGGCTTACCCCACGTCCTACCATTTTACCAGACATTGCTGTCTCTGGTGGATACGCATTCACGCCGACCCGCGTTCTCTTCAACCCCCAAACCCCCGTTTTCAGACCGGCAACCAACAGCCATAATCGCCATCACCGAGCCGTTTGTTGTCGGCCGGCCGCTCCTCCTGCCCCATCTTCGGCTTTCCCAGAGGAACCTGCGATTATGTCGTCGATCATCGAGCCGTTCGATCAGCCGCTCGCCTCGACCACCGAGTGGGACTCCCCGATGTTCCGCCTGGCTCAGCAGCAATTCCTCCAGGCGGCCGAAATCATGCAACTCGACGAGAACATCCGCGATCGCCTCCTCTTCCCCCAGCGGACCCTGATGGTGAGCTTCCCCTGCCGCCGGGACGACTACCGCAATGTCGAAACCGTCTTCGGGTATCGAGTCCAGCACGTCTTGACGATGGGCCCGACCAAGGGAGGGATCCGCTATCACCAAGACGTCAACCTGGGCGAAGTCTCGGCGCTCGCGATGTGGATGACCTGGAAGTGCGCCCTGATGCACCTCCCCTTCGGCGGCGCCAAAGGGGGCGTGCGCATCGATCCCACGAAACTCTCCCGCACGGAAATCCAGAGGCTGACCCGCCGCTACACGATGGAAATCATCAGCATGATCGGGCCGGACAAGGATATTCCGGCTCCCGACCTGGGCACAAACGCCCAAGTCATGGCCTGGATCATGGACACCTACAGCCAACAAGTCGGGTACTCGGTTCCCGAGATCGTCACCGGCAAACCGGTCGTGCTCGGCGGATCGCTGGGACGCACCGAAGCGACCGGTCGAGGACTCGTCTATCTCATCGTCGAAGCGGCACAACACATCGGCCTGCGTCTCAAACAGTGTACGGCCGTCGTGCAAGGATTCGGAAACGTCGGCAGCAACGCGGCTCGTTTCCTGGCCGAACAGGGAGTCCGTTTGATCGGTGTGAGCGACGTCAGTGGCGGAATCTACAACCCCGAAGGACTCGACGTGAATGCACTGCATGACTACGTCGCTCAGCATGGCTCGCTGGCCGGCTATCCTCACGCCGAGTCGATCAGCAACAGTGACCTGCTGGAACTCGAGTGCGACATCCTCGTGCCGGCCGCGGTGCAGAATCAGATCACGCAGGAGAACGCACCGCGACTCCAGTGCAAAATCCTCGCCGAAGGTGCCAACGGCCCAACGACTCTCGAAGCCGACCGCATCTTGCAAGAACGAGGCATCTTCGTGCTGCCCGACGTGTTGGGTAACGCGGGCGGCGTGACCGTTTCTTACTTCGAGTGGGTCCAAGATACGCAGAATTTCACATGGACGCTCGAAGAAATCAACGACCGACTCCACAAGGTCATGGTCGGCGCCTTCCAACGCACGCTCCTACGCAGCCAACGCGACAAACTCGATATGCGCACCGCCGCTCTCATCGAAGGCATCGAACGCGTCGCCAGTGCCAAACTGCTGCGCGGCCTCTTTCCGTAGGATCAGACTCGAGCACCAACAGAAAAAGAGAGCACATCCCAACGGCAAGGTGGCGCATCTCGACAGCGCGAAAACTCACCGATAGAGCGACTCGATCTCGTCGCGAAAGTGCTCTTCGATCACGCTGCGCCGCAAACTCAGCTTCGGAGTCATCTCGCCTTTTTCGATCGAAAACGGCCGAGGCAGCAGGGCGAATCGGCGCACCTGTTCATACTTCGACAGCGACGCCAATTGCCGCTCGACGATCTCCGCGTACCACTGGCGGACCTGTTCGTCTTCACACATCCCTTCGACACGATCGGGTCCCAGTTCCGACTCGACGCGCTGCCGAAGCAGCGTGAAGTTGGGTACCAGCAGAGCCGCAAGGTATTTGCGACCGTCTCCGATCACGAGCGCCTGTTCGATGAGCGGATCCTGAGTCAATAGAGACTCCAACAAGACCGGTGCCATATTCTTGCCACCAGCCGTGACGATGATTTCCTTCTTGCGACCAGTGATGTAGACAAACCCGTCTTCATCGACTCGGCCATAGTCGCCCGTGTAGAGCCATCCATCGCGGATCACCGAGGCCGTTGCCTCGTCGTCATGGTAGTACCCCATCATCACATGAGGGCCTCGCGTAAGGATTTCCCCGTCCTCAGCCACGCGAACCTCGACACCTTCGATCGGTTTCCCCGACGCACCTCGTCGCACGGCGTCCGGTCGCGATACGCTGATCACGGGTGACGATTCGGTCAATCCGTATCCGGGGAGCACGGGCACGTCCTGACTTTGGTAATAGTCGAACAGGTACTCGGGGAGCCCGGCGCCTCCGCAACAACAGTACTCGATCTTGCCGCCGAACAGCCGGCGCACCGCCCCCCGTTCCTCCGCCTTTCCCTGTTCGCGCAAGATCCGATAACACTTGTCGAAGAAGTAAGGTACCGCGTTGAACCAGGAGGGCTGCAAGGCCTGACAATCCTCGAGTACCGTCTCGCGACTACGGGCAACCGCCAGACTCGTTCCCTGCACCAGCCACAAATACAAATCACACAGTCGCGCGAAAATGTGGCTCAACGGGAGCAAACACAACCGCACTCCATCCTGGTCCCCGTTTGGATATGCGGCGGCGGTCGCCAGGGCGTTCGTCGCCAGGTTGTTCTGGCTCAGCATCACACCCTTCGGTTCGCCCGTCGTCCCGGATGTGTAGAGGATCGTCGCCAAGTCGTTGGACGCTACGCGGTCGACGACGGAACGACCCAGTTCTTCGGCCGCTCGAATATCCACTCCAGACGAACCAGTCTCCAGTTTTTCCCAAGGCGCACTTCCAATCGGTTCGAGGCTGAACCAATGCGTGCTTGTCGAGAGTTCGCCATAAGCCTCCTCAAGTCGAGCAGCCAATTCGGGGCCAGACACGATGACGGCAGACGCACCGCTATGGTCGATCTGATAGCGGGCCTGAGCTCCCGTCAACGGCGCATGGAGCGGGACATGCACGGCGGGGATGAGTTGGATGGCCAGGTCGATCACCAGCCATTCGTAACGGTTTTCGCTGTAGAAAGCGATGCGGTCCCCGGCCTTGAGTCCCACCCGCCGGAGACGCTCGGCGGTCGCCACGACTTCCTCGGCAAAGGCCCGCCAAGACAACGGCTGCCACGTACCTTCGGCATACCGGTATACCGCCCGTGCTTCGGGGGAAGCGTCGATGCGGTTCCAGAAGAGTTCAGGGATTGTCGCCATGCGACGCATTATAGGAGACGGACTCGTCGCATTGGGATGCCAGGAGGGGCTGCCGTCAGTCGGGGCGTCGGGCGGTCGCCGCGGCGGCGCCCCCGCCCTGCTGCTCAGCCTGCGCGTAGAGCTGATTGAGCCGCTCCCATTCGCGAATCATCTCGCCCGGCCTTTCGAAGGGGAAAAAGACGAGCTCGCCCTGCGGACTTTCGACCGCCATCCCGGTCACCGCCCATCGATGGTTGGCCTGTTTCTGCAAGACCCAGACGACCTCGGCGGCATCGATGGTTCCGTTGGGACGAGGTTCCTTCCAGATACAGGCGACGTACGCTATCCCCGGCTTGTTTTTGGGGTATTCGACCTGGGTGATCTCATACTGGCCGTCGGGTGACCCGAGAGGTTCCACCTTCAAGTGGTACTTGGGCATCTCGCGACGCGCGACCGGCGAAAGAAGCGATTCCACCGTTTCCCGGTCTCCTTTCTTGAGTGCCTCAAAGAGGTCAGTCACGATTTGCTTCGGAGTCCGGGCAGGAGCCTTCTCGTGCTCCGGTACGGCGTTTTCCGCGTTTTGCTGCGCTGGCGACGTCGATGAGTCCTTCTCGCCGCTCGGACGGAAACGGTCGAATGCGAACTTCGTCCCCACGAGGCTGACGACGACGAGGAGCACTAGGGGCGTGAGACTCTTCATGAGCGAAGACTCCGTTCTGCGCGTATTCCACCTTCCATGGGACTTGCCGGGTCCCTGGGGCCGCGAGCGGGTAGTTTCTGGAAAACGGGCCGACCTGTCAAGAGAAACGTTCGGGCTACATCCCAAACGCCTGTTGCAGACGCCGCGTGTAGCGCCGACACTCACTTCGCACGTCGCCGGCTTCCTCATATTCCAGCACGATATAGCCTCGGTAGCCGGCGTCGGTCAGGATCTTCGCCAAAAGCTCGAAGTCGGTCTCCTGCCGCTTGCCCGCCATCGTCACTGCCACCTTGACCTGCACATTGATTGCAAAGGGCGCGGCTTTCGCCAAATCGGCGTAGACGTCGTCGCTGCGGAAGTTCCCGGTATCGAGGTTCACGCCGAACCACGGACTTTGAACATCTCGAACGATGGCTAGCAACCCGTCGACCGTCGCCGTCGGTCCGCCGTGGTTCTCCAACGCCAAGTGCACCCCATGCTGGCCGGCATAGGCACAGCACTCTTCTAAGCCCTCGACCATCCAGCGGTGCGTCTGCTTCTCGGACTGCCCCTTCTTGAGATGACCGGCGAAAACGCGAATGACGGGCGCTCCCATCAACTCCGCATAGTCGACCCACTGCTTGACCATGGCGATCTGCCGGTCGCGAGCCGGTCCCGGAGGATGCCCGAAGTCGTTTCCCACCGCCGTCCCTGAAATGTCCAGTCCCAGGAGGAACGCCCGGTGTTTGAGTTGCCGAAGGTATTCAGGGGTGACCGGTTTCGGGAAGTAATACGATGTCAGCTCCGTACCGTCCAAGCCCATCGCCGCGCATTCGTCGATGAAGTCGAGCAGCGTCATCACCGGCTTTTTGCCACTGAGCAGTTTTCGATAGCTGTACGCCGCAAGACTCGACTTGAACTTCGCCTTCCCGTTGCGCTGAATCGGCTCGATCGCTCGCGCCACCCCACCGAGGCATCCCATGCCCATCCCCATCGTCCCGGCAATCCACGCCCGACGTCCCATCAAATGGCCGCGTGTCATCGTATTCGTTTCCAAACTCTAAAGGTAAACCGAAGGCCGAACTGCCAACCGAACCCCGGAGACGCGGCAGCCAACGCCTGCAATGAACGAAGAATCCGTCGCCCGCCGCGCGTGGCCCGAACCGCCTTGAGAGCAGTGTACTCCCCTGACACTCCCGTTGCCAGCTTGCACACAGTCGCTGCCGGTCGGCTTGCGAGCCGCCATCATCGTTACAGCCGCTACGATTTACCGACAATCCTTGCAAAGTCCAAGGGCCGGGCGGCAAAACTCGGCCCGATCGGGCAACTCGAGCTACACTTGCTCGGCCGCAGGATGTGTCGTTCGGCGATGGGAGAAACAGAAACATGGCTGGGAATCCGCAGGACGCGGCGAGACCAACGAGGCGAGCCCACGGCCGTAGACTCGCGGCAGCCTACCTTCGTACGGTGTTCGCATGCCTCGTCTGGTCGACTCCCCTCGGTCACGCTGCCAACTATGTCGTTTGGCACCCTCCCGAGTTCGCCAAGCCAAAGGCGGAATACCCAGCCGCCTATCCGCTCGACCAACTCCAGTGGCTGGCTGTGGGAGCTCCCGAGGAAGCCCGCCCCAAGGCCGTCTTGTGGGACCACACACTCCCGCCTTGGCCGACAGATGGACTGCAGCGAGCCGAAGTCGCCTACGCAGCCGGAGTGGAACTGGAGCAACTCCGTTCGCCTCGATGCCTCGAGTTCTACTATCTGGCGATCTGGAACGTCTGGCCTCATGTTCCTCCCGACCCGCGCTCGGCACCACCGCCGGCTTGCCGAGCATGGAATGTCTACCACTCCTCGGTCGCCCGGTTCCTCGAGCAGGCGCAGCGGCATGGCCGCTGGGACCCGGAGCAAGGTATCCGCCTGGCGACGCCCCTAGGCGCCGTTTGGGTGCAAACGCGACTGACCGGGTTCTTGTGGCAACGCAAGGATTTTCGGCAGATCGAGTTGGTAGGCGAGTACGCCTCGCCCCCGCTACAGGTCCGTTACGCGACACCGGGCATCGGTGTTCCGCTCGTGGTGAAACGCCCAGGCACGCCGGAGGATCCCTTTCTCAGCCACGACGTCAAGTTTTCGGCGACTGCTTTGCTGATCCCGCATCGAGATGACATCATGGTGTCACCATCGGGAGACGGCAACGCGACGCACATCGCTACGCTCGAACTCTTCGAACCGCGACGCACGACGCACGTCACGCTTGCCGCCGGACGCGTCCCCTTGGCTCGAGACATTTCCGCGAGCATCGCGTGGGCGCTCAAAGAGTCGCAACAGTGCCGAATCGGCCGGGCCGGCGGAGCACTCGATCAACTTCAAGCGGCTTCTCAGTTGCAGCGGTTGACCCAAGTCCGCGCAAGACTCTGGATGCTCGAGCCTCACCGCCGAGGAAAGATCCCGGTCATTTTCGTGCACGGGCTCTTTTCGAACCGCCTCGCTTGGGCCAACGTCGTCAATGAACTGGACGTGTTGCCCGACATCGAGCGCCACTTCGAGTTCTGGGTCTTCGAATATGACACGTCGAAAAACTTTCTCGTGACCGCGTCGCTATTGAGGCAGCAGCTGTACGAGATCACCAGTCGGCTCGACCCGCAAGGCTACGATCCAGGCTTGAACCGCCTGGTGCTGATCGGTCACAGCATGGGCGGCCTGATCAGCAAGCTGCAGGTGACCTCCAGCGGGGAGCGACTCTGGAACGTTGCCGCTCGCGTGCCCATCCAAACCGTGCAGATGGACGAAGAGACACGTCACGCGTTCGAGGAGGCGTTCTTTTTCGAGCCGGTTCCCTTCGTGCGGCGCGTCATCTACGTGGGAACGCCCCATCGCGGTTCGCCCTATGCTGGACGGATTGCGAGCCTGTGCATTTCCGCCACGGATCGCCATTCGGAAGCCGCCAAAGAATACCGGCGCATCGTGGCGGCGAATCCGGGCGTCTTCAAAAAGGAATTCCGGCACCGGCCTCCCAACAGCATCGACATGCTGACTCCAAAGAGCTCCCTGCTGCAGGCGATCGAGCGTCTGCCGCGCAGTCCGCACGTGCGGTTCCACTCGATCATCGGAACGGCACACTCCATTCCCGGCTACGGAGCCGGAGACGGAGTGGTTCCCGTTCTGAGTGCCCGGGTGCTCCCAGTCACAAGCGAATGCTACGTCCCGGCACTCCACACGGAGCTCTTGTTGCCACGCCAAACCACGCAGGAAATCGCCCGCATCCTGCGTGAACATCTGCGCGAAGCCGGACTGTAGCACGGCGCCCGTCGGCTTGCTATCATAGCGGTCTTGTTCAGGCCGATGGGGCGTCGACAGGTGAGCAGATGACGAAGCTTGGCAACGACAAGCCGGCGACCACTCCGGACGGACGCGTCATTCGTTATGGGGAGTACCCCGAGTTGACTTGGGCGGCCGTTCTTGTGGGCTGGCTGCTGGGGATCATGATCGCTGCCTCGATCGCCTACGCCTCCCTGCTGCTGGGGTTCTCCATCGAAGGCTCGGAACTGGCGGCCATTCTCGGATGGGGACTTCTGCGAGGCGTTCTGCGGCGTACGAGCATCATCGAGAACAACATCAATCAGACGATCGCCTCGGCGGTCAACGGAGCGTCCGCCGGCATGATGTTCTCGCTGGCCGCTCTCTTCATTCTGGCTTCTCAGGAAAAGCCGTTGCCAGGCGCTCAGCGGTTTACGCAGTTCGATCCGTTCATCGTAACGCTTGCGTGCATCGCCGGAGGCGCATTGGGACTCGTCTTTGTCATCCCGTTGCGCAAGCAAATGATCGACTTCGACCGGCTCGCATATCCCGGCGGCATCGCCGTGGCGGCGATTCTGCGGTCGCCGGGAGCAGGAATGCGCAAAGCCATGTTGCTGCTGGGAGGAGGGCTCTTTGCTGCCGCCCTGAAGCTCGTTTTTGATCGCGTCACGGGGAGCCACGATCCGGAGCTGCCAGTGGGTAAGTACCTTGGGTTTCCCCCTTACCTGAACATCACATTCTATCTTTCGATCATGACGATCGGTGTCGGATACCTTTCCGGGAAAGGAGGGTTCTGGTTCGGAGTCGGAGGATTCATCTGTTACTGGTTGCTGGCGCCGCTGTTGGCCATGTATGGCCAGGGCGAAATGGCACCGCTGTTGGGAGATGTAAGCAAGCTGCGAGGAGAGCTTTTCCGTCCTACGGGCATCGGGATGCTCGTCGGAGCAGCCATTGGCGGCATCATCGCTGCATTCCCTCTCATGCTCAGCGCAATCCAGTCGCTCCACGATGCCTCAAAGTCGGGCTCCGATGACAACTCCGACGAACTCCCGGCGTGGTCGCTCTACACCGGAATCGCACTCTCGGCCGTTGTGCTGGGATGTGCCTGTTGGGTCAGTGTTCCTTCGCTCTCGCCGATGCGTGTCGCCGTCATGACGCTCCTCGGGACACTCTGGGTTTGGATCGCCGGTGTGATCGTCTCGGAGTGCGTCGGCCGGACCAACTGGAATCCGCTTTCTGGTATGACGCTCATTGCGGTCACGTTGCTTCTCTTGATTGCCGTCCGAGGTACGACTACCGTGCCGGCGATCCTGGCGGCGGTCGTCTTGGGAACGGCGATCTGCGTGGCCATCGCTCAGGCAGGCGACATGATGCTCGATTTGAAGTCCGGCTATCTCGTCGGAGCCGTTCCTCGCCGACAACAGATCGCTCAATTCATCGGCGCGTGGCTCGGACCGGTCATCGTGATCTTCGTCATGTATGCGCTGCACGAGCAGTACGTTCTTGGTTCCAAGCAACTCCCCGCTCCCCAAGCGAGTGCACTGGCTACCGTACTGCGCGGCATTGCCGAGAACGATGCGCCCACGTTTCGGTATGTGGCGGGTACGGGCCTGGGAGCCGTTCTCGCATTCAGCGGGCTGGGGGGCATCGGCGTCCTGATCGGACTTGGATTCTACATGCCCTTCAGCATCGTTCTGACCTATACCTTGGGCAACCTCCTGCGCATGGCGTCGGACCGATTCCTCGGTAAAGAGTTCGGCCATGAAACGGGGGTTCCGATCGCCGCCGGATTCATCGTAGGCGAGGCACTCGTGGGCGTGACCGTGGCACTCGTCGAAATTGGCAGCATGCTGGGCGGGAGCTGAAGCGTCCGAAGGAGAATACCATGCGCATGGTCGGTCATGTGTTGCTCTGGAGCGGCTTCCTGACAGCCGCATTCTTCACCGTTCGCCAGACAGAAATCAAGGCCGATCCGTGGTCCACGATCTCATGGACCGCGTACATCAATGCTCTGGGCGCCGCCGTGATCGGGGTCGTCATTCTGCGCGCGACTCGAGGTACGACCGGAGGCGGCCCCTCGCCCCTTGCCGGAACCATCGAAGAACAATATCGACATCTGAAAACGCTTGTCACCGAGCTTCAAGCTTATCTGGCGCGTTGGTATCCGGAACAAGTGTACGACGTGCACGAATGGATCGATCGACGGCTGGCCAGTCACTTGACAGAGTTCGCCGATGGCCGACACGCGTTGATCCGAGAATTCGGCCTGCGCGCTTACGGGCAGATCATGTCCGACTTTGCCAGCGGAGAACGGATGATCAATCGAGCATGGTGTGCTTCGGCCGACGGATACGCCGATGAAGTCGAAACGTGCCTGCGCCGAGCCGCCGGTTTTCTCGAGGCCAGTGTCGCACGGATCCACAAGTTGGCCGGACACCTGGAAGGCGACGAAGCCGAGAGTCAGGAAGGTGGGCGTTAGCTTCGCAGTCGGGAGAATGGCAACACAGAGGCACAGAGGTCACGGAGAGAGAGAAAGCTTCGTGACCAACTCTGTGTTTCATGTGCCTCATGAGCGTGCTCGTGCTCATCGCAACGGCTCTGGTCGCGACGGCCGAAAGAGTTCGGGGGGGCGCTGGACCGGTGGAGGCGAAAAGCGTTTCGGCTCGCGACGATCCTTGCGATTGGGATCCGGAAAAGTCGGTTCCCACTTCGGCACCGGCGACGTGTTCTCAGGCTGCCACCCCAGACCACCGCCGGGCAGCTCGAGCCACGAAGGGAACGACAACATGTCGTCCTGCTCGTGACTGGGAGGGCTCTGCGACAGGTTCGAGGGTCGAGGCGCGGTCGCCGCTGGAATGTCGCGTTGGCTTCGTACTAGCGGGGGTTGCTTCGCAACCGGATCGATCCGCCGAGCCTTGGAACGCTTCGGAGGCGCCGCAGACTTCGGTGAGGCCTCAAACGAGGCTACCCGCACACGCGGAGGCACCGGCATGCGACGCAGCGCCGTCTGGCAATACTCGAGAATGTCGGCGGCCGCATCCGGCTTCGAAGGTGTCGGCCACTCCATGATTTTTCGCAAGAGCGACTCGGCCGCCCGACGACCCTCGGGCGAAAAAGCGGGCGCCTGGCGAGCCAACTCGGCACTTAGCGCAAGCACGCCTCGAGTAGCCTCATCTGCCGGAGCATGTCGCCAGGTCGTCAGGAGTTCCTCCAGACTCTGCCAACTCGTCTGAACGACTTCGTCGGACGAACTCGTCAGGCCCGAAACGAGGACGGGAACTCCGTGGACTCCCACCGTTTGCGCTGCCAAAAGGCGGCGTCGGATCCGAGGCAAATCGCCGCGCGTCGACCGCCGAGCCACCATGCGGATGACCCAGGTGTCCCCTCCGAGCGAAAGAAAGCCGATCATGGCCACGCCGGCCAGCAATGCGACATTGCGTGCCACAGACGCCAATTTGCCCATCTTTGGCAACTCCCAGATACGCGCGCGGTCCGTGAACCTTCTCCCACCGAGCCGCGATTGTCCGGAAGTCACCGTGTCCCGGCAAGAGCAGAAGACAGGGGCGAGAAAGACAGAAAGACGGAAGAGACGGGCGGAAGTTCCCCCATGTCCCGTCAGTCGACTCGGTTGACTCTGTCCTCTTTCACTCGCTTTCGCCTACCTCCACTCGTTTGTCCATCCGAGCGCAATGTTTCCCATCGCCGCCTCTTTCCTAATCTTCCTTCGAGTGGACGACTCTACCGGTCCGGCAAAGAATAACTCATCGAGTCGTTGGCCGATGGCCGACGAACAATAGTGCACGGGAGCCGACTGAGCGGCGCGAGGAGATTCCGCCAGGCATGGCCGCTGTTTCCGGGCGTAGGAGGCGGTTCCGGGGGGAACAGGATCGGTATGAAGAGATCGAGGTTCGCGAAGCGCGTCGGACGCCACGTGGCATGGGTACTTGGCTCGCTCCTGCTAGTGGGAAGTGGTCCGACCCTCGAGGCTCAACAGCGGCTTCCCGTGTTGGGGAAGGCTCGAGCGGCTCGGCACCAGGCGGAAAAAACGATCCCGTGGAATGAGCTGACGCCGGAGGCCACGGCCAAGTTGCGCCGCGTTCTTCAGGACACGACGGTCTTTCGTCGCATGCCCGAAGAGACGATCGAATGCGATCCCGATCTCTTCGTCTTTCTGGTACGCCATCCTGAGGTTGTCGTCAATATATGGCAGCACATGGGCATCACCCGTTGCACGCTCAAGCGCACCAAGCCCTTCGAAATGGAAGCCTCCGATGGAGCCGGGACGAAAAGCCGCGTGGAACTGGTCTATGGGTCTCGGAATCTCCACGTTCTCTATGCCGAAGGAAGTTACTCGGGGACGCTTGTGACGAAACCCGTCAACGGTCAATGCGTCATGATCTTGCGTTCTCGCGTCCAACCCGGCCAACCCGCATCGCCCGCGCAAACACGGATTACAGGGACGATGGATGTCTTCTTGAAGATCGACCACGCCGGAGCCGAAGTGGTTGCCAAGGCTCTGAATCCCGTCGTCGGCCGCACCGTCGACAACAACTTCACGCAAACCATGAAGTTCGTCGAGCAGATCGCGAAAGTGGCTCGAGTCAACTCCGACGGCATGCAGCGTCTCGCCTTGCAACTCGACCAGCTCGACCGCAACGTTCGTGACCGCTTCGCCCTTCTCACAGCACGCATCGGCCGCAATGAACCGGCCGGAGGCGCAGTCCAGTCGGCAACGAACTGACGTGGCTTTGTCACTCGGTTAGGCCGTCGCCGAGCCCGCGTCGAAAGTCACACCGAGCGTCGCCAGTTCCATGATGCGTTCTTCGGTGGCTTCGTCTCGCGTCAGCTCACCGGTGAGTTTTCCTTCGCTGAGCACCAGGATGCGGTCGCAGTTCGTCAGGAGCTCGGGAAGCTCGCTCGACGTCAGAATGATGGCCATCCCATCTCGCCTCAGTCCATCCATGAGTCGATAGAGTTCCGCTTTTGCGCCGACATCGACGCCGCGCGTGGGGTCATCCAACAGCAGCACTTTCGGACGCGTCAAGAGCCAGCGGCCGATGATCGCCTTCTGCTGATTTCCTCCGCTGAGACTGTGAATAGGAGCTTCCAAACTGGACGTCTTGACCCTCAGACGCTCCACGATCGACTGAACCGAGCGAGATTCAAGAGACGAACGAATCCACCCCCACCGGGTCGCCTCGGACAACGTGCAGATGCTGACGTTTTCGCGCACATTGAACTGAGGAAAGAGCCCCAGTCGCTTGCGATCCTCGGTCACCAACGCCACGCCCGCGCGCCGCGCATCGAGGGGATGCCGAAAGCGCACGGGCTTACCCTCCAACCGAATCGTGCCCTGCGGTCGCTGCGGACTGGCTCCGAACAGAGCTTCCAACAGTTCGGTTCTCCCAGCCCCCATCAGACCAGCCACGCCCAGGATTTCGCCTCGATGGAGTCGAAACGAGATGTCTTCCAATCGCCAGCGGCGAGCGTGACCGGGGCGTGGGAGATAGAGGTGTTCGACTTCGAGCACGACATCGCTGCTCGGCGTATGGGCCTCCCGTTCCACCGACTCGATTTCCCGCCCCACCATCAAATGCGTGACTTCCCGCGGGGAGGTCGCCTGGCGTTCCTTGGTCGCCACCCACTTGCCGTCGCGCAAGACGGTCACGCGATCGGCCAAACGAAAGACTTCGTCCATCTTGTGCGTGATGTACAGAATCGTCGTGCCTCGCTGGCGAAGCCGCTCGATAACACGATCGAGTCTCGCGACTTCCGCCTCGGTCAGGGCACTCGTCGGTTCGTCCATGATGACGATCCGAGCATCCAGTGACAGAGCCTTGGCGATCTCAACAAGCTGCTGGTCTCCGACCCGCAGAGAACCGACAGGAGCGCTCGAGGAAAAATGGCATTCGAGCTGCTCGAGCAAACGATCCGCTTCCTCTTCCATCTGCCGTGTCTTGAGCCAGCCCCACCGAGTCCGCATCTCCCGCCCGAGAAAAATGTTCGCCGCTGCGGAAAGCTCTTCCACCAGATTGAGCTCCTGATGGATGATGCTGATCCCCACCGCCTCAGCATCCCGCGTGCCTCGAAAACGAACCGATCGGCCGTCGAGGCGGACTTCGCCTTCGTAGTCGGTGATGACTCCCGCGAGCACCTTCATCAGCGTACTCTTTCCCGCTCCGTTCTCTCCGCAAATCGCGTGCAACTCGCCTCGGCGCACTGAGAACGACACGCCGTCCAAGGCTCGGACTCCGGGGAATTGTTTCGTCAACCGATGGAACTCGATAATGTTCTCAGACGACATGGACCACCACCGCTGGAAAACTCGGGAAGGAATCAAGAGCCGAACGGATCTTGCATCCAGTACAGCATAGTCGAGCTTCGACTGCTCGGATACATGGCTGTTTGAGGTGGCCACCTGCACCGCTGCCACCGCCGCACCGGCGTGATAAGATGGATACCGTGAGCCTGTGCAGTCGTCGTTCATGTTGCTCACGTCCGTCCACGACACTCCCTATCCCAAAGGCTGTTGGATGAGCGGCGTCGTCGGCCACTTGATGTATGCGATCCTCGGGGCGAAGGCGGCGCGCGCTCGAGGCGTGCGTGTCGACTTGATCGTGGATCGGCACCAAGACAGCTACCTGTGCGGCGCTTACTTGGGCTGCGACATTCAAACATTGCCCGAGGCGATTTGCATTGATACCGGCGAGCCCGTTGGCTATGGCACCGTACCGCTGGAGCGCAGTCCGCTGACCGGAGGTCCCGTGCGCCCGTGGACGCTTGAACACGCCGGGCGATCCTACCGGCCTCGAGACATCCACCGGCTTTTATATGGTCGAGCGCATCTCGTGTTCGGCTGGGCCGGCGCCGAACGCGTGCACACGGTGCCCTGGGAGCATCTGGCCGACTATGCCGCCGACGTCTTCCATGATGCCCTGCATCTTTATGCTCCCGGGGAACGGCAACTCGCCTACCTCTTCGGATGGCTCACTCATATCGTCGGCGACAGCCTCATCAAGTCCGTGCGTCCCGGAATCGACCTGAATCTGATCGATGGAAAGTACACCGCCAAGAATCGGCCGATCCAAGATCTCGTGACCTTTCATGAAATCGGACGCAAGGAACTCGGCCTGCGATGGGACGATCTCCTGGCAGACATGGCAGCGGCTCCCGTTGAGCCGATTCAACTGCACTACATGCGTGTTACGAAACCTCAAGGACGACTGGCGACATCGTTCTCCAACGCCTGGAATCCGGAATTGCAGTCGTTGGCCATGCGCGTCTGCGCGGAAAACCGTGCTTATCAACGCATCCGCACAGCTAGGCTCCTCAAGAAATATCGCCTCGTGCAACGCAACGGCGAATGGCACTGCAGTAAAGAACTCAGCGCCGCGTCAGGAGGACTCACTTACTCCGAGATGGTAAAGGCAGCCGAACGAGCCGGTTTTCGGCGAGCTCTGTGGCAAATGGGAGAAGCGGTCGCCAGACTGATGATCGATGTGGTCGAGCGCGTCCCTGAGTTGGCTGAGCGGCTGAGAGGAGCCTCCAACGTGTCCTGGGAGGAACTCGAGCGGCGCTGGAAGCGTCCTTAACCGGCTGCCCTCACCTTCTGCGGGCGCGCGAGCGATGACTGAAGGAGCTTCCCCGCTGCAAGGAGAACGAGCACCGTGGCTCCGGTCGCCGCCCCGGCGACGCGCCCGTCGAAGACATACGTGATCACGCCGATGAGTAGCGCAAGGATCGGGATCGTGCACCATCCCATGGCACCGGGAAAAAGTTCCTTGTGAGTTCCCTTCGGTTGTTGCCGCCATTCGTTGAATGCCACAGCCAACACGACGAGGAAACCGACAATGAGACCCTGGTAGTCGTCCGAACCGGCGCGGATGACTTTGGCCACCGAATCGATGACGACTTGCAGAAAGAGGACGCCCAGCATCACACCGGGGATGAGCCCGACGCCTCCTTGCAGACTGCACCCTCCGACGACCGAAGCAGCGATCGCATTGAGTTCGTAGCCGACTCCGAGCGTACTGGGGCCGGCGGCGCCGATCTTGGCCACGTAGAGCACTCCGGCGATCGAAGCCGTCACACTACTGATGGTGTAAGCCAGCCACTTCAGTTGATCGGTGCGGATTCCACATAGTTTGGCGGCCTGCTCGTTGCCTCCCATCGCATAGATGCGGCGGCCGACAACGGTTCGATTCATCAGCAGCCAACAGAGGACCCCCAGCGTGAGAAAGACCGCCAAGGCGACTTTCCAGTCATCCAGAAGCCCGAACGTCATGTCATCGGCTCGCACCTTCGTTTGTTGATTCCCCAACTCGGCCGTCACAGCCTGGTTGACGATCTTGGCGATGCTCCGCAATCCGACGAGCGACGCAAGGGTGGCCACAAAGGGTGGCAATCGGATCACCGTGATCAGCCACGCATGCAACGTTCCCACCATGGCGCCAACGAGAACTGCCGCGACGATGGCGATAGCCACGACTGTGGCACCGACATTGGTGGTGTCGGGAACACCGTACTCGTCGATCGGAGCCATCGCCGTCATGACCAGGGCACAGACTGACCCGGCAAGCGCGATCACCGAACCACTCGAAAGATCGATGCCACCGGAAATGATGACGATGGCCGACCCGAGAGAGAAGATCCCCAGAAGCGCCGTCTGGTAGAGGATGTCTCGGCAGTTGCGCCCCGGATCGTAAAGGTAATCCTGATTGAATACCAGCGTGATGGCGATCACGACCACAATGGCGATCGCCAAACCGATCTCGTTCCGGAATGCACGGATCCAGGACCGCTCTTGCAGTTCGCGTGGAGAAGAGGCCATTGAAAAAGCAGCCAGTCGTAGTATTCAGGAAAACTCTTTCTCGAATTGGAAGGGCGAGGCTCCTGCCGAGCCGCAACGACTTCAGGGCGGACGATAGCAAACCCAGTCCAAGTCAGCATATAAGAAACGCACTACCCGTAATCCGTCGCATGAGTGCCGCGATGCTTCCTGTGACAACATTATGGCACATCGCGGCTCGGCAGGAGCCTCGCCCTCCCAACACATCGCATTGTCCTCGCCTTGCAGCATAAGCGAGTCCGACTCTCACAATGGCGCTCGGCGATTAGGACCCCGTCAGTTTCCGCTCGGCCAACCATTTGCGAAACTCGGGGTAGACGAAAAAACGGGTGGTTGATTCGAACATGTCGGGTTTGAGTGGCGACGAGGCATCGGGCACGACGACTCGCAACTCCGTATTGAGGATGTCCCCGTTCTCCGACTGAAACTTGCGCGTCTGCGGATCGTAGTCCGGATAGAGTTCGTGAACAGCCTCATGGTCGTCCTCGACCAGCGCCTTCATCAGCTTCGTCGCCAGGTAACCCATCTGGTAAGGATTTTGAACGACCATCGCGTCGATGTCGCCCGCTTTCATATCTGCCAGTGCCAGGGGAGCCGCATCGAAGACCACGACCTTCACCTTGTCCCGAACCTTGCGCTCGCGAACCACCTTCACAATCGCGTGAGCATTGTAGGCCCAAATGCCCACAAGAAGATTCAAATCGGGATGGTTGTTGAGAGCGACTTTCACGTTCTCTTGAGCTCGATTCTCGTTGCCGTCATCACTGAGGTACTCGACGCGCACGAACTTCTCGCCGGCTCCTTCCTGGAACCCTTGAGTCCTTTCCTGAGCGTTGGCCACTTCTTTCACGCCGACAAATGCTGCGTACTTGCCGCCGGACGGAAGAAGGCCTCGCGCGCATCGCCCTAACTCACGTCCACCAACGATATTGTCCGTTCCCAGGTACGCGAAACGGGCATCCCGAAACCGTTCGCGGTTCAGGTCGGAATCGACGGTGATCACATGGACGCCCTTCTTGCGGAGTTCACGCATGGCATTGGCGATGCCACGGCTGTCTGCACTCAGCGGCGAGATCCCCACGGCCACGATGTCGCTTTGCGTCGCGTACTGCTTGAGCTTGTTGATCTGCATTTCCTCGCCGAAGTCGCCTTTGTCGAGGTAGACGCTCAAGCCGCTGTCTGCCAGCTTGAAATCCTCAGCCGCCTTTTCCATCCCCCGGCGCATGGCATCCCAAAACGGATCATCACCGTTGGTGAGGATGATGATTCGCTTGGCACCCGAGCCGCCAGTTCCGGGGCGGCCGTCGCGAGCTGCGGGACGGCAACCCAAAACCGGTCCGAAGACGACTGCCAGGATCCAGCACGCAATCAGCAAACGATTATTCATCGGTGCATCTGCCTCCCCGATAGGAACCATAATCGAAAGGACGCCACCGATTCTAATGTGGCTCAAGCAGCCTCGCAACCAAACGCGCACATCCCGAGGGGCGACCGCATAATCGCTACAACCACGCAATTCATCCGTCGCACCTCGCGACCCGTAATCGAAGCCCCACTCGAGCCAGTTTCGCCGCGAAGCTCCCCCGAATTACGTGCTAGATAGTTGCTGAGCCGTGGTGCGGATCGCCAGGGGCAGGGTGGCCACTCGACTGCGGCGCGGGGGCGATCGAAGGAATCGGGGCGATCACTCGGGGCTCGAAGGATGCAGCATTCATGAGGATTCGCAAGTGTTGGTGGGTCGTCGGTAGTCTTAGCCTATTGGGGATCGGGTGTGTCCTGAGTTTGATCCCCGTCCTTTCCGCTGCCAATGTCGAGTACCAAATCGCGCGTGCTGAAAAGGCGATGCGAGGCGGCCATCCCGACCGCGTCCGGTCGATCTGCATCCGCCTCTTGGCCAATTACGCCGACTCGCTCGACGCACAAGAGAAGTCGAACCTACGCCGTCTGGCAGCTCAAGCTGCCTTCGCACTGGGCGACCTCCCAGGAGGCCTCCAACTGATCCGACCGGAACTCCGCCGGCGGGACGCCACGACGCGCACTTGGCTCGTCGAACGGGCGAGTTGTTGGGCACAATCCGAAGGCCGACTCGCCGAGGCCGAAACGCTACTCGAAGCGGTACTTGAAGCCGACGGTGACAACATAGCGGCACTCGAAATGCTTGCGGCACTGCAATTGGCTCGAGGCCGTTGGAACGCGGCGGCCCAGTCGATCCACCACCAACTCCGACTTGGCCAATCGCACCGGTCCGACCTTCTCTTCCTCGCCGACCCATCGGCCGCTCTGCCGTCTTATGCGAACGTGGAGTCGTTGCAAAAGCGGGCCCCATCCGATCCGCTCGTACGTTTCGCTCGCTTGCGAACAACGCCCGAAACCGATCCCCAAGCAAGACGAGCTGCGCTGGAGAAACTGGTGCGTCAGTCGCCCAACTGCATCGAACTCCAAGCTTATTGGGGATGGACGTTGGCACAGTTGAACGACAGCTCGGCTTTTGAACATTGGAGAAATGAGCTGCCGGCGCAAGCATGGAAGCATCCGCGAGTCTGGTACGCGGCGGCCGTGCGACTCGAGAAAGCCGGCAAACGACGCAGTGCCATCCGATGCTGTTGGGAGTCCCTGAGACGACGCAGTGACCAACGCGACGTCTATCGCCTCGTCGTCACACTGCTGGAACAAGAGGAAGACCCGCGCGCCGCCGAATACCGAAAGCGGTCCGAAACTCTGGAGCAACTCGCCGCCACTGCCGCAGACCTCGCGAAGACCCCCGACCATCTTCATTCGCTTTGCCGGATGATGACACTCTGTCGAGACCTCGGTCGCTACTGGGAGGCCCGCGCGTGGGCCCAGCAAATGGCGAGGTGCGATGCCAACGATGTCACGATGCGGGAGTTGGAACGAGAGATTCGAGGCCACCTGGCCGACGATCTGCCGCCCGTCGTCGAATCCTTCGACCCGGTCGTCCGTTTCCGGCTCGATTCCTATCCGCTGCCGCACTGGACCACGCCGCTGGACAACACGGTCGCTCGCTCTTCCGCCATCGCCGCCCCGTAGCCGTCAGCCCCAAAGGACCCACAGCCATGACTACCGACTGGCCGAAACGAGCACTGCAAATGCTGGAAGAGTCGCGCAGTCATCCCGGCTGGGGATACCGCGCGAACGACATTCCTTACGTCGAGCCTTCGGTCGTCTGTGGGTTCGCCTTGAGAGCACGCTTCGGTACTGGCACACAGGAACCAAGTCGATCCCGTGAGATCGCGCAGTGGCTGAAGAGACTTTCGCAGCCGGACGGCTCGGTAGGGCTTTCCGCCGAGCTGCCCCGTCCCGCGTGGCCGACCGCCTGGGCCCTCTGGTATTGGCGCACCGCCGCCCACACTTCCGGAGAACCATGCCGGAAAGCCACCGAGTGGCTCCTCCGCCGCCGTGGCGAGACGTTTCCCACACCTCGAAACGTCGGCCATGACACGACCATTCCCGGGTGGCCATGGGTGGAAGGAACGCACTCGTGGGTCGAACCAAGCGCCATCGCCATCCAAGCTCTCTGCCTCAGTGGCCTTGGAACGCACCAACGCGTGCGCGACGGTGTGCGCCTGCTCCTCAACCGTCCCGTCCCAAGCGGCGGTTGGAACACGGGCAATCGGATCACCAAAGGGACACCCCTCCGCGCTCTGCCCGCACCGACCGGCATCAGCCTTATCGCTCTGGCCACGGCCCTTACCGCCACCGAACGAGCAGACCGCCACGTCCGCGAAATCGTGCAGCGGGCGATTAACTACTTGCTCGAGCAGCTTCCCCGCACGCGCGCACCCCAGTCGCTCGGATGGGGACTCTTGGGACTGGCTGCGTGGGGTGTCCACCCCGAGGAAGCCGAATGGTGGCTGTCGGAATCGGCCGAGCAGATGCTTGGGAGGCGAGCCGAACCTTTGCCGCTTGGAGTGCTTTTGCTGGCCGAACGGCCCGACCGGAGTCTCCGGGCCATGGGCGTACCGGTCCGCCAACTCGATCCTCATCTCGAAGCTACCGGAGTGCTCGCCACACCATGACCCACCATCCCACCTCACCAAAGAACACATCCCCGGGACGAGGTGTCTCCGGCCAAAGGGGAGTCAGTCGACGAGCCCTCCTTGCAGGAGCCGGAACGGCGGCTGCCGGAGTCGCGGGACTCGCCTGGTACGGTGGTAGCGAAGGAGGGTGGCGAGCCGAAACGGCGATTCTTCGAGCTCCTCGCTACGACGCATCGCTGCCTCGCCGACTGCGGGAAGGATTGACAACCTTGGGCATCGACCGGCAGGCCGTTCACCGAAAGCGCATTCTGCTCAAGCCCAACCTCGTCGAACCCTCCCGGGAAGCCCCCCATATCAACACGCATCCGCTGTTCGTGCGTTCCGTCGCCGAGGTCTTCTTGCAACTGGATGCTGCCGAAGTCATCGTCGCCGAAGGACAGGGGCACATCCGTGATTCCTGGTATGTCCTCGAGCAGAGCGGATTGCAAAGTCAACTCGATGACACCAAGTTGTCCTTCATCGACCTGAACGTCGACCGCGTGTTTACGGCCAAGAATGCCGGAGGCCGCATGAAAGAGCGAAAGCTCTACCTGCCTCAGACGCTCCGACGCGTCGACTGGATCGTCTCCCTGCCGAAAATGAAGACGCACCACTGGGCAGGCGCGACACTTGCGATGAAGAACCTCTTCGGCGTCATGCCGGGAATCTGCTACGGCTGGCCGAAGAACGTTCTGCACTTCAATGGCATTCCCCAGTCGATCTACGACATCAATGCGACAGTTCGTCCCCACCTGGCGATCGTCGATGGGATTGTCGGCATGGAAGGAGATGGTCCCATCATGGGAACGCCCAAAGAGGCAGGCGTGATCGTCATGGGACGCAACTTCCCGGCGGTCGACGCGACCTGCTGCCGACTCATGCAGATCGATCCTCGCCGTGTCCCCTACTTGCGACTCTCCTCCGGCCGACTTGGGCCGATTCTCGAACGGCACATCGAGCAGCGAGGTGAAGCCATTGCCGCCTGCGCGACGCCGTTCGCCACACTGCCGGACAGCGGCCTCCTCCCGGAAACGTCGCCAATTTGAAGACCGATCGGGTCCACAGCCTGACTCAGCGCCGCAATGAAAGCGGCCCATCATGGTATTATTTTGGAACGGCGTTTTCCGAGTTGGGAGGGCGAGGCTCCTGCCGAGCCGCAAAAGGAGCCACTACGCCACTGTGACCTCGGACTTGCAGTTCACAGATGACCGGTGTTGAGACAGGCGATGTTGGGTTGGTACGGCATACAAGACGTGCGTTGGCAGAAACCGTTGCACGCATACCATGCCTCACCCGGTGACAGGCATATGGCATTTCGGCTCGGCAGGAGCCTCGCCCTCCCAACCTATGGATTCATCCGCATTAGAGTCACCAACATGTGGCACAGGCGTGTCAGTGGCTCGCAGCAGCGCCCGGCGATTCATCCGGTAAAGACTTCCTCCACGACCGAACCTTCGTCCGCGACTTTGATCGGTCGCCCGATATTGCTCATGTACTCGTGGTCGGCGTCGATCCCCAGGGCGTGATAAACGGTGCGGAAAAAATCGGAAACGCGAATGGGACGGTCCGTGATCTCAACACCGCCCGCATCCGTCGCTCCGATCACCTGACCACCTCGCACCCCACAGCCCGCCAGCACAGCGCTGTAGGCACGCGGGTAATGGTCGCGACCGCTTCGAGCATTGATGCGGGGGGTCCGTCCGAACTCGCCTGCCCAAATCACGAGCGTCCGGTCGAGCAGACCTCGGTCATCCAGATCGGCCAAGAGTGTAGCCATCGGCCGGTCCAGACGCTGGCAGAGCTGGCGCGTCCGGCTGAAGTTGTCGTCGTGCGTGTCCCAGTTGCCCACCGAAACCTCGACAAAGGGAACACCGGTTTCGACCAGACGCCGAGCAAGCAAGCAGGCCATAGCTGTTTCCCCGTCGCCATAGGCGTCCCGCATCGAACCTGGCTCCCGCTCAATGTCGAAAGCCTCCATTCGATCACTCAACACCATCTGCGAGGCTTGCCGGTACACTTTGCGATGGCTTTCCACCAGCTCGCGGCCACCCTGCTCGGCAAACGTTCTTTCCAGATCGCCGGCCAACGCCAAACGCCTGCGAAACCGGTCCGGTGCCACTCCCGCCTCCGTGTTATCCGGTTTCCGCGTCGCCGAACTGATGATGAACGGGTCATAGTCGACGCCCAGAAAACCACCTTTGGCGAGCCCAGGTGTGCTGCGACCGATACGCACGAAAGAGGGCAAGTCGAACTCGTCATCACTTAGATGATAGGCTACATGAGATCCAAGTGCCGGATATTTGACACTAGCCTGAGGCAAGTAGCCGGTGCGCATCAAGAATGTCGCTCGAGGATGACTCGCTTCTTTGCTCGTCATCGAACGGAGCACACAGAGCTTCGATGCATGACGAGCCACCTCCGGCAGGTTGTCGGCGATGCGGATGCCCGGCACATCGGTGGCAATCGCTTTCGTTTCGCCTCCGTTCGTGTGGCCCGGCTTGGGATCCCACGTCTCGAGTTGGCTGGGGCCACCCTGCATCCACAGCAAGATGCATGCCTTTCCCTGCCGCCGCAGCGTTCCGGCTCGCGCCGCAATCGTACGCGTCAGCCCACCGCACCCCAGTGCCGAAGCGGCCAGGACCGAGGTCCGCAAGAAACGGCGGCGCGTGACACCATGGCGTCCCACGCTCACGTCCCACATCTCGTGCATTTCCTGTTCGCTTTTCATGAAGTCACCTCGCAAAGAACCTAACGCCGAAAGCGGAACTCGGTACTGTTCAACAGCGCCCACTGGAGATCTTCGAATCCCTCGTCGCGACGCTGAGACTGACGGATGTGCGTGAGCGCTCGAGTCACTTCCGCGTTTGTGGGAAACCGGGAAAGAACGCGCAGGTACAGAGCTTCGATGGCGTCCCCGTCATCGGAATTGGCCGCCAAGATCCTCGCCAGCGACGAACCGGGATAAGCTCGAGCCAGTCGAGCGACAGCCGGCGCATTCATCATGGCCAGTGCCTGCGAAATGGAATCCTGCACCTCCAGCCGTGGATCGCTGGGGTCGTAGCCGAATTGACTCCGGAACAAACGCCGAACGGCGTTGGCCCGCGGTCCCGGCAGACGCGTCCGCCCGACGGCCAACTGTTCGAGTGACGTATCGAGTGCCACGTTCAACGCTTGCAAAAGCACATCGGATCGCAGACGCTGCGGCGCGAGAATGGCCGGTGTGCAATCGTTGCAGCTCTTCACCGCAAGACTCGCCTGCCGGTAGGTGCGAGTTCGGAGGATCGTCTCCAACAGCCAGGCTACGTCATGGCCGCTGGCAACGAAGGCCTGGGAAAGGAACTCGAGTGTCTCGGGAGCGCGAGCCTCCCGTTCCGGCCCCATGTCGTCGATTGGTTCGTAAAACCCATGACCCACCAGCTCCGACCACATCCGATTGACGAAGGCCTTGGCGAACCACGGGTTGTCCGGCCCCGTCATGTATTCCGCAAGCGCCGAGCGCCGCTCGGCATCCCGAGTCCCGATGGGCACCGAACCATGATTGACAAAGAAGACCGGCTGCATCAGCGTCCCGGGCTCGTTCGGTTTCTGAAGATTGGGCATGCGATGTTCGAGCGTCCCGCGGAAGCGGTTGTTGTTCGGACGTCGCCGCCGAAAACGGAACTCGCGGTCGATCACGTTCACAACGAACGTCCGCTGCCCGTCGCGGTTGCCTGGCCGCACGGCGACTCGAGGAAAAAACGCGGCCAGTTGATGAAACTGCTCGCGAGTCCACCGATCGGTCGGATGGTCGTGACATTGGGCGCACTGAATCTGGATGCCGCAAAAGATGCGTGACAATTCGGCCACTGTCTCCTCGGGCTTGCCGGCTTGCGCCAGAATAATCGCCGTCGCGCCGTTTTCCTGGACATCCCCTTCGGCAGTGATGAAGTCCGTGGCGATCGATCGCCAACTTCGGTTCTCCTGAAAAGCCGTCGCCAGATACTCCTCGAGTGCAGGTTCGACGATGAAAGCCCGCTGTTCGGAACGACGTGCCATGATGACGTCGCGCCAGTACCGAGCCCAATTGCGGCCGTAGTCGGGATCTCGAAGAAGCGACTGGATTGTCCGAACGTACTTGTCCGGATCGTCGTCCACCAAGTACGCCAGGATGTCGTCGGGCGTGGGAGGTTGGCCGACGAGATCGAGGAAGATCCGGCGGAGCAGGATCGTCTCCTCCGCAGGCTCCGCCCAGCGATGCCCTGTCTCCTTGCCCAACAACTCGTCGACCCGACGAGCCGCCTCCTCCGGTGACAGCTTCTCCGCTGACAGCGGCGACTCTGCCCTTCCCTCGATGACCAGGCCCCACAAAAGCGCCAACAGACACCATCGGTACAGCCGGTTCATGACCTCTATCCCTTCTCTTCGAACCTCGTCTTGCTGCTCCCGATCATTCAACCCATCTCGCCTCGTCGAGTTTCGCCCGGAATGCGACTACAATCGAGTTTCGATGGAAATTCCCATCCGGAGACTCTTCGATCGCGAGCACACACGCCAGGTATGGCCGCTGTAACACTTCTGACGAGCATCGACGCACTCGACCGACTCCGGCTTCGGTGGCACGCTCTGTGGCTCGAGACTCGGGATGCCGACCTCTTTCAAACGTATGGTTGGTTCCGAGCGGCGGTCGGTCGAGGGATCGACGGAGGCGCGCTGGTCGTCCGCGACGGACGGGACGTCTGCGGAGTCGTTCCCCTTCAGATCCAACGCCACCGCACGCCGCTGGGCGTCGCACGCATTCTTCGGTTCCCCATTCCCTCCTGGGTTCCCACGTTCGGCCCGGTCGGCCCCGAACCAACGCGAACCTGGCTCGCCGTTCTGGACTACCTCCGGCGACATGCGCACCAGTGGGATGCATGCGACTGGCGAGGCATCGACGTCGCGCACGTCGACCGACACCGCCTTGTCACAGCTTCCCGCTTTCGCGGCTTTCGGTTCACGGCAGTTCCCGAGTCGCATTGGCTGTGTCAGCCACTGGGCGAGACCGAACCGGCGCGTCAATGCGTGACGGGTGGCGAGTCGTGGGGGGCGCATGAATGTCAGGCTTTCCAGCGTGACCAATCCTCCTGTAGCGACTACAGGGTGGCCCGCGCAGGTCGCACCACGTGCTACGCCCTGCACCGGCCGAAGTTTCGCATCGAAACATCGGTGCCGCCACGACCAGCGATCGTCAATCCTTTGGATGCCACTTCCGCTGGAGAGCGAACGTGGGATGCAGCCGACGCGCCCACCGCAGAGACAGACGATGTCGTCTGGGGTTGTGCCACTGCCGAGGGAAAATGGTCGCCGCTGCTACGTCGGGTCGGCGCGGCGACGGGGGACATCGTGCGTTACGGCGCTTGGCAAGGTAGCGTCCCGGTCGCCCAGTGGTGGGTTGTGCGCGGCGGGGAACACTGGTCCGTGATCGGCCGACAACGATGTGCCGGCGACTTAGGGGAAGCCGCGGAAGAGGAACTAGGCCACGAAGTACGGCACGATGCCCAGGCTGCCGGAAAGAAGCGCCTCTGGATCGTTGGCCACTGCGCACAATCTAAGCGACAGGCACCCGTCCGATACCTTGCGGCCAGCGGGCAATCCTGGAGCGGCCGGTGGTATGTTCTCCGCACTGCCAGGCGACTCAAGGCCGCCCGTCGATCGGCGGAAAAGGAAACACGGAACTGGGAACGTGTTCCCGTTCCATGATCCTCCGGATCTTGGCGACGATCTCCGGATGCTCATCGGCCACATCGTGCTTTTCGCCGATGTCGGTGCGCAAGTTGTAGAGTTCGATCTTAAGCGGATGGGGGTTGGATTTTGCCAGCATGCGCTGGCGGACTCCCTTCCAATCGCCCATGCGGACCGCTTGCTGTCCTCGGTAACTGGGAAACTCCCAATAGAGGAACTCATGCTTGCGCTGGCGTTCGGGTTGTCCCAATAGCGTCGGCAAAAAGCTGATCCCGTCAATGCCCTCGGGCACCTGGCCGCCGGCTGCTTCCACGAGCGTCGGGAGGACGTCCCAAAAAGCGGAGATGTGGTCCGTTACCGTTCCTGGAGCGATCTTGCCAGGCCAACGCGCGATCATGGGCACGCGAATGCCGCCTTCGTAGAGGCTTCCCTTCAGCCCACGCAAAGGCCCGACGCTCGCGAAGAACGCCGCATCGACTTCCCGCGGCAAATGCGTCGTCCCATTGTCTGACGAAAAGAGCACCAATGTGTTCTCCTCCAAGCCAAGCTCGCGCAGCAAGGCGAGAATCATTCCCACCTCGCGATCGAGCCGGCTGATCATGGCCGCATAGGCCGCGCGCGGCGTTTGGTGCGGCGTGTATCCGTTGCCGGTAAACGGTGTCTCGGGCCACTGGCCAAGATAGGGCCGCAGCTCTTCGTCGGGGATGTGCAGGGCCAGATGCGGAATCGTGGACGGATAGTACAAGAAGAAAGGCTGGTCGCGATGGTTTCGAATGAACGCCAGCGCCTCGCGAATCATGTGGTCGGGAGCGTAGTCCTTTCCTTTGAAAGGAGCGTACGATGCGGGATCGTTAGGATCGGCACCTTTGGGAAGTCGTCCGTGACCCGGGATTGGTGGGTGGTTGTCCAGCAAGATCTTCTCATGGTTGCGCCACAGATGGCCTGGGTAATACGAATGAGCGTGCCCCTGGCAGTTGTAACCGAAGAAAAGATCGAATCCTTGCCGGTTCGGATCGCCCGTCGTTCCGATCTGGCCAAGCCCCCACTTGCCGATGGCCGCCGTTGCATAGCCCTGAGCTTTCAACAGTTCGGCAACGGTTACCGCCTCATCGGGGATCGGTTCCTGACCTTGATACTCCAAGCCATAGCGCTCGAGGAACTCGCGACTGTGGGACGCGCGCCGGTTGCTGCGAATGTAGGCGTGCCCAGGATGGAATCCGGTCATGAGGACACAGCGAGACGGAGCGCATACCGCGTTTCCGCAGTAGTGCTGCGTAAACCGCATCCCTTCGGCCGCCAGACGATCCAAGTTGGGCGTGCGAATCTTCTTCTGGCCATAACAGCCCAGTTCGCCATAGCCGAGGTCATCCGCCAGGATGTAGACAATGTTGGGAGGCCGCTTGTCAACGCCAGCTCCTTCGGCGCTCTGCGCGAGCGAGCCAACTCCCAACACACCGAGCCACCCGGCGCACCACAACAGGAGGTTAGACCACGAGATCGAGAAAGTCGAAACGGCAGGTTGTCGCATTGTGGGGGAACTCCAGGCGGGAAGCGGAACAGGGAGGATGTTTACGGCGCGACGCCGAAGTAACCGGTATTCTCGACATAACGGCCGTTGCCGCCAGGCGGGATGCGGTCAGTGGGCGAATCGCCGGTGGCCAGCTCGAATGCGAAACCGAATGGACTGCGACCGGGGCGCTCCACGTACATGCTCTTGCCATTGGCGTCACCCCAGCGGCCCCAGATCTCACCCGGTGCCACGATATCGAATCGCGTAAACGCCTTCTTGGCTCGGTCGTACGCGAGCCGGCCGTACAACGGCGTTTCGAATCCTAGACGCAGCGGACCATTGGGCGACGATGTCGCCTTAGATGCGTCGTAATCGCTTCCCCAATGGATGCGTCCCAACAGACGCATGTGGATCATCTGCGGCGAGACATCGGTGACCACGAGCGATATCGACGCCTCTTGGACAAGCCGCCGCGGGACAATGCCGCCCTCGCTCGTCGTCGCTCGCCTCGGATTCAAATGAAACCGAGCCATCCGTTCGGCAATGGCCGGATCGACTTCCAACCGGGCACCTCGGATCGGATCTTTCGGAACCATGGCCCGCCACTCGTCGTGCGTGAGCCACATGTATTCTGTGTTCGGCTGCAGAAATTTCTGCCAGCGCCGGATGACGTCCGGCTTGTCACGCATCAGTGGGAAGTCGTCCGCCGTTGCCCGACGCAGCCGGCCGTTCCTTCCACGCGCAAGAAACCGAGCATGGACGCGCAGCACAAGTCCTCCCTTCGGTGGCGCGGGAATCACACGTTCATCGGGCCGCAAGTCGCGAACGTGCACGGCGCCCGGAGCTCGTTCCGATTTCGGAAGCTTCTCGAAAGCCTCCAGCACTTTTGTGCTGGGGCGACGCCCAAGGAACTTGCCACTAGCCGAAATGCAACTCATGTAGCCGCTGGAGGTCACCCACTGTTTGTGGATACCGGCACTGCGGAGAAACTCGCCTTCGGGCGAGTCCGTACGGCAGACCCACGTGGGAACGCTGCACGCGACGAAGTGCTTCCGAATCAACTCAATCGTTTCATCATTCCAAAAGGTGACCTCACGGGTCACACCGCGTCCGGCCGTTCAGCAACCGGCAGCCGGCGCGCCGCCGCTGCCGGCCATCAAAAAGATCGGCTTGCCTTCGGCGGCCGCTTTCTTTCTCGCTTCCCACACCGTCGGATACCAGTCGATTTCCATCCATCGCGACTCGCCGGGCTGTCGCTTGATCATCGCGTGGAGCGATTGGAACTCGGCATCGCTTATCGACCCCGGCTCACCGGCGCAAAGCGCCCCCGTCCACAAGGTCGCAATGACAGCCGACATAAAGCTGATCAGAAATCGCTGCATTCTCCGGTTCCTTTCGATCTTGGGTTGCCGATTTTCTTACGTTGTTTCTTGCTTGCTTCCAGGGTTCCAAGCGTGTTCGATACCGATCATCACCGCCAGCTGGGCAGTCCCCGGCGCATCGCTCGCGTTGCTTCCTTCGGGTCGAAGGCTTCCGGGTCGAACGGCCCGCTCCACTCGAGAAACTCCTCGTGCCGCTCGTGGGACGGATCAGCGATCGCTTCCAGATATTCGGCGTAGCCCCACACCCCACCGACATCTTCGGGAGGACAAGCCCGCTCGCCGTCGACACACCGTGGATACCTCTGGCCCTTCTCCCGAGGCACATAACCTTCGAACAGCACTTCGTGCTCCCAGCAGTCGCCGAAATCGTACTCGTACAGAAAAGAGAATCGGCTGCCGTTGTAAGGAACGAAGTCGCTGAGGCGAGTGTCCGTCGAATCGATGTAATCAAAGTCGTCAAGTCCGTGCTCTAGCAATTCGGGGTCGCCGCAACGCTGGCCGTTGATCTCGAACTGGTGCAAGTGCGAGTTGGTCCAACCCATCGCCGTCTGGATGCACTCGTGCAACTCATCCAAGGTGCAATCGCGCACCTGGATCCGCCGCCAGATTTTCGGTTCGACACGCTGCAGCGTGATCCTGAATTGGTAGACCCGATCGGATCGCGCATCCGTGTCGAGCTGGTCGTCGCGAGCCGTCGTGCGCCGTTTCTTTTTCGCCTTGGTTGTCTTCTTCGCCTTGGCTGATTGGGTCGATCGCGCTTCGTTCGCCTCGATGGGAAGCACCGTCACGATTCCCTGCCGCTCCTTGGCACGACGGTAGCTGTCGTTGAGCATCCGCTTGATCCCGCCGCCGAACGAGAGGTTGAAATCGCTGAGCAGGCCGTCGTAGATGATCTTATCCTTAAACGGCAGCAACATTGTCTCTACCATTCGAGGTAAGGCTGCCCCGATCAGGTCCTCAAACGGTTCGGTCAGCGCGACCACGCCGTACGCCACTGGCGGATCCGCAGACGAGAGGAACACCATGTAATTCTTCAGTTGCCGGAAAATGTAAAACGTGCCAGCCACATGGTGGCGCCACGACGCGACGATCGCCAACTCATCTTCAGTTAGTTTTGCTGGATTCTTCTCAACAAACGCCTCGATCAGCTCGATCGGCTCATTCGTCAGAAACGCCTCGCGAACGGCAAGCCTGTCTTCCGGCGCGAGCGCCCCGAACGCTTCCGGATCACTGACGCCTGGGATCACCCCCAGCCGCTCATTGACAAAGCACATCAGAGAACGATGCAACCGAAAAAACAACTCGGCATCTTCCCATGACAGAAGCATGCTTGAACTCCTTCGATGGCGAGTCGCCGGGCAATCCGGGGCAGGGCCAGCTTTGGGCCTCCACAAGCCCAATGAAGACGCCCCACACACACCGGCATCTGCTCGTCCGTATTGTAACCGATCTGGAAGGCAAGGACGAATACCTGACTGAGAACATTTTCTGGGTCCCTCCCGAAGCTCGCTGGGATTTCTTGCAGAAGAACGCCAAGCGACCGGAGATCGGTAAGCTGGTCGAGATGATCGAACCCTACCAGGGCCGCGTCTTCGACCCGTGCTGCGGTTCCGGCGGCATATTCGTCGAAGCTCACGCCACAGGCAACGGCAACGCCAACTACACCTGGATTCTGCACTTCCTGCATCACCTGGCGCCGCACGGCACCGCCGGTTTCGTGCTGGCCAACGGGTCGCTCACCAGCAACACTTCGGTCGAAGGCAACACTCCCAAAGCGATCATCGAAGCCGACCTTTGTCGACTGCATCATCGCCTTGCCGGGCCGGTATGTCGGAGCCGAAGAAATCGAGGGCGACGGCGGGAAGGCTCCTTGCTGTGGCGATGTGCAGCAGTTGATCGAAGAACGACTGGCGGAAATCGAAACGCGGATGAAAGAGCTTCGCCATGTTCAGCGAGTTCTCAAGACATCGTTGGCCAAGTGCAAGAAGAGCAATCCTCGAAAACGCTGTCATGTCCTTGCATCATTGAAACGCTGAGCCCAGCAGCTTTCAAAACGTGACCAAAGCCGACATGGCCGATCCTCGCGTGCAGACAGCCTCTCATTCGTTTGCTGGATGCACCCCCCAAGCCTTTTATGCGCCGGGGCGTGAGACCGGGACATGGCAGAAAGCCCATCATCGGCGACTCGACGAGGCGGAATTCTCGTGCCGTAACAGTTTAGCCGAATGGAGCCAGGTATTCGTGCAGGCGGGGAATGCTACGTATTACGAAACACGGAGGCACAGAGGGCACGGAGGAGCGAAGATCACGAGGGACACAAAAGCTGACAGAGGAATAGGCGAGTTATCGGCAGGTCACCTTTCCCTTTTCTTCTCAGCCTGCAGCCCCGAAGCAAGTGGAGGATAGGGGACTCGAACCCCTGACCTCTTGAATGCCATTCAAGCGCTCTCCCAACTGAGCTAATCCCCCAGCGCGCGGCTTTTCGCCGCGGAACGACCCCTGCGGGCACTTCGCTCGGCCACTCCGACTCTGCGGCATCGCCGTGCTGTGAAGCGCCTTCCAGTTGCCTCAGGGGAAACCTAGCAGTGGCCCTTCCCAGTGTCAAGGACGACTGCCCGCACACGCTCCACAAACTCCCGCCGCCGCGTGGAGTCGGCGATTCCCTCCTCGTCCTCCACCGGCACTTCGGGCCACCCCCGCTGCAATTCCTCGGCGAAAAGCCCTCTCCCGCGAGCCGCCATGCTTCCGTCGAGCTCGACGACACGCACCCCTCGCAGGCCGCAACTGGGGGATCGCGACTTGAGAACAAACCCGGCCACTCCTTCGGCAAGCAGCGTCTCGATGCGAGCTCGGGCATACCCTCGCATCGGTGCCGTCCAATCGCGGCCACTCCGGCTTCCCAGCAGCCGGATGCCGCCTTCCGTCTCCGTCAACTCGATCGTTTCTCGAGGCACCCCCATCCCGAGTTCCACTTCTGGACAGAGAGCGACGATCCGAAACTCCGAAGCCAACGCCACGACCGGCGCCGACCGCCGGTCGCCTCCGTCATACCGGACCGCCTCCCCCAGAAGGCACGCGGAGACGGCAATGACTTTTCGTCCTCGCGTCTCGGAAACACCACCCGTCGAGCTACCGGTCATCGCCGAGCCACTCCGCTGCAAATGCCGGGTGCCAGTCTCCTTGCTCATCGGCGCGATACGGCAGCCAGATGATGCCGACTCGCTCCACCGCCAGATCCTTCTTGATTGACTTCAGGAGTAACGACTCCAGCGGCAGCGTATCGGCGTGATAGGTCCGGCGCACCTTTTCCAACTGTTGCTGGAGCTCCTGCGAGAGCGCTTCGAGTTTCTCACGCGCCTCCGCCAAAGCGGCTTTCGCACGCCGCACATCCGCCCACTCTTTGGCGGCGCGGCTTCCTTTGCGAGCCGACGAGGCGACACGGCTGACGTTCCGCCGGCTCGCCAGTTTGCGCCCGAACAGCGCTTCCAAGATGGCCGATCCAAGGGACACGGATGTATCTACCACCTTGTCGGTCGCCTGGTGACGTTCGCGAGCCACACGCTGCTCGGCCTTGCGCACGCGTTCTCGGGCCGACTCGATGCGCTTGGCATAGCGTTCTCGCAACGCCGCCAACTTCTGATCGCGCAGCTCCCTCGCCACCTGATCCGCTCGAAGTCGAAAGTCCTCTTCGGACTCTTCCGGGCGCGAATAGAGTTTCAGGGGCGGGCACTTCCAGACCACAAGCCGTTCGTTGCGATAAAACCAGTCCTTCAACTGGCGGCTCCAACGGCGATAGTGGTCCGCGTCGCGCAGAGCATCGGGCAGTTCGGCAAACGCGATATCCTCTTGAGGCTGCTTGAGCAACTCCGGGAGAGGCCTGCGCAGAACGTGAGCGCGACTCCATACGTCCTCGTCGCTCGGTTCGGAAATCATTACCACCGCGTGACGCTCCAGCCACGCGTCGACATCGTAGGTGGCTCGGACGAAATGAAGCTTGGCCGTCCCCAAGAGTGCCGGGTGATAAACGAGTGCGCCGTTCGACGGGGGCGTACCGGAAACCGGCACGTAGCCGAGAGCGACTCCCCGGGGCAACCGAGGACGATCGTGGCTGCCTCCCGGTTCGGCCCGCACCGGCACAGGTGACGGAGACTTCTCCACCGACCGGGCTTTCGTTTCCGTCTCCCGGACACGCTTCCGATCGGCCATCAACGTCTTGATTTGTTCGCGTGACAGGGGGCCGCGCAGGTAGGAAAGCGCCCAGCGAGTCTGAAACAAAATCGGCCGGTCTTCGTGGACATTGTTTAGCAAGAATGTGCGCTTGCCGAGCCCCGAAAGGATTTGGTCGAGTTGCTGGCGGTCGATCGACTTGCCCGATTGGACAGAGGCCCCTTCGAGTCCGTCCAGGACGCGCTCCTTGTCCCGCTGCGTCTGGAGTCGTCCCAGAAACCACGTGCCGCAGTTGGACAGCCCGCGATAATCCAAGTCGACCGGGTTCTGAGTCGCCAGAACGATGCCCAGACCGTAGGCACGGGCTTGTTTGAGCAGCGTCAACATGGGGCGCTTTGTCGGCGGCTCGGCCACCGGCGGAAAGTAACCGAACACTTCGTCCATGTAGAAGAGGGCTCGCAACGACGGCGTCCCCGGTTGCGAACGCATCCACGCCAGGAGTCGGTTCAACAAGATCGTCACGAAGAATGTCCGTTCCCGTTCCGAAAGATGCGCCACCGACAGAATGGAAATGCGGGGTTTGCCGCCGGGGCCGTAAAGAAGCCTGGCGACGTCGAGCGGTTCACCCTCGAGCCACCCTGCGAATGTAGGTGAAGCCAAGAGAGCGTTGAACGTCATCGCCAATTGCATGCGCGCTTTGGGTGGAAAGAACTGATCGACGTCGAGCACCCCGATGCGCGTAAAGGACGGCTGTTGAACCTCGGCAATCAACCGAGCCAGGTCGACGTCCCGCCCCTGCTTCCATTCTTCCTCGAGTATCTTAGCGATCAGCACGAATTCGCGGCTGCTCACCGGATCGGCTTCGATGTCGAGCAAGGCGAGGAGGCCGGCGGTCGACGTGGCGATTTGCTCGCGAAAGGCGTCGGCGTCATCGCGAATGGCCGGAGACGGCGCCGCAAAGGAACTCAGGATCGATAGCGGCAGGCCGATCTGACTGCCCGGTGTGTAGATGGCCAGATCGACCGACTCGCGGAAACGACGAATCCGATCTCCATCCTGCCCCCACTCGGCCAGCCCCTTCTTCCACTTCTCCGCTTCGGCTGCCGCGTAGGAGTCAACCTCCATCCCCGCCTGCGCCGCGGCCGCCGGATCGACCCAGGGTCGAAAATCGTCGGGGAGCAGGTCGGGAAAGGTCAAAAGCAGATTGCCGAGGTCTCCCTTCGGATCGACGGCGATGGCGGGAATCCCGTCGATGCCGGCTTCCTCCAACAGGCTGAGACAGAGCCCCGTCTTGCCGCTACCAGTCATGCCGACGCAGAGGGCGTGCGTCGTGAGGTCTTGGCTGTCGTATAAGAGATACTCGCCGGCCCTGTCCGCCGGGCTACCTGGTTCAGAGCCGGGTGAGCCGACCGTCTTTCCCAAGTAGAACGCGCCGAGAAGTTCAAAAGGTTGCATACGCCGTCCATGCTCGAGGAGTTGTCAACTCGATCCCGCGTGGATCCTATTGTGACAACCGCCGGCAGGTCGGACAACGAGGGGGGAGCGAACCGGCCTGGGACCGGAGTTACTCGCGAGCCAGCGTCTTCTCACGATGACGGCGATCGGCCGTCCGGTCCGACTCAACCTTCAACTGCACGCGATAGATGCTCGTGGATGCTGTCACCGCTCGCCCTCGCGTCTGCGTCTTGCAGATGGAACCGTTCTTGCACGCACAGATGCTCGTCTGAAAGACTAGATCATCGTGATTGAATCGGTCGGCATCCCACAGTTGCACACCGATGGCCGTGCCCCGGCGGACGCGAAACAAGACAGCACCTCGCGTCCAGCGGTCTCCATCATTGAGCTTGCCGATGTCGAACTTGCGACGCTGGCCATCCTCTGTCACGGCGACAAGGTAAACCCGGTCGCTCATCGCCATACTTTCGCTCTCGAGGCACTCAATCGATTCAAGCCGCACGACGACGCGATCGTCCTCCTTCACTTTGCCGGCTTTCAAGAGCGGGCAACGCCGCCACGGATAAGGCAGGCTGTCCATGGACGTCAGTCGCTTGGGATTGCGCTCTGCCAGATCATCGAGCAGTCCTTCGACCTGGTAGTGGAAATGCGAGGGCGTAGCGAGGCCGGCGTAGCGAGCCAAGTCGATGGCAAAGGTGACACAATCGTGAGCGCCCAAAACGTAAAGGTCGTCTCCGTACTGGCGACGCACGCGCAATTCGGCTTGAGCGAGACGTTTTGCATCAACGCGAAAGCGAACATATCTTTCGATCTGCCATTCGATGCTGGTCGTATCGACCGCTCCATCGGCCAACACCTTGTACTTGAACTCGGGCCCAAAACCGACCCACCGAGGCTTGTGCCCTGGATACTCGAGTAGACAAGCGACGTGGGAAACGTCGGCCGATTCGTAGGCAATCGTCAAGTAGGCGTGAGGAGATTCAGCCGAGGCAGGAAGGGTCCATGCCAGCAAGCAGACGGCAACGCTACTCCAACAACGTCTTGTCCATTTCGATCGGAAAACGGACACATCCGATGCGGCCTGGCCGGACAATCGCACACGCGCACCTCTCATGTGCTGACTCCTCGCATCGACACGATCTCACGGTCCCAAAACGTCGGCTGTTATTGTAGCGCCTGTCCGACCGATGGCAAATCGGCGCCGCGCCGCGGTCGTGGCAATGTCTTGTGCGTCAACGAGTTCCCGACCTTTTGCGAATTCGTGGATCAGTCCGCCTACAGGACTCCATACTTGGCAAACGCATCGGTAGCTTTCATCCCTTGCCGGATGGCATCGCGGACTTCGTTTTCTGCATGGATTTTTTCCCAGGCGCGTGCGAGTACTTCCGGCTCAACTTCGGGAGGCACGACGACGACGCCATCGGTGTCGGCCAGGACGAGTGCTCCCGGGGGGAACACGACCCCTCCGACTTCGACGGGCACATCGATGTCGACGACCCGCTGGCGGTGCAAGCTGTCGTAGGGTGAGGTGCCTCGAGCCCAACACGCAAAGCCCATCGTCGCCATTTTCGCGACGTCGCGGACGGCACCATCGACGAGCGCTCCGACGCAGCCTCGGTTCATTGCTGCTTGAGTCAGCAACTCGCCCCAGATGCCCGACCGCATCGAACCTGCGGCGGCGGCGATGATCACATCATCGGGACGGCAACTATCGACGGCTTGCAACTCGAGTGCGTACGGCTGGGGGTCTTCGTGCGCCATGTCGACCCATAGCGTTGTTTTGCAGCGGCCGGCGAGCAGCTTCGAGCCCGTGACCTGCCGCCACGCAATGCGCGGCGACTGATGGCGATAACCAAGTTGGTCGAGCACGTCGCAAACAACAGCGACATAAAACGATTCACGGATTTGCGCAAGCGATATCGATTCGGGAGTAGGCATCGTGCAAGCCTTGCAAGCAACAAGTTCCTCGGCCTTGGCCGTTGCGGGAGTACCCGTCTCCGGACGGCGCTCATACAATAGTCGCTACGAGTCCGTTTCGTTACCCATGTGGAGCATCTGAGGAGGTCATGGCTGGGCGGTATCGGGTTGGCATCATTGCCCTGCAACATGAGTCGAATACATTTCTGGATCGAACCACATCCCTGAGAGATTTCGAAGCCGACGTGCTAGCGAGGGGAGATCGTGTCGTCGAGGTCTTCCAAGCGACGCATCACGAGGTCGGCGGATTCCTGGAAGGATTGGCTGCCGAGTCGCTGGAAGCCGTGCCGCTACTCGCGGCGCGAGCTCTTCCCGGCGGAATCATCGAGACGGCTACGGCGCAGCGGCTACTGGAAGAGGTGGAGCGAGCCGCCGAGCAGGCTCGAGGACTTGACGGGCTACTCGTGGCTCCCCACGGCGCAGCGGTGAGCCAGATCGCCCCTGACTTCGATGGTGCGTGGCTTTCGCGACTTCGCGAGATGGTCGGAGCCGACATGCCCATCGTCGCGACGCTCGATTTGCACGCCAATCTTTCGGCTCGTATGGTCCGCTCGTGCCAGGCCATGATCGCGTACCACACCAACCCGCACCTTGATCAGCGGGCTCGTGGAATCGAAGCGGCCAAGCGTCTGGCCGAATCGCTTCGATCCGGGCGCCCCCTTACGCAAGTCGCCGCCCTCCTTCCGATGGCGGTGGGGCTGGCGAAACAGAACACCAGTGAAGAACCGTGTCGTTCGCTCTTCTCGGCGGCGACCGCAGCTGAACGAGATGCCATCCTCTCGGTCAGTCCCCTGCTGGGTTTTCCTTACGCAGATGTCCCGGAAATGGGCAGCAGCCTGATTGTCGTGGCCAACGACGACCGCACCGCAGCGCAAGGGACGTGCGAAGAGCTGGCTCGCTCGTGGTGGGAGCGCCGAGCCGAGTTCGACTCCCAGGGGTTGTCTCCGGAGGAAGCAGTGGAACGCGCGTCAACTCTGCCGGGGCCTGTCGGGCTGCTTGACATGGGGGACAACGTGGGAGGAGGCTCACCGGGCGATGGAACGATCATCGCTCGCGTGATCCTCGAGCGCGATGGCCCTCCGTCGGTCGTCTGCCTTTACGACCCCGAAGCGGTACAGGAAGTGGCGTCGATGGAGATCGGATCGCGGGTGGAAAACTGGATCGTCGGCGCCAAGTGCGATCGGCGGCACGGTGAACCTCTGTCGGTCTCAGGAACGCTGATCGCCAAGACCGATGGCACGTTTCAGGAAACCGAGGTGCGTCACGGAGGCAAATCAGATTATGACATGGGTCCTACGGTGGTGGTCAAATCCGACCGTGGCCTGACGTTAGTTGTGCATTCGCATCGGACGCCTCCTTTCAGCGCCGGTCAGATCACGTCCACGGGACTGGATCCTAGCCAGTTTCAGATCATCATTTTGAAAGGCGTACAGGCACCTGTCGCCGCCTACACCCCCATCTGTCGCTCCTTCTTGCGCGTCAACACGCCGGGGGTGACGACGACCGACCTGCACCGACTCGAGTACCGCCATCGGCGACACCCCTTGTATCCGCTCGAGGAGTCCGCGAGTTGGCACGATGTCGTATTCGTCGAAGGAGCGTAACCCTGCCGCTCACGATGACGAACCTTGCAGCTACAATCCGCATAATCCTTCTTTTTTGCTCACCGCGCCCGGAAAGTAAGTCGGTGCGGCCACCGTCAAGGCACCAACGGCGAGCTACGTTTTCTTGACGTAAGTCACCGGTAGAATGGAGCCCGTGGGTGACATGTTGGGGGCAGTGGTTCGTAACCGAGGAGCCAAACCGTGGGGACGAAGGGCTTTTTCTTGTTTTCGCAGCGAGCATCCGAGATCGACGTGGCCGGTCGCCTGGCGCGTCTGGTCAACCTGACGACGCCCAACATGCTGTTAAACGGTGAAGAGCGGCGTTCTGACACCCGCGCTAACCGCTCCCTTCCCGTACTGCTCGCCCCATGGGAAAACGACGAGCCGGTCGTGGAGGAAACGACCGTTGCCATTACCAAGGACCTGGGCGGCACGGGCGTCAGCGTGCTCCTGCGTCAGCCGCTTCGAATGGACGCGTTGGTACTCGGCTTCTGGATGCCAGACGAGCCGGGAAACCCGGTCGACGGTTCACCTCTTTTTGTCCGTGCCCACGTCGTGACGAACACGCCTTTGGGAGGTGGGTTTTGGCAATGCGGGTTGGAAGTAGACGAGATCCTCTTGGAAGCCGACTATCCGCAACTCGAAAAGCTGGCGCCTCGCATGCAACAGATGGCACCACCTCGCCGCGCACTCGACGCCGACGACAACCTTCCGGAAATCTGAGCTGAATGTGAGCTATCGGAGCTACGCTGGCTCCCAGGCCTTCTTCAGTCCCACCACCACTGTTCCGGCGGCACTTTCTCGCGGCGCTCGGCATCCCGATATCGTCCGGCCAACTCACCGTAGGGATCGGGTCGGAAGTCGTGGGCCTGCCGCCACTGCCGGCCGTTCACTTGCACGCCGCCGCTGACTGCCGTGATGATACGGCCGTTGGGAAAGCGGCGATGGAGCACCACGGTTTGCACGGTCTTCGGTTCAGGGCCCCGTCGGATCGGGCAGCGCTGAGCATCGAGGAAAAAGTCTCCATTCCAGTCGATGCGTTCCGCCATGATTTCCTCGTGGCAGATGGCGGCCACGAGTGCCCACTGCATGACGTTGCGCAGGTCGGCATAGACCGGATATCGCTTGGCGAGGCGATCGAGATAACGGGTGAAGTTCGCAGCGAACTGGACATTGTGCGGGTCGCGGCGCCCGACCGACTGGGGTTTGCCCGCCGCATCGATGAGAGGATTTTCACTCTGGAGTTGCACCGGCTGGTCGGGCAATTGGAACGCCAGATTGTCTGCACTCACATGCACTGGCTTATCGGCCAGCGTGAACCACCAGCGGAGCACCTGATTGGCAGAGGTTGTCTTTGAGGACGCCAGCAATTCGACATAGCTGGGCACGCCGAAAACCGACTCTTCGAGCCCCACACCGATCCGTTTCATGTGGTAGTCGGCTTCGAAGATGACGGAGGCCAGGCGAGACCGAGCGTCGATGCCTTGGACGACAAGGTCCTGTTCGCCCAACACTTGCTGCAGTCTCTCGGCCCATTGCCGACGGTCTCCGTCGATCCCATCCTTCCTCGCCCGCTTCAACCAGTCGGCTGCTCGGCGCAGGTTGGCCGGCCGAGGCTCGATCGAACAATAGAACCCTTCCGAACTCGCCCAGGCATTACGCCACACTTCGATCCAGTCGTCCAACCACAACGTCGGTTCGCCAGTAGTGACACTAACGTGTCGTCCATCTTCCGAAAGTCGCCATCCATCGGCGGGACCGGCAATCACGACATCTCCCGTTTCCGGATAAAAGAACAAGTGGGTGATCCGATGAAGGCCGGCCATGTGGAGCATCGCGGGGGTGGGGGGCAACCCTTGAGCGACCCGGAGGGCCAAATGCCGTTCCAGACGCGTCAGAGAAACCTTTCGGAACGGGCTGCGCCGTCGGACATTTCGGTTGCCCGAATCAGCGAGTGCCGAGTGGCGCCGCTCCCCTAGACGCTCGAGCGAAACCGGGGGCGGCTGACGCAGTCGGAGTTTGCCCTTCCCGTTGATGTGTACCCCGAGAGGAAACGGGAACATGCGACCGGTGCCGTCTCCCGTCTCTTCCCAACTATCCGGATCGATGACCTCGCGAATCAGATCCATCAACGTTTGGAAGTCGGCGATGACGGCGCCTCCGCGACCGGCTGAAGCCGCCCCGACAGGGCCGAACCCGGCGGACGGGAAACGGCCGCCATACTCGCCCAGTGTCCGCGCGGCTCCCGATGCGGCGCCTCCAGCCAACTGCGCTTGGAGCAATTGCCACCGCAGGGCGTCGCGCTGATCAGCTGGAGCTTGTTCGATCCGCTGCCGGGCCAACGAGAACTCGCCGTGGCTCAGGAGCTCGGCAAACGACGGTGCCGGAGGATCACCCGCCCAGAGAACCGGCACGATCGAAAACGTGAGGACGACTGCCAGGACGCAGCCGATCTCGACGACATTTCGCCCCAACGTCTTCCGCGTTTCGCCCATCATCGCACACCTGAAATCGGGGCCAGATCGGTCACGAGCCGGTTCCGGGAGGCCCGAAAGCCGGCTGTCTCCGCCCCTTAGCCTGACCGATTTCGGTGCAATTTGTCAAGAATTGCGGGGATGGGGTGGTCAGCAAGCCGCTTCAGTATCCGATGCTGGGCGGATTGTCGAGCAGGAAATCCCTGGGAGCTCGAGTCGTGTAGTAGGGATAGACGACTTGCGGCGCGGGAGGAGCTCCCTGCGGGTCGTAGAGATTCCGGTGGTAGCCGTGCGGAACCCGCGGGACTCGGTCAGCACGACGGGCTGCCGCATGGCTGTGGCCGCCGCCCTGGCAGTGCGGACAGCCGTTTTGCCGCACATTGTGGTGGCAACCGATCGAGGAGCACAGCATGGCGACCGCGATAAACAAGAGCCCGCGTTTCATGGTGATCGTTCCTTGCCAGGATGAGTGACGATGGCGAATGTCTCTGTCGGAAGCCGGTGCCAAGCCACCTTGTCGGTCCATACGGCTCGACGGACTCGAGTGAGCCAGCGACCGGCCAAGTCGCTAAACCGATCATCGTCCGACTCATCGCGAAAACTGAAACGATCCGCATAAGCCGACTCGAGCGGGCAGCACGGCGCCGGCAAAACCGCTAAACTCGACGTAGCTTTCCTTCGCCCCAGGGGTACTGGCCGATGTCATCTCGCCCTGACGACGACCTCGACACGGTGCACAGTTCGGCGCCGGGCGTTCCCAAGGAAGTTCCGCCGCCCCAGTTCTCCCTAGGAATGCTCCTGCTCGTCATGGTGCTCGTTGCAGTTGGAGCCATGGCGGCCCGACAACTTCTCATCGCCGCCGAAGTTCCTCACCGACGAGCCATTTTCGTGGTAGTCGTCGTACCGTTGCCGCTTTTCTCAGCGCTCGTGGCAAGTTGGCTGGCCCGCGTCATGCGGCGCTGGATGTCGTGAAGGAACCGCCATGTGTGTTTGCGCTGGGACCGCTTCCTTCCGTCTTCAGTTTGCCTAATCCTCAACACCGGCGCCACCCAACTTTTCCGATCACCGGCTTTGAGGAAGTTGCGGGAAATGGCCAAGCTGGTCAAGGCTGGCAAGGGAGCGCGACGATACCATGCGTGACGGCGACTTCACTGGGGTCGACGTCAGGGTGTCACCCGGTCGTTGTGGGCCGCTCTTGGCAACTGGCGAAGAGCCGACCGAGTGATTCATCCGTTGGTACGTGTGTATCTATGAGCGTTTTCCAATTAGGAGCAGGAGCCCTCCCATGAAGATTCGAGCGATCACTCCAGCGGTCCTGGCGGCCGGCCTGATCTATGTCGCGAGCGCCAGTAATGCGTCCGCGTTCGGCCTGCTGGACCGAGTCATGTACGGCGGCGAGCCCGGGTGCTGTGCCGAGACCACCTGTGCGGTCGATCCCAAGTGCAGCTGGGAACCGACTTGTTGCGCCCCGCGCCGCCACCGTTGTCACCGGTTCCGCAACAACTGCTGCGAGCCCAAGTGCGCTGTCGAGCCAACTTGCTGCGGCCATCGTCACCACCGGCGCTGGTTCGCCAAGGATTGCTGCGAGCCGAAGTGCGCTGTCGAGCCAACCTGCTGCGCTCCTCGCCGTCATCGTTGCCACCGGTTCCGCAACAACTGCTGCGAGCCGAAGTGCGCCGTGGAGCCGACCTGCTGCGCTCCCCGCCGCCATCGCTGCCATCGGTTCCGCAAGAGCTGCTGCGAGCCGACCTGCGAAGTGAGCTGCGGCATCGTGATGGAGAAGGCTCCCGCTCAGCCGACTCCCGCCAAGTAAACGAAGGCGAACGGCGTCTCGAGCCGGCCAGTGTCCAACCCCCTCGGGCCGACTCCCGACCCAATGCTGGAACGCCAATCGTCGCGGCCTCCGGGCACCCCGCCTGGAGGCCGCGTTTTTTGTTGCGCCCCATGACCTTGCTGCCGACCCAACCCCTTCGGACAACAAGTCTGGCAAAACCGGCAAAGAAACGCGAAGAGACAAGGCAGCTCGAGTCGATAAATGAGAGGGGATAGGTGGAAAGGGAAAAGTTCGGTGCAGTAGCCGTGTCGATCGAGTGATTGGGATGTCGCTTCGTCTCGCCATGGTACTTCGCGCCGCGTGGGCCTTCCCCGCCTTACCCCTGTGGGGAGAACCGAATTTGGTCGTCGCCGGGGCGGTGCGTTCGAACTGACACTTGACGAGGAGACCTTCGCCTCGTGACCTGCTGGGTGGTCGTCCAAGCTGCGCAGTCGAACCGCCGCACACCGGCGCGGCCGAGTCCCCCTCTGTCCCACGAACTCCCGGCGTTTGAAACCAGAGACTTCCAGCGGTCCAGAGCGAGTGCCGATGATGATGACCGTGCGCGACGTAACCCAATACCTGGAACACCTGGCTCCGGCCACACTGGCCGAATCCTGGGATAACGTCGGTCTCCTCCTGGGCGATTTCGACCAACCGGTACAGCGAGTGATGACCTGCCTCACCTTGACGGACGAAACCGCCGATGAAGCTCGCGAGAGGGAAGCGCAACTCGTCGTCACCCACCATCCCCTTCCCTTCCGCCCGATCAGCCAAGTCACCACACACACGCTTCCCGGAAGACTGGTCTGGAAGTTGGCATCCGGACGAGTGTCCGTCTTCAGTGCGCATACCGCCTTTGATTCGGCGGCGCAAGGCATCAACCACCGCCTGGCCGACGGTCTGGAGCTAACTGACGTTCGTCCATTGCGGCCGGCCGGTGATGAAGCGAACGCCGAACTCGGAAGCGGACGACTCGGCGTCTGCGATCCCCCTCAACCCCTTGGCGAACTCGCCCGGCGTCTCAAATCGTTCCTCGAACTCAAACACCTCGCCGTTGTCGGTCAACTCGACCAGATCGTGTCCCGAGTCGCCATTGCGTGCGGAGCCGCTGACGAATTCTTAAAGGACGCCGTGGAACAAGAATGTGACGCGTTCGTGCTAGGGGAAGCTCGATTCCATACCCTTTTGCACGCCCAAGCTCACAACGTCGGTCTCTTGCTTCCGGGCCACTTTGCCAGCGAACGCTTCGCCATGGAGCGACTGGCTTCCGAACTGGCGCTCGTCTTTCCCCAACTGGAAATCTGGTGCGCTGAACGGGAACGCGATCCCGTAAGTCTTGTTTGACACCTTCGAAAACTCAAAACGGCCACTTCTTCCCCAGTGCCTCCTTCTGGCGACGCGTCAACTGCGCGATGCCTTTTTTGGCGAGCGTCAACAGACGTTGCAGGTCGTCTTCGCCGAACGTCGCCTCCTCACCCGTTCCTTGAATCTCGACGTAGCGCCCCGAACCAGTCATGACGACGTTCATGTCGACGTCGGCTGCCGCGTCGGCTTCATAATCGAGATCGAGCACCGTGCGACCTCCGACCAGCCCGACACTGACCGCGGCCACCGAATCGCGCAGGGGAAGCGAGTCCGAGGAAGGAAGCTCGCGGCGAATCGACCAGAGGGCGTCGACCAGGGCGATCCAGCCTCCGGTAATCGACGCGGTGCGCGTTCCTCCATCCGCTTCGAGTACGTCGCAGTCGACCGTAATGAGACGCGGGCCGAGGGCTTCCAGATCGACGACCGCTCGGAGCGACCGTCCGATCAACCGCTGAATCTCCGTCGTGCGCCCGTCCACTTTGCCACCTCGATCTCGTTTCTTGCGCGGCGACGTGCTCCCCGGTAGCATACTGTACTCGGCAGTCACCCACCCCTTCCCCGAATCAGCCAACCACGGAGGAACGTCCTCGCTGACGCTCGCCGTGCACAACACCGTCGTGCGCCCGGCCTGATAGAGCACGCTCCCCGGTGCGGTCTTGGTGAAACGGCGACGAATCTTGACCGGTCGCAACTGCGAGGCACTCATCAGGGCATACTTCCTTTCTTTCGATGGTCATCAATGGCACCAGGTGGAACGGCCGCCGGTACGGCCGAGACTGTCAGACATGCGGCCAGTGCGCCAACAAGCCAAACTGTGAGCCGGACCAGACGAGGCACGGAGAAAACGGTTTGTAACATCATCGGATGTTCCTTCGTCAACGTAACGTCGCAAGTCGCATCGAGTTCCTTTATCATAGAGATTCGAAACGGCCTGAGGAGCGACTGTGAGGCGAAATCGCGGTTTCGATTGTGGGAAAGCACCGATCGGATGAAGCTTCAAAGGCGGCCGAGTTGACAGATAGGCGAAATGGCGCCGGAGGATAAAGGAGAATACCCAATGCGACGACTCCTACAGTTATGGACGAGTGTGGCCTGGTGCCTTGTGGCGGCAAGCAGCCTCTGGAGTGCCGAACGGCCGAACGTGATACTCGTCATGGCTGATGACCTGGGCATTGGCGATATCACGCCGACGAATCCCCAGTGCCGGATCCGAACGCCTCGCCTTGAGCAACTGGCTCGTGAAGGAATGACCTTCCTCGATGCCCATACGCCCAGCTCCGTTTGTACCCCCACGCGCTATGGCCTTTTGACCGGCCGCTACAACTGGCGGTCGCGGCTGGCGCACGGGGTGTTGAGCGGCCGGAGTGAACACTTGATTCCCGCGGACCGTCCAACCCTCGGGCACTTGATGCACCGAGCCGGTTACCACACGGCAATGATTGGCAAATGGCACCTCGGTTGGGACTGGCACAAGGAAAATGGCAAGATCGACTTCACCAGACCTGTCAGGAACGGCCCGGACATCAATGGCTTCGACTATTACTACGCGCATTGCGGGTCACTCGATATGCCGCCGTATGTGTGGGTCGACACCGGTCGCATCACCGCGCCTCCCGATCGCGAAGAAGGCGTGACTCGGAAAGAAGATCCGTATGGTTGGTATCGGCGAGGCCCGATCGGTGCGGACTTTCACATTCCCAAAGTGCTTCCGCATCTGTTCGATAAGGCGATGGCGTACGTGCAGGCACGAGCCGATGCGGCGAAGAAGGGTAAGCCGTTCTTCCTCTATCTCGCCTTGCCGGCTCCTCACACGCCGATCGTTCCTCTTCCTCCGTTTCGTGGTGCCAGCGGACTCAACCCCTATGCCGACTTCGTCATGCAAGTCGACCACCATATGGGACAACTCCTCGACACTTTGAAAGATGCAGGACTTGAAGAAAACACACTGGTGATCTTCACCAGTGACAATGGCTGCTCACCGGTCGCCAACTTCGAATTGCTCAAGTCGAAAGGACACGACCCGAGTGCCGGCTTCCGAGGTCACAAGGCGGACATCTACGAAGGAGGGCACCGCGTGCCGCTGATCGTGCGCTGGCCTGGAAAGATCCGACCTGGTAGCAAGACCAAAGCGCTGGCCTGCCTCACGGACATTTACCCAACCCTGCGAGAGATCACCGGTCAGCCGCGCGAGGAAGTGGGCGGGGAAGACGGGTTCAGCCTGTGGGCGGTCCTGAAAGGAGCGCCTACGTCCAAACGCACCACTCTCGTCAGCCACTCGATCGAAGGCCGATTCGCCATCCGCCAAGGCCCCTGGAAACTGTGTCTGTGCCCCGGCAGCGGCGGGTGGAGTGCGCCTCGAGACAAAGAGGCCCTGAAGAAAGGCATGCCACCGATGCAACTGTTCCACTTGGGAGACGACCCGGGTGAACGCCGCAACCTGGTCGACGAGCATCCGGAAAAGGTGCGTGAACTCCTGCTGCTGCTCGACCAGCAAGTCCGGTGGGGCCGGTGCACCCCCGGAAAGCCACTCAAGAACGACCGCAAAATCGAGTTCCTCCCCAAGGGGGTCGCATTGCCGCGGTCGTAAACGGGTGGTCGCTGCCTCGCGAAGCGCTACCTCCCTGGCTCGATTACGGTTATAATAATGTCCCCCCTCAGGAATCCCTCCTTTTGGACCCTTGGTGCGTTGGAGTCCCCATCCGATGACTTTGTTGACCTGCCGAAGTGTTCTCCGTGCGGCGCTGCTGGGGTTGGCTGTGACCTCGTGGTCGCTGATCGTCACGGCCAGCAGCCAAGCTGATGAACCGAAGGATGCTGCCCAACGACCGATCAGCTTTCACCGCGAAATTCGGCCCATTCTCCAAGCCCACTGCCAAGGGTGCCACCAGCCGGCCAAGGCCGATGGCGACTATGTCATGACGCAGTTCGAGCGGCTGGTGCGGGGAGGAGAATCGGGATCTCCGGCCATCGTGCCCGGCAAACCCGAAGAGAGTCACCTCGTCGAAATGATCACGCCGGTCGACGGCGAAGCGGCGATGCCCGAAGGTAGACCGCCTCTGGATGCCGAGTCGATCGCAAAGATCGTGCAATGGATTCGCCAGGGCGCCGTCGATGATACGCCTCAAAACGCCAAGATGCGTTACGATCTCGATCATCCTCCCGTCTACGTGCGCCCACCGGTCGTCACGGCGCTCGACTACAGTCCCGATGGCAAGTGGCTGGCTGTCGCCGGGTTCCATGAGGTCCTCTTGCACCGAGCCGAAGGAGGACTGGCCGGGCGCTTGATCGGCTTGGCCGAACGGATCGAATCGGTGTCGTTCTCGCCTGATGGAAAACGTCTTGCCGTCACCGGCGGACTCCCCGGACGGGCCGGCGAGTTGCAAATCTGGGAGTTGCAAGAGAGCACCGCCGATGGCAAACCCGTGCTCTCTGGAGAGTTGGCACTTTCGATCCCCGTCACGCACGACACGGTCTACGCCGGCAAATGGTCGCCCGACGGCAAGTTGGTTGTTGTCGGTTGCGCCGACAACTCGGTGCGTGTCTTCGACGCGACAAGCGGCGAGCAGGTCTTGTTTCAGGGAGCCCACAACGACTGGGTGCTCGATGCCGTCTTTTCCGTAGACGGCAAGCATCTTATGTCGGTCGGCCGAGACATGTCCGCCAAGTTGATCGAGGTGGCGACCGAGCGTTTTGTCGATAACATCACCTCGATCACACCGGGAGCACTCAAGGGAGGCATCCAGTCGGTTGCTCGGCATCCCACGCGCAACGAGATCGTCATCGGCGGCGCCGACGGCGTCCCCAAAGTCTACCGCGTCTTCCGCGAAACACCTCGACGTATCGGCGACGATGCCAACCTCATTCGGCGGCTGCCTCCGTTGAAAGGACGCATCTTCGCCGTCGCCGTCTCGCAAGACGGCAAGCGCATCGCGTCGGCCAGTAGCTGGAACGGCCGAGGTCAGATCGCCATCGACGGCTATGAGTTCGACACGTCGCTGACCGACGAACTCAAAAAGATCATGTCCAAGGTGGTGACGACGCGAAGTCCGGAGGAAAAGAAGAAGCTGGAGGAATATCGCACTCGAGGTTTGAAGCGGTACGCCCTGATCGACGTGCCGGCCGGCGTCTTCGCAGTCGATTTCCATCCCGACGGAAAGACATTGGCGGCCTCGGGATTCGATGGGAAAGTGCGTCTGATCGACGTGGCAACAGGTAAAGTCCGCTCCACGTTCGATGCGGCTCGCGTCTCTCCTCGAGCCGACATCGCCAAGGCGTCGGTCATCGAGCGCGTCTGGCCGGACCAGGAAGAATCGTTGGCTGAGGAGTTTCCGGCCGGGAAGAAGGTCGCCAAACTGACGGCCAGCCCCGAACGCATCGACCTGCGTCATCCGTTCGACTATGTGCAACTCGTCGTCACCGCCGTCCTCGATTCCGGCGAGATGGTCGACGTAACCCGGATGGTCTCCTTCCAGCTCGACCAGGACATCGCCTATATCACTCGACGCGGACTCGTGTTGGCTAAAGCCGACGGTCAGGCGAAACTCCGCCTCGAATTGGCGGGCCGATCGTTGGATGTTCCCGTTGCGGTGACCGGTGTGTCGGCTCCGTTCGTCCCCGACTTTGTGCAACATGTCGGTCCCGTCATTTCGAAGCTCGGGTGCAATCAAGGAACCTGTCACGGAGCGGCCAAGGGGAAGAACGGCTTCAAGTTGTCGTTGCGGGGTTACGATCCGATTTTCGACGTGCGAGCCTTCACAGATGATCACGCGTCTCGGCGTGCCAATATTGCGTCACCCGACGACAGTTTGATGCTCTTGAAGGCGACCGCCGCCGTCCCGCACATGGGCGGCCAGCTGATGCGCCCCGGGGACGACGCCTACCGGATGATTCGCGACTGGATCGCCGCAGGAGCCGAATTGAATCGCGAATCGCCTCGAGTCGCCAAGATTGAGATTCTGCCTGATAAACCCGTCATTGAGACGATCGGATCACGTCAACAGTTTCGAGTCGTGGCGACCTACACCGACGGAACACGACGCGATGTGACGCAGCAAGCATTCTTGACCAGCGGCGACAGTGAGATCGCCAAAGAAGACGCTGCCGGGCTGCTGCTCAGTCTTCGTCGCGGAGAAGCGCCGGTGCTGGCTCGGTACGAAGGAGCGTACGCCGCGACGACGTTGACCGTTATGGGAAACCGGGAGGGCTTCACCTGGCAAGAACCACCAAAGGCGAGTCGCATTGACGAGCTAGTCGCGTCGAAATGGAAACGCATGAAGATCCTCCCGTCGCCACTTTGCGACGATGCCACCTTCCTGCGCCGTGTCTATCTCGATCTGACAGGACTACCCCCTGCCGCCGAAGAGGTCCGCAAGTTCTTGGACGATGATCGCCCCACGGAAGTCAAACGCCAGGAGGTAATCGATCGGTTGATCGGAAGTCCGGAATATGTGGACTACTGGACGAACAAGTGGGCCGACCTCTTGATGGTCAATCGAAAATACTTGGGAACCGAGGGGGCGGTGGCGTTTCGTAACTGGATTCGCACGCAGATCGCCGAGAACACTCCCTACGATGAGTTCGCTCGGCGCATCGTCACCGCGTCGGGGTCGAACCGCGAGAATCCTCCGGCGTCGTACTTCAAGATCCTGCGCACTCCCGAGGCCGTCATGGAAACGACGACACAGTTGTTCCTCGCCATCCGCTTCAACTGCAACAAATGCCACGACCATCCGTTTGAGCGTTGGACGCAGGATCAGTACTACCACACCGCGGCCTTCTTCGCCCAGTTCGAACTCCGTCCCGATCCCGCGTCGAAAGGCCGGAAGATCGGTGGTACGGCCGTCGAAGGTGCCAAGCCCCTGTTCGAAATCGTGCAGGACAAGAAAGAAGGGGAGATGATGCACCTCCGGACAGGCGAGGTGGCCGCGCCGGAGTTTCCGTTCGAGTGTAACTATGCGGTTCCCAAGGGAGCAACACGCCGTCAGGAGTTCGCCGCCTGGCTGACGTCGCCCGACAACCCCTATTTCGCACGCAGCTACGTCAATCGTATTTGGGGATACCTCACCGGGCGGGGCTTGATCGAACCTTTGGATGACATCCGCGCCGGCAATCCTCCCACCAACCCCGAGTTGCTGGAGTATTTAACTCGCGAGTTCATCGACAGCGGAATGGACACGCGGTATCTGATGCGTCTGATTTGCAGCTCGAGGACCTATCAACTGGCGCTGACGACCAACCGCTGGAATGAGGATGACCGAACCAATTACTCGCATGCCTTGGCTCGGCGCCTCCCCGCCGAAACGATCTTCGACGCCCTCTACTTCGTCACTGGTTCGACACCCAAACTTCCCGGAGTTCCACCGGGGACGCGTGCTGCGCAGCTACCCGATGTCGGCGTGAAACTGCCCAGCGGATTCCTCGATACGTTGGGCCGCCCGCCTCGCCAAAGTGCCTGCGAGTGCGAACGCGTTAATGACGTGCAATTGGGCGTCGTGATGGCACTCATCAACGGCCCGGTCGTCGCCGATGCCATCGGCCAACCCAACAACGCTCTCGCCAAGTTGGCAGCACGCCATGCCGACGACGAAGAACTCATCCGCGAAGTCTTCCTCCGTATCGTCAATCGCCTTCCCGACGAAGAAGAAATCGCTCTGGCACGCCAGGTCTTCGACGAAATCGCCGACGATCATGCTAAGCTGACACAGCAACTCAAGGAACGCGAAGCGTGGTGGGCGAAGAAGAAAGTCGAGTTGGAAAAGGAACGCGTGGCGGCACTGGCTCAAGCTAAGAAGGAATTGGCAGAGTACCGTAAGAAGATCGAACCGGAGGTGACCCGAGCTCAGAAGGAACGAGAACAAAAGATCGCAGCCGCGGAGAAGGCATTGAAGGAATACGAGTCGAAACTTCCGCAGTTGGCGCAAGCGCATCTGAAAAAGCGAGCTGCCGGCGTGGAATGGCATCCGCTGGCCGCGACGGCGATCCAAGGAGGCAAGGGCGCCACATTCGTGCAACAGGAAGATCGATCGATCCTGGCCACCGGCAAGGCCGACAAAATGGTCTATACCGTGACCTATAAAACTCGTTTGCCTCGCATCACGGCGATTCGACTCGAGGCGCTCCCGCATGATCGTTCCCCGGCCGGAGGCCCGGGACTGTCCGACAACGGGAATTTCGTGATCACCGAGTTCGAAGTCCTTGCGGCGACGAACGGTCAGGCCAAACCGGCTCCCGTATCCGTTGCCAAGGCCCACGCCGATTTTACGCAGGCCGGTTTCGCGCCGGCTCAAATGATCGATGGGAAACTGCGCGACCAGCGAGGCTGGGCCGTCCATCCGGCCGGAGGTGTCGAACATTGGGCGACCTTCCAGTTGGCCAAGCCGATCGAGTCGAACCAAGGAATCACGCTGGTCATCAAGATCCATCAATTCCATAACGCCAAGGATCACCGGCTTGGCCGATTCCGCATCTCGGTGGCCAGTGAGAGCAAGCCGGTCGGTCCGAGTCTTTCCGAGGCGCTCGAGGCAGTCCGCCGGACTCCCGAAAAGCTTCGCACCAAGAAACAACAAGTGTCCCTAGTGAACTATTTCCGCAAGACTGACAAGGGTTATCGAGACCGGCAGACGCAGCTGGCCGAGGCGCGCAAGCCACTCCCCAAGGATCCGGGACTGGCTCAGCGCGAAGCTCGCGTCGCCGAACTCGAAAAACCGATTCCCGATGACCGGCAGTTGGTGCAGTTGCGAAAAGATGTCGAGGCGAGTCGCCGGCAGCTCGCCAATCGCCGTTTGACCGCCGTCCAGGATCTTGCGTGGGCCCTGATCAATAGTCCCGCGTTCCTGTTCAATCATTGAAACCGACGAGCAACGACGGCCGCTACCGACGTGGAACGGCCGGTGACCAGGAGTGAGGAGCCCCAACGATGTGGAGAATCCAAGGACCTCGTGGCAAAGACCTGTGCGATGCCCATTTGACGCCAACCAGACGCGACGTGTTGCGCGTGGGCGGAGCGGGCATGTTGGGACTTTCGCTCGGAAGTATGCTCCAGCTGCGCGCTCACGCCAAGAGCAGCAACGCTCCGGGCTGGGGAAAAGCGAAGAGCATCATCATGTGCTACTTGCAGGGCGGCCCGAGTCATCTCGACTTGTGGGATCCCAAACCCGACGCTCCGGAAAAGGTGCGCAGCGTCTTCCAACCGATCTCCACGAAAATTCCCGGCGTGCAGTTCACGGAGATCCTGCCGAGACTGGCGCAGTTGAATGATCGCTTCACGCTGATTCGGTCGATGAGCTACACACCGGTCGGCCTGTTCAATCATACGGCCGCCATCTATCAGATGATGACCGGATACACGACGGACAAAGTCAGTCCGTCGGGGCAACTCGAGCCGCCGTCGCCGAAAGATTTTCCAAACTTCGGGTCTCAGATCATCCGTCTGCGTCCGGCAACCGAGCCGATGCTCCCGTTCGTCATGCTGCCGCGTCCACTCCAGGAAAGCAACGTCGTGAACAAGGGAGGGACGGCCGGTTTCCTCGGGAAGGCATACGACCCGTACTATCTCTTCCCGCCGGGCGACGACATGAACATGAATAAACTCGACAACATCCGTGTCGATGATTTGAAACTCAATCCGGAAGTCTTCTCGCTCAGGTTGCAGCGTCGGGCCCGACTGCGCGCTCAACTCGATGCCCGCATGAAAGACCTCGAGAAAGCCGTCGCCGACAAGAAATTGGGAGAATACTACGAGCAGGCGTTGCAGTTGATCGTCTCGGGACGGGCGCGCGAAGCGTTTCGATTGGAAGATGAACCGGCGGCACTCCGCGATCGCTATGGACGCAACACGTTCGGCCAAAGTTGCCTGCTCGCTCGGCGGCTCGTCGAAGCGGGTACCCGAGTCGTCGAAGTGATCTGGCCGAAGGTCGCCAATTCGGACAACCACTCATGGGACCACCACGTCGGTCTGACCAAGCGAATGAAGACCCAGTCCGGGCCCATGTTCGATCAGGGGCTTTCAAGCCTCATTGAAGATCTCGATGACCGGGGGTTGCTCGATGAGACGCTGGTGGTGGCCGTGGGTGAGTTCGGACGAAGTCCGCAAAAGGGAGTCAGCACGTCTGGCAACGGAAACAGTGCCGACGGCCGGGACCACTGGCCCTATTGCTACACCGCCTTGATCGCGGGTGCGGGAATCAAGCGTGGCTACGTGCACGGCAAGTCGGACAAGACGGGGTCGGCGCCGTTGGAAGATCCCGTTCATCCGGGTGAGCTACTGGCGTCGATCTACCATTCCTTTGGAATCGACCCGACCACGATCGTTTACAACCATTTGAAACAGCCACGCGAACTGGTGAAGGCTGAAGCGGTCACGGCATTGTTCGGTTGATGATCGTAGAATCGTCCTCTGGTTGCGTGTCTCGAATACGAGCACGAGCACAATGATCAGAGCGATGCTGTCTCGAAGATCCTCTTCTCCTGGGATCGTGCACGCTAACGCAGGAAACTCGGCCAGAGGGCGTCGCTGATGAGGATTCCCTCTTCGGTGAGTCTCAGGCGACCGCGCTCCTCGACCAGCCACCCTTGACTCACATACTCGTCCACGGCCGGACCCGCCAACGCGTCGATCGTATATCCGGTTTCTTCTGCAAAGCGGGTCACGTCGATCCCCTCTAGCATCCGCAGTCCAAAAATAAGCCGTTCCCGCGCGGCCAACTCGCGGTCGATCGTCTCGCGCTCGGCCACGGGCGAGACTCCTGCCAAGACTCGGCGCATCCACGTCGTCGTGCTGCGATGGTTGGTCTCGCGCACCCCGCCCACATACCGAGCGGCTCCGGGTCCGACCGCGTAGTACTCCTCGCACTGCCAGTAGATCTCATTGTGCCGGCAGCGATGTCCCGGTCGCGCATAGTTGGAAATCTCGTAGTGTTCGAATCCCGCCTCGCACAGCCGCCGCCGGGAGAGGCGGTAGAGTTCGGCTTGCTCGGTCTCTCCGGGCATCGTGAGCGTCCCTTTGTGTTGGCGAGACCAGAACGAAGTTCCTTTTTCGACGGTCAGCGTGTACGTCGACACGTGGTCGATGGGATGTTCCAGAAGTCGGCTCAAGTCGGCTTCCCAGTCGCCGACGGACTCGCCGGGGACCGCGAAGATCAGGTCGACTGCCAAGGAGGTGGCATGACGTCGGCAGATTTCGAGGGCTCGATCGATCTGCTCGTCGATCGCCGGCCGCTCGAGTAGCCTGCGCTTCCATCTGAGGAACGATTGGACTCCCAGACTCCATCGAGTGACGCCCAGCTCGGTCGCCCTTTCGACGCGTTCACTGTCGATGTCTTCGGGATTGGCTTCGATCGTCCATTCGCCTCGAGGCGCAAGGGGAAACCAGTGTTGCACGAGCTCGAGCAGACGAGTGAAGAAAGGCAGAGGCAATCGGGTCGGTGTTCCGCCTCCGATGAAGATCGTCTGTACGGGACGTGGCGTCTGGAGCTGTTTAAGTTCCAACTCCAGAGCGCGCAGATAGTCCGCCATGAGGTCTTCTCGCCCGGCCACGACCGTGAAGTTGCAGTAGCCGCAGCGGTGGCGGCAGAACGGAACGTGGATGTAGGCGGCCTGAGGAGTTCCACTCACAACCACAGCTCGAGTCTTCCGTCGAGGCGGTCCGGAAGTTTCTGATCGACCCACTGCCGAATCTGCTTGGCGTGGTACCGCGTGCTGAAATGTGCCGCGATGATCTTTTCGTTTTCGAACCGGTCGGCCCGTTCGACCAGATCATCCAAGTGCATATGCCCGTGCTTGTGGATCTTTTCCTTGCGGTGTCCCGGCGCGAGGAAAGTCATTTCGGCGATCAAGATCTTGGCTCGGTACAGGTCGGGGTTGCGATCGAGTCCGGCAGGGGAGCTGTCACCGAGGTAGCCGACCAATGGGACTCGCTGTTCGGTCGTAACTTCAGTGCCCGCCAGTCGCAAGTCGCGGATCTGGTCACCGCTGAGTGACTGGTACTCGGCCTTGAGTTTCTTCCGGCGCTGCCAGACGATGAAGCAACAGGTCGGCACGGTGTGCGTCACGGATCCGACGGTGACCACCAGTTCTCTCGAGAGGATCCACTCGTCCCCTGGGTGGATACCGATCAATTCGCAGGGCATGCGGCTGCGATCGAGCCGGCTGAAGGCACGGAGAATCTGCCGAATCGGGGCGATCGCCGGTTCGGGAAGATAGATGGTGGGTGGATCCATCTTCATCATGCGACGGCGGGAGATATAGACGGGAAGGGCGGCGATGTGGTCGAGGTGGGTATGGGAGACGAACCAGTTGGGCGTACCCATGAAGTCCCACGGTTGAGCGCCGAGGTCAAAACCGAGTTTGAGTTCGGGGATGCGCCAGTAGGTTTGCACGGCAGCGCGTGAATAGCCTTCGACGGTGAGACCGGCGTGGGCGAGTCGTTTGACGGGCAAGTTTTGAACCATGGTGTCATCAAGTCCGGGAAAGCCATAGGCGCCGAAGGCCAGACGGCAGGTCGGCAGGGATATCCAAGAGGATCAGGCCGACTGGAGGGCTCGAGTCAGTTGGCGTCGCACGGCGGCTCGCGTCAGGGGCTGGTATCCGACACTGTTGCGAAAAGCCGAGTCGAACTGCGGCCGGACATGTTCGCGTGTCACTTCGAGAACCTCTTCTTCCAGAGCGACGAGCCATCCGGGGAGTTCCCAGCCAGCGCCGCTACGCAGCTTCATGAAGTGATCGACCTCCTCGCGCACGATCTGAAACGATTTCGGCTCTTCACCCCGAACGCGCTCCTCGATGGCCGGTTTGACGGCGGCCCGCATGCGGTCGACCGAAAGGGACCGGACGAACCGCTCGCCGAGCCGGTCCATGACCGACGGCATGCGCATCGCGTGGGTCTGCTGCAAGATGGCCAGTTTGCGAAGCAGGTTGCGGGCCTGGCGCTGCGTTCGCTGCTTGGTGGCCTGGCGCCACATCGAGGCGACATCTTCGTGTCCGCGCCGCACGAGGATTTCATGAGCCAAAATCACGGGTGTCAACTTCCAGAGAATGCGGTCGTATTCGGTGCGCAGTCGGATGAAGTCGAGAAGCGTATAGAGCATCTCGCCTCGGTCCGACTGCGTCGTCAATTGGTTGTAATCGCAATACTCGGCGTAGTTCTCGACAACGGCTTCCAGAATCGTCTCGAGATAGTCGACAGCATCCAGGTGAGCGATTTCGACGTCGAGTTCTTGGCAGAGGCGATAATGTTCGGCATCGTCTGACGCGCAGAGTTGATCGAGCCACTCCGAGACACCTTGGTGGAGGATCGCCCTAAGATTGCGAATATTGAGAAACTGCTGGGTAAAGAGATCGCCTCCATACCGCTGGATGAACCACACCAGGCGGTTCCAGTAATGCTGCGGAAGCCGCTCGAGTACCGAAAGACGCAGCGTCCGGCTATGGGCGAGCCAACTACGGAGCAGCAACTCGGTGAACTGCTCCAGTAGCAAGATAAACTGCTCGTCGTGGATGTGTCCTTCCTCGGACCATGATTCGGCGGAGCAGACGAGTGCTTCGACGAGCGCCCGATAGCCGTGGCGAAAGACTTCGTCGAACTCGGTCACCGCCCCCGGCCCCACCGGATGGGCTCGTTCGGTGACACGTGCCAACTCGATCAACTGGCAAGTTTCCGCCAACAGTCCGACTCGAGGCATCCACGCGAGCAGGTTCTCGATCGTGCGCTGCCGCATCTTTGCTTGCACGATGTCATGCGGATTCCCGCCTCGAGCGACGGGGACGTACAGGAGCGGGCGAGTCTCGAGGCTTTCCACGAGACGCGGCCAGCGCCGGCGCACCGCTCGGATGTCCCGCTCCAGGAGCGAGGCAAAGAGTTTGATGGTTTCTTGATCATCCGCGGCAAGTGGAACTTCCGAGAGGGCATCGGCCGGCGGAATCGACGTGAACGCGATCGCCCCCGCAGCAAGGAACTGAACCGCTTCGGAAGCCTCGATGGCCACGGTGATGACAGTATCAAGCAGTGAGTTGCGGAGCATGTTCCGCCGGTCATATTCCAGGAGCGAGACGGGGTCGAGGTTATCGAGACTCACTTCCAACGAATGGATATCGTCGATCAAGTCGCGCAGCGGCTCGAGGTTGGCCGCCGCCTCCTGCACCCAATGCCGCACGGCTTCGGCCACTTCTTCTTCGGGGCCATCGAGCAGTTCGGGGGTGACCGCTGCCAACTTCCAGAGTCGGGCCATCGTGTTGGTGAACATGAGCCGGTGTTCGATCCGCTCGGTTTCCTTCACGAGTCCCGTCAGGTCGGCCGATCCCTCCGGATCGCTGTCGTGCAGCGAACTATCGACGCCGTCATCGGTACTATCCTTGTAGACGACATCTTCATAGGCGGCGCGAAACAGCTCCTCTTCTTCGTCCCAAGTCTCCTCCTCGTCCGAATCCTGCGAGGCCGTCGACTCGACAGGCTCGGGGCGACCCGTCCAGACGCTCTGGTCGAACCGAGGGGGCCGCCAATAGCTTTCGGCGTTGGCTTCAAGATAATCGAAGAGTCTTCGGACATGGGGCCACGCTTCGATCTTGCCGGCCAGTGCTGATTCTCGCAATTGCAACAGCCACTGCTCGACCCAGGTGAAGAAGGAGTATTCGTCCCGCTGCAAACCAACACGGTCAGCCTGGCTAAGCCAGTGCATCAGCAGTCCCATCGACGCGACGAAGTCATCTCGTTCCAAGAGGGCTTCGACGACTAATGCATAAGCCTGCGGCGAATCGAACATGGCGGCGTGGGGAGCCCAGAAGGCGACGTCCCCGGTAGCCGCTCCGCCTTTGTGCCACAACTCAAGCGCCGATGCTACGTGCTCGGCCGCGCGGTACGCTTCCAGCGGATCGACCGCATCGACTGCATCGACTTCGTGTGCCGCGTACTGCCGCCACCAATCGACCGTCTCGCGAAACTGATCGGCCACCGCTTCGCACAACTCCGTGTTGTGTCGAGCCGCCGCCTCGCTCCAAATGCGAGAATGCAACCCCAACAGGCGGTGAATGAGTGACACAAGTTCGTCTGCCCGTTCGTCGTGGACGCTGTCCTCGGGGCGGGGAAAGAGTGGAAAGCGGGCGTCAAGTCCGAGGATGTTCCAGGGATCGATGATCGCGCCGCAAGCGATGCCCCGTTCAAGCAGGTCCCGGATGAGCGGCAGGTAGGTGGCCGCGTCGTCGACCTCTCCCTGGTCGACAGCCGAATGAGCGGCGGTGAGCCAGCATCGAGCTGGCAGAGGATGCGGGCCGAAGGAGCCGGCACGCGCACCGCTTCTTCGCGCGCGGCGGCGAAGAAGCCCATACGGGCGTAGAGCCGTGCGACATGGGTGTGTTCCCGCTGGGCCGCTCGGAGCCGTCCCAGTTGTGCATTGAGGTGCTGGCGAGCGCCTCCGAAGGGCTGCTGGAGCCGCTCGGCTTCGGTCCGGAGCCGCTCGGCGCGGGCTCCCTTCACTCGAGCCAGCAACTGTTCGTAGAACTGATCTCGATAGCGGGCGATCCGCTGGACGATCTGCCCGAGTGTCACTTCCGAGCCATAGGCCCCAGGCCCCCAGCCACTCGTGCCCGCTCCCATCAGGATCGTTCCGGCCAGAACGGCGGCGGCGTCGAAGAGGAGTTCCTCGCGAGGCAGCCCCTGCTGCGAATCAACCCGCTCCATCATGGCTCGAAGCGTCACTTCCCGTACGACAAACCGGTCGTAACGGCCTCGCAGGTCGACGCGATCGGGGTCCCATTCGCCGAACTGGTAATTGGGACGCCGGTTGACGGGGTGGTCGAAATCGAAGGCTCGAGGATCAACGGCCAGCTCACGGAGGGAATCGAGCGAGAAACAGGCTTCTTCCAGAAGATCAGGATCGGTCTCTTGCAGCAACTTCAATGCTCGAGTGACCAGTTCCCGATACGGCCCTTCGGCGACACCCACGTCCTGCAAGTAAACCGGCACCACGCCGACACGCTCGTGGGGGTACGGCTCAGTCTTCTGCTTCTCCAACACGGCCAGCGGACGGTATCCGACGTAGTCGTTCAGTTGGGCAAGCGTTCCATTGACGATGCGCCGAGTCTCGTCCCATGGGCCTCCCTGGCGCAAAACCAGCTCCATCGTGCGAGCCAGAAAAAACGGGCTGAAGAGGCGGTCTTCGACTTGGTGAAACAAGAGGTCGGAGTGGAAATCGAGATAGGAGGGAAGGACTTCTTGCTCGACAAGATCGAGCACGGCCATCGCTTGGGAGATGTCGCCAAAAGTGCCGGATTCGTCGTTCCGAAGCGACTCCCACTCGGCGCGGAGATGTCTGGTGGCTCGCTTCCACAGGGGTAGATCCTCGTCGGAACCGCGGTCCTCCTCCGCAAGGGCCGCAAAGACCGAGTTGAGCGCCGCATAACTCTGGGGGTCCGACTTGCCCGAGGAAAAATTGAGATAACCCAGGAGCGTCCGGGCCGCGGCATGCCAGTCCGGTCTGTTCGACTTCCCGTGTTCCATCGTGGTTTCGACCCACCCTGGGTTGATCGGCCCCTGCCTCCTCTCCCCCCAATGGGGAAGTCATTGAGTTCGCATGGGCATATCTGTCAACTGGAGTCATGGTAGGGCCCATGGACGGACCGGTCCAGGACGGCAACTTGGCTTCCAAGTCGTGCTTTTCGCGCGAGAAGTGATTATGATGGGAGGTGTGTTGGAGCGGGACATGGGGAGAGGAACCGGGGGAGATGCATCTGGTACCCCCTAGGAACGCTCCGGCGAGTCTCCGAGTTGATTCGCCATTTCCTTCGAACCAGGTGGGGATGTTTTGGGTATGAAGACACGTCTGCTGCGTCGATGGGCTTGCGTCGCTGCGTCGGTGGCTGCGCTGGGCGCGTGGGTTGGGCCGGTCGCCGGTCAGGGCCGGGTAACCGGACTGATTTCGCCTCCCGATGCCCGTCGTTACGGCTTGAAAGTGCGTTGGGTGACCACGGTCCAGGTCGACCCCGCGGTGGCTCGCGTCGTCGGCATGAAAATGCACGTCGACTCGAAACATGCCCACACCTACTTCGAGGTGCTTGCCGATGGAGCTCGACGAGTCTTCTCCGAACGCCAATTGGATGCCTATGGCGAACCGCTCGGCATCGAGGGTGCTCAGAAAGCAGCCGAAGAGTACGCCGAACTCGTCAAAAGCCGCGGAGCTCAAGACGTGAAGGTGAAGCGGCGCGTTGTCGCCCATATGTTCCTCTATATCCTCACCGACGCTGCGCTTTTGCAGGCGATCGATGCCGAAACCGGCAAGACATTGTGGCGTGCCGAAGTCGGGAATCCACGCGAGGTGAGTATCGGGCCGGCCGTGAGTGACGACTTCGTGGCGATCATCAACGGCCTGCAACTGCACGTCTTGGATACGCACACCGGCCGGCGTCTCTGGACGAAGACACTCGATGATGTTCCCATCGTCGACCCGCTTATCGTCGACCGCATCGTCTTCGTTCCGACGGCTTCCGGACGAGTCATCAGTTACTTCATCGATGATCCTTCGCGGGAACGCCACTACCTCCCCTCGTTCGGTAGAATCTACACGCCAGCCACCAGAGTCGGCAGCCGCCTGATTTGGGCTACCAACTCGAAGTTTCTCCAGATCGCAGGGGCGCTTTCGAAGAACGTCGAATACTACATCGAGGTGGATGACGTCGTGTCGCACTCGCCGGTCTATCTTCCACCCGATACGATTCTTTATGCTACGCGGCACGGTACGCTCTACTCGATGGACCCGACTCCTCCGCACATTCGCTGGCGTTATCCAACCGGCGATTGGACCTACCAGCAGCCGATCCCGATCGATAACCGCGTCTATTTTGTCACCGATGTTATGGGAATGCACGCGGTCGATCTTGATACGGGACAGGCTCTGTGGAACACTCGGCAGATCGGGCGATTCGTCGCGGCGACCGACCGGCACGTCTATGCACTCGATCGAGCCAAACGCATGGTGGTGCTCGACGCCGAAAACGGCAACCGCCTCGCGACCTTCCACACCGAAGAGCTCGACCTGACCTTTACCAACATCTACACCGACCGGCTCTTTGTCGGCACGACGCGAGGGCTGTTGCAGTGCGTCCATGAAATCGCCAATGAGTGGCCGGTGATGCACTGGGGACGCGAGAAAAAAGAGAAGAAGGAGGGAGCCGAGAAGGACAAGCAACCGCCGAAGAAGCCCGCCACCCAGCCTGAAAAACCAGAAGACCCATTTGGAGCTCCGGCAGACGGAGACCCCTTCGGTGCTCCTCCCAAGAAAGAGGATAAGGCGGACGATGATCCATTCGCCAATCCCGGATCGAGTGACGATCCGTTTGGGGGTTCTTGATCTCAGAACCGCCCCCGTCGCGTGATGCACGGCCGTTCCTACCATCGTGAGCAGTAATCTCCGGTAAAGGCGCACAAGGGTGCTCGAAGGAGTCGACATCGGGCGAAAGGACGGCCAGCGGTGGTTGTTACGACACGTCCATGTCCGCGTCTCGCCGGGTGACCGTGTTGCGCTCGTCGGCCCCACCGGGAGCGGCAAGACGTTGCTGCTTCGAGCGCTCGCAATGCTCGATCGACTCGACGAAGGCACCGTCCGCTGGAAGGGAAAGGACGTACATGGCGATGCGGTTCCCCTGTTTCGAAGCCGATGCGTCTACCTCCACCAGCAGCCGGCTCTGCTGGAAGGAACGGTCGAAGAGAATTGGCGAGCCGTCTACCAACTGGCGGTCCACCGTCAACGACGTTACGATCGAACCCGCATGCTCCAGTGGCTGAACCTCCTCAGCCGCGATGCCTCCTTCTTGATCAAGCGGCTGAATACGCTTTCCGGTGGCGAGCAACAAATCACGGCGCTGCTTCGCGCAATCCAGATCGACCCCGAAGTCCTTCTTCTGGATGAACCGACATCGGCCCTCGATCCGCAGGCTACGCGCGATGTCGAGTTGCTAGTCCAACGGTGGATCGAAGAGGCACCCGCTGAACGCGCTCTGGTTTGGGTGACGCACGATGCCCGGCAAGCGCAACGTGTCGCCGATCGCACCCTTCGAATGAAAGAAGGGCAACTCGTCGAGGAGACCGATGCCGAATTACGTTGAACTCACCTACGGACAAGTCGCCCTCGCTGCGCTGCTCATCGTCGTCAACGGCGCCGTCTCCATCATGCTCCAGCTCAAGATGGAACGTCTCCTCGCCATCGCCGCTCTTCGAACCATCGTTCAGTTGCTCCTGGTCGGATGGGTGCTCGAGTGGGTCTTCGGCTTGGAAGCCTGGTACGTGGTCATGGCATTGGCGTGCTTGATGACGGCGATCGCCGGCGCCACTGCGGTGCGCCGTAACGAACACCGCTATCCCGGCATCTGGATCAACACCCTGATCTCGGTCTGGGTCAGTTCCTGGTTCGTTACGGGCTACGTGCTCCTCGCAGTCCTCCAAGAAATCCAGCATTGGTACCAGCCGCAATACGCGATTCCGCTCCTGGGAATGGTGCTGGGCAATACGCTCAATGGCATCTCGATCGGCTTGAGCACTCTGACCGAATCACTCGTGACGCGACGCCGTGAAGTCGAAACCTGGCTGAGTCTCGGAGGGACCCGCTGGGAAGCCGCTCGACGCCCCATCCAGCATGCGGTGCGCACTGGCATGATACCTATTATCAACTCGATGATGGTCGTCGGGGTTGTCAGTCTACCCGGGATGATGACCGGCCAACTCGTCTCGGGCATGTCCCCTATCGAAGCGGTCAAGTACCAAATTGTCATCATGTTCATGGTCGCCTCCGCTACGGCACTCGGGACGGTTGGCGTCGTCCTCCTGGCGTTTTTGCGCCTTTTCAGCGCCGACCACCAGTTCCTTGCATCCCGGATCCGACGACTTGCCGACACTCGCGCGACGCCGCACAACTAGTCGGTGGCTCTTTCCAGATAGCAGCCTCTATAATGGCAGCGTCCCTGGCACGGGTATCGGTGCTCGTGTCTCTCCGATCCACCTTCGACGCATTGGGAGCACAGCGTTGATGACTGCCTTGCAGCCGATGGCACCTTGGTTCGGATGGTGCCTGATTCTCATGACGCCACTCGTAAACGTGGGGAGCCCGCCTCGAGTGCGGGCGGAGCAGCCCGGCTACCCCATCCGTCCGGTCTCATTCGAAAAAGTGCACTTATCCGACACGTTCTGGGCTCCCCGAATCGAAACCAACCGGCAAGTGACGTTGCCGGCTTGCTTCCGACGCTGTGAGGAGACTGGTCGCATCGGAAATTTCGAAGCGGCGGCCGAGCGCAACCCCGCCGGCTTTCGCGGCATCCGCTTCGATGACTCGGATGTTTTCAAAGTCATCGAAGGCGCCGCCTACACGCTGGCCATCCGTTACGACCGGCAACTGGACGAGTACCTCGATCGACTCATCGCGAAGATCGCTGCCGCTCAAGAATCGGACGGCTACCTCTATACTGTGAAGACTTCCGGCGCCGACAACCCGTATGCCAAGGCTCCTCGCTGGTCGAAACTCGATCACAGCCACGAACTCTACAACATCGGGCACTTGTACGAAGCGGCCGTGGCTCATTTCCGAGCCACGGGAAAACGTTCGCTGCTCGAGGTGGCCATACGCAGTGCCAACCTGGTGGCTCGCGAATTCGGACCTGGGCCGACGCAGCGTAAAGATGTGCCCGGCCACGAAGAAATCGAGATCGGACTGGTGAAACTCTACCGAGTCACCGGGAATCGTCGCTACCTCGAGCTGGCCAAGTTCTTCGTGGATCAGCGAGGGCGACGAGAAGGCCGAAAGAGGCTCTACGGGACGTACGCTCAAGACCACGAGCCGATCACGCAGCAACGCGAAGCGGTCGGGCACGCCGTGCGAGGAGGCTATTTCTATGCAGCGGTGGCCGACATCGCGGCCATGACGGGAGACCCCTCCTACCGAAAGCCGCTCGACGCGATATGGCACGACGTCGTCGAGACCAAAATGTATCTGACCGGAAGTGTCGGTCAACAGGGTGCCGGTGAAGGATATGCCGGCCCGTATCGGCTTCCCAACTTGATGGCGTACAACGAAACGTGCGCCTCGATCGCCATGGTTCTTTGGAATCACCGGATGTTTCTACTGAACGGCGATGCCAAGTACATCGATGTGCTCGAGCGGAGTCTCTATAACGGCGTCCTCGCCGGCGTATCCCTCAAGGGAGATCGTTTCTTCTATCCCAACCCGCTCGCCTGCGACATGGTCTTTCCCTTCAACCATGGCAGTTTCGATCGCAAGCCTTGGTTTGGCACCTCGTGCTGCCCCACCAACATCGTCCGCACGTTGCCGTCGGTGCCCGGCTACCTCTATGCCGTCACCGAGGACAGCCTCTATGTCAATCTCTACGCGAGTGGCACCGGTGAATGTTCCGTCGGGGAAACTGCCGTCAAGGTACAACAGGAAACGGACTATCCCTGGAGCGGCCAGGTGACCGTGACGGTGACGCCGCAGCGCGAAACTCGCTGGAAGTTGCGATTACGCATCCCCGGTTGGGCTCGCGGCCACGTCCTTCCCAGCAACCTGTATCGCTTTGCCGACACCAATACTTCCTCCTGGAAACTTACGGTCAACGGACAGCCCTTTGAGACTCCGTTGGAACGAGGCTATGCCGTGATCGACCGGACGTGGCGGGCCGGAGATCGCGTGCGGCTGGAGTTGCCGATGACGCCGCGGCGTGTCTGGGCCGATCCCAAAGTGGAAGCCGATCGCGGGCGCGTGGCGGTCGTGCGAGGCCCGATGGTCTACTGCGTGGAAGGCGTCGACCACGGCGGCCGCGTGCGGGACTTGTGGCTTCCCGACACGGCACCACTGCGTGCCGAGTATCGCCCGAAGCAGCTCGGAGGCATTACCGTTGTCTTGGCCAAGGGAGGGCGAATCGTGCGCACCGAAAAGGGAAACCTCAAACAACGATCGACTCGCCTAACCATGGTGCCCTATGAGGTCTGGTGCCATCGAGGCGCCAACGAGATGGCCGTTTGGCTGCCGCGCTCCCCCGATCTGGTCGAACCGCCTCCCATTCCAACCATCGCCTCGAAGGCTCGCCCGAGTGCTTCTCATTGCTGGGTCAGTGACACGGTAGCGGCACTCCACGACCAGCGTCTTCCCAAGCGTTCCAGCGACCAGAATCTTCCTCGATTCACCTGGTGGGATCATCGGGGGACGACCGAGTGGGTTCAATATGACCTGGCTGAACCGACCGAGGTCGACCAGGTGGCTGTCTACTGGTTCGACGATACCGGTGTGGGCCGCTGCCGACTGCCTCGCCACTGGAGTGTGCAATACCGCAAAGACGGCCGATGGGTGCCGGTCGACGTGATCGAGTCCGATCCGATTACTGCCGACCGTTTCAATCGACAGCGGTTCCGCCCGGTGCGCACCGACGGATTGCGCATCGTCGTGCAACTCCAAGAGGGATTCTCCGGGGGAATCCTGGAATGGCAGGTGGGGGCCCCTGGCGAGTCGAAGAAGTGATTGTAGTAGACCGGGTTGATGTCGCCGGCGCAGCCTTGGAGGAAGAAAGCGACCGCCCCGTGTCCCAAGGCATCTTCGATCACTTGAGAAGCAATGCCGGTCATGTCGGCCGTGTTGGCACCTCCGGGCACGCCCTGAATGGGATGGCATGCGAAGTTGTAGACGACGGCAAACGGACTTCCGTCGAGCCGGTCGAGTTTCAGGATGCCGATTTCCGGGTCGATCGGTCCGGTACCGACGACTTGCGAGTCGGGTACGAGTGCGTAAGCGTGCCGCACGTCGGTCTCACGTCCATCCTTGAGTTTCAATCTGCGGTTCTCGGAAACGCGATCTTCCGTGCCGGTACCGACGCCGATGCGTACCGGCACAAGGTTCTTCAGCGCTTGCTCGACCGCTTGCACGCTGAGTCGATCGGCATCCCGACGCACGATGCCGTGGCAGTGGCTGGCATTCGCGAGGACGCACTCGGGTGGAATCTGATACCGTCGAGCCAGCTCGCCACGGACGTTTTCCATGTAGTCGTTGCCGATGTAACCGATCTCACCGATCGCCACGGCATCGACGGTGATCAAGACGACCGTCGTCTCACCTTGGCGCAAGACCAACGCCTTGGCGTACATCGGGTCTTTGCGCGCACCTTCGCCCTTTGGACCGAACTCAACTACCAAGATCCACAACTCATCCACGAATAGGGATCCATGAAAAAGAAAACTGTCCTTTGGCTGATCGTTCTCGCTGGCAGCGCACTCGTCGGCGGCCTGTTCGACTTAGCGGGCCTCGCGTCACTGGTCATGCTGGCCATTGCCCTCTGGCTATCCCTGGTTGCTCTTGGACTTTACCTTGTGTGGTGGCTTGTCTTCGCGGCGGGGTTCCGACGATGGAGGCCGAAAACGGGCTTGTTCACCGGCCCGTTGAAGGTCGTTGCCATCGCCGCGTCGGGGATGGTCGGTAGCGGGCTGGCGGCGCCTCCCGCGACGTTGCCCAAGGATACTCCCATCGACCGGCAGTTCTCCGCCATGCTTACTTCAGATCAAAGTGATCGGTGGAGCGGCCGGTTTGTCACGATGCCGTGGCGTGACCGGTGGCGGCTCGAACAGACAAGGGAGTTGCTCGCATCCGATCCCTCGCTAAAGCCGCACACGGCCTACGCGGCCGCGATGATCCTCCAACACGGGACGCGGCCCGCCGATTTCCAAAAGGCTCACGAGTTGGCGAAAGCCGCGCACCGCGGCGGGGTTGCTGAAGCAGAGTGGCTTGCCAAGGCGGCGTTCGACCGCTGGCAACTGTCGCTTGGCAAACCTCAGAAGTACGGAACGCAGTCGAATGTGACGATCGGCATCGGAGGCGTAAAGAAAGAAAAGCAGTAGCCGGAATCTCCTCAAGGTGCCTCCTCTGACAGTCCTATGGCACAGCGCATTTCCGATGTTGTCACGACCCTTGGATCAATCTCTCCATCCGACAACCCACATCCCCACCTTTTCGTGTATTTCGTGTGTTTCGTGGTTCAAATCCCAAGCACAACCACGAAAGACACCAAAAACACGAAAGGGAAATAGGGCATGAGCTGGAATCAGCGTACAATCCGTTCCCATTCGAGTTGTGGATAATGACCGAAGTTCGTCAGCAATCCCAGCCTGAAGCCCGTTGCCTTCAGGTAGTTGTGAAC
>WFWZ01000005.1 GCA_015490875.1 Planctomycetaceae bacterium
GAGCAGGGGAGGGGGGCGGGTCACTCGAGGAGGGCGGACTGCCTGCCGGTTCTTGGCCCTCGGCTCGAGGCAGTCCCAGGCAGCCACTGGAACCAAGCACAGCCAGCAGCAAAAGAGACACGGCAAAGGCAAGCGACGAAGATCGGGGAGACCGCGAACGGAATCCCCCTACGAAACTTTTGTTCATGATGTTGCTCACTCTGGCGACACACGTCCCGCAGCATACCGACAGCCCGGTCGACTCTGCCGAAATCGATGAGAAGTCCACCTGACAAGCATAGACGCGTCATCCGTGGAGAAAGTTCCCAAGGATTGCATCTGTGGCCTTGCATTCCCGCAGCCTTCGCAGGTCGGTGCGTCTTGCACGCTGAACGTTGTCGGCGCAATGTTTCATCCCGATTCCGTCAGGCTAGAAAGCCTGACCTACGTGCTGTCAGGCTGGAAAGCTTGACCTACGTGCTGTCAGGCTGGAAAGCTTGACCTACGTTGGATTTCGCCAGAGTGGAAAGCCTGACCTGCGTAGATGTCCTGCTTGACCTTGGAACACGATCGCCTAAAGTGCAGTTTCTCGAATGCATTTCTCGAACGAAGAGGCAGTCCATGTCGAACCTCATTTCGCGATTCACGGTCCTCGGTCTCGCCCTTGTCTTTGCCATGCTGGGCGTGCTCGAAGCTGCGCAAGCCGCCAAGCCCAACGTCCTGCTGATCTACACCGATGACGTCGGTTACGGCGATGTCTCCTGCTACGGAGCCACGCGAGTCCAGACACCGAATGTCGACCGATTGGCTCGCGAGGGGCTGCGGTTCACCGACGCCCATTGCAGTTCGGCCACGTGCACACCATCGCGGTATTCACTCCTGACCGGGCGCTACGCATGGCGGAAGAAGGGAACTGGAGTCGCTCGAGGCGACGCACCACTCATCATCGACCCCGATCGCACGACGCTCGCCGACGTCTTCCAACGCGCCGGCTACCGGACGGGAGTCGTCGGCAAGTGGCATTTGGGACTGGGCAAGGCGCCGGTCGACTTCAATGGGGAACTCAAACCGGGCCCTCTGGAACTCGGTTTCGACTACGCGTTTCTCATGCCGGCTACCGGCGATCGCGTCCCGTGCGTCTATGTCGAAAACTACCGCGTGGTGAATCTCGATCCGAACGACCCGATCCGCGTCAGTTTCGGCAAGCCGATCGGCAATGAGCCGACCGGCCGGGACCACCCGGAGCTTCTCAAGATGCACCCCAGTCACGGGCACGACCAGACGATTATCAACGGCATCAGCCGGATCGGTTACATGACGGGAGGCAAGCGGGCTCGGTGGAAAGACGAGGAAATGGCAGATACGTTCGTCGAGAAGGCGCTGGCCTTCCTGCGCTCCTGTCGCGAACAAAACAAGCCGTTCTTTCTCTACTTCAGCACGCATGACATCCATGTCCCGCGCGTACCTCATCCCAGATTTTCCGGCTCCACCCCCATGGGACCTCGCGGCGATTGCCTCGTCCAAATGGACTGGTGCGTGGGAAAACTTCTCGAGGCACTCGACGAATGGGGCATCGCGAACGACACGCTTGTCATCTTCTCCAGCGACAACGGTCCGGTTGTCGACGACGGCTACCGGGATCAGTCGGTGGAGAGACTCGGAGACCACCGCCCGGCCGGGCCTTGGCGAGGCGGCAAGTACAGCATTTTCGAAGGAGGCACGCGCGTGCCGTTCATCGTGCGGTGGCCGGGGCAGGTTCGCCCCGGCGTAAGCAACGCTCTTGTCTCCCAGGTCGACTTGATGGCATCACTCGCCTCGCTGCTCGAGGTCGACCTGGCGCCTGGGGAAGGGCCTGACAGCGAGAACGTCTTGCCGGCGCTGTTGGGGCAGAGCCGCCAAGGGCGAGACTACCTCGTCGAACACGCACGCGGCATCGCGCTTCGCGAAGGAAGCTGGAAGTACATCCCGCCTCGGCGAGGTCCCAAGGTCAACCGCAACGTCAATATCGAGTTGGGCAATGCACCGCAAGGACAACTCTATTGGCTCGACCAGGATCCCGGAGAACGCCGCAACCTGATCCAACAATACCCCGAACGCGCCAACGCGATGGCCGGCAAGCTCAGGTATTTTCAAGAAGCCCCGCGAGCCAATCCCGCGGAATAGAGATGGGGCATCGTAGACACAACGGCGAGTTCGGTTGCCCGTGCGTAGCCGTGAGCCCTCCTGCATCGCCCGCTTCCACTGTTCCCGCCCTGTCGGTCCGATCCTTCCTATAGGTCGCATATGTCCTCTAGGTCCTATTCGATAGCGTCTAACCACAAACGCCATCGCAGATCGCCTTCAACCCTTTGGCAGCCATTTTTTTCATTCCGCAGGGAACCGGACCGCGGCCTGGTGCGTCCAACTTGGTAGGAACGCCTGTGGGAAGTGGGTCCCACGAGCCGGGCGTCGCTGTCCCCTGGAACTGGAGGCCCTCCGA
>WFWZ01000006.1 GCA_015490875.1 Planctomycetaceae bacterium
CGAGGACTCCGTGAGGTGGGATGGGGTGACACCCTCCGACAGGTGTCAGGCGGGAGCCAGGGACGGCTCGCTCAACCGTCCACCGGCGTTCCCTATTTTAGCACGTGCCACCGGAGCTGACCACCAAAGGTCGCTCCGGCCACACCCGCTATTCCATCCAACACCGCTCAACCCCTTGAGGAGTCGTTTTCCGGCGCCGAACCCGCCATGGACCGCCATGGCCCCCTCTGCCGAGCTACCACACGAGGAACGAAGGCATCGTCAACAGCACCCGCTCGCTCTGAAACAACTCCACCTGCCGCAACGCCTCGCAGACGGCGGCAAATCGAGCCGGGTCGGTGGCCTGAAGTCCAGTGAGCCACCGAGCGGCCGCCGGGTCGCGGCGCTTCCAGATCTCCAGCAGCTGGGCCCCGTTTGTCGGCCGAGCCATCTGCAGCTCGAGTTCCTTCTCCTCGTCCAAATCCTCTCCAAAGAGCACCTCGAAGAAGGATTTCGGCTTTGGCAGGACGCGAACGTCGTAGGAACCCTCTTCAAGTTTCGCCAGTTGGGCCGCATAACCGATGGCGTCGTGCAGCGTACCGAGCCGATCGACGAGTCCCAGCTTGAGCGCCTGAGCACCCGTAAAGACCCGCCCCCCGGCGAGTTCGGCCAGGTCTTTCTTCAGTCGATCTCCCCGCGAGGCGCGGACGTGGCCTTGGAAGACCTCGTACACCTCGTTCATCCACGCTTGGAGCTGTTCCTTTTCCCCGTCAGTGAAGGGTTCAGACGACAGTAGCATCCCCGCTCGACGGCCTCGCGACGACGCCTCCCAGTGCACACCAAACCGACGCCACATCGCCTTGGTCGCCAGCTTGCCCGAGACGACTCCGATGGAAGCGGTGATCGTCGACCGGTCCGCATAAATCGTGTCGGCGGCACACGCGACGTAATAGCCGCCACTCCCAGCGACATCTCCCATCGACACGACGAAAGGCTTTTTTGCCTTTACTCGGCGTGTCGCATCCAGGATGATCTCACTGGCGACCGCCGATCCGCCCGGCGAATCGATGCGCAAAACGACAGCCTTGATCGAATCGTCTTCCGCAGCCCGGTCAAGTGCCTTGCGGATCGGTGTGCTGTAAGCGGTCTGTTCGGAGCCGAAGAGAAAACCGCCGCTGGAGCTTCCAGGAACGATCGGGCCGTCCACGTAGACAATGGCGATACTCGAGCGGCTCGAGCGTTCCTTCTTCGGCGCCAGCAGCTCGGCGTAGAACTTCAGCAACCCGAAGGGAGAAGAGAAATCGACCTCCTTTTTCGCCTTCTTGCCGTAGCGTAGATCGAGCCGTACGTCCTCGCCGTGCGTCTTCTTCAGAAAGGAGACGAAGTCCTGACGATGCTCCACGGCGTCGATCACTCCGGCCTTCTCAGCACGCTCCGCCGTGTACAGCCCCTCATCGATCCACCGCTTCACCATCGTTTCTGAAACGCCTCGGCCCTGCGCAATTTGTGCCACCATGGTGTCATAGAGGCTGTCCATCAGCCATTCGCGGTTGCGACGGGCCGGCTCGCTCGGGCCGTAGCGCGTGAACATCTCCGCCGCGCTCTTGTATTCGCCGCAAGTCGTGAAATCGGGTTCGATGCCCAGAAGGTCGAAGAGTCCTCGCAAATAGAGAGATTCGCCGTACAACCCCATGATTTGGATGTCACCGGTCGGCACGACGCTGATGCGGTTCGCGCCGCACGCGAGCACGTAATCGCGCATACCGAGCGAGTCGCCATGCGCATAGACCGGCTTGCCGCGGCGGCGCACTCGAGCCATCGCCGCGCGAAGTTCTTCGGCTTGAGCCGGTCCGCACGAGAATCCTTCCAGCACGAAGGCAACGGCTGCCACATTCTTGTCGGTCGCAGCACGATTGATGCGCTGCACGAGCCGATAAAGGGGAGTCCCCGAAGCCTCGCCGAACAAGCCGGAATCTTCGGAGGTGGGCGTCTCGGTCAACGTGCCGCGCAAACGAAAGACGGCGATCTTGGCGGGCTGTTTCTCCTTCGCCTTGGGAGACTTGCCCTTGGATTTCACTTTCCCCGAGTCGCCGGGAGGTGCGGCGACCGCAACGAGCCCCGCCAAGAGCCACACGGCCAGACAGATTCCAAGCCGAAAGCGAACCTGGGCTCCTCTACCGTTTCCTTCATTAGCGCTTCGCGATGCCCGATGCCCCGCTGCCGACCAATCCCGTTGGTAATGTCTCATGTTGTCTACTCCTTCGCCCTTCACAGATTCTCACTCTCGCTTTCGATTGTCATACCGCTCCGCTTCGCTACCCACACACGTTTCAGCCACCCGCATCGGAGGAGAGAATGAGCAGCGTCTGACCGTCTTCCAGCTCGTAGTTCGCATCGTCGACAAAGATCTTGCCGTCAATGCACGCGGCAAAGCCTTCGGCCATGCGGTTGCCTTCGAGGCAATACCCGGAAAGGCTGGGGAATCGAGCCGCCAGGATTGCCAGAGCTTCCCCTAGACGCATCTTCCCCTCAATCGGCACGAGCGCCGTTTCGGCCACGCCCGCTCGCCGTTGAACAGTGCCAAAAAACTCGACTCGGATCGCCATGACTCCTCGCACTGGCCGATAGTGGCATACGCCTCTGGAATAGATGTTACCGCCGTGACGCCCCAATCATAACGTATTCTAGTGAGGCCGCCCACAATCTGCCAAAATGATAGGAAGAGCTCCGGTGAAGGGATGCTCCCCATCCGCAAAGCGACTGCGCATCCGTAGGTTCGTCCATGGCCTCAACGCTCCGTTCCACGACGTCGGGATTTCCAGCTCGCGTGCTCACCCGTTGGCTACTCATCGTGTGGCTCTTGACTCTCACCGGCTGCCCGCCGC
>WFWZ01000007.1 GCA_015490875.1 Planctomycetaceae bacterium
CCGATCGGCTGTCGGCCGACTTTCTGGCCGTGTTGCCTCGGCGAGCTTCAAAGTTGAAGGACTTGCCCCTTCCGTTGAAGGAGTTTTGGGGCGACGATCCGATGCCGCAGCGACGTCTTGTGGTTGTCGCCGAAGAGCCGCAGCGCACTTGGTGGCAGGGCGAGCTCGACGCCTATGGCCGCGAAGGATTGGGAACGCGTTTGCGAGCGGTTCCGGAAGGTCGGGCGGATGTCGACCGCCTGTTGGAATCGGAGTTAGGGCGACTTTCCGGTGGTGAGGTAGATTCGGAGGACCGTTCTGCGGGCGTGTTGGTCGTCCCGGTCGACACGCCACGGGCTCGGTTTTGGGGGCGTTTGCAAGCGTTGCGGCACGCCGAACGTACGGGTGAGAGGTTGCGCGTGGTCGCTGGTTCGTCGGAGAAGCAGCCTCGGTGGGAGCCTCGCATTACGCCGGAGTTGCTTCGCCGGCCTGGTGCCGTACCTCGCTGTCCTGGGCCGTTCGGCGGCACGACCGTCTTGGTGTTGTCTTCGGATCAAGGGACGGAGAACTCCGAGGACGTAGCCGCGTGGCTCGAGTTGGAGCAACACGATCCGCTGGCGGCGGCGAGTCGATTCCATCGATTGCGCATCGTGACCGGAGTTGGAGAGCGCAGCCTAGCCAAGGTGCTCGAGAAACTCCACGGACAGCGCCGCCGGAATGTCTTGATCGTGCCGGCGACATTTGCCGCGTCTCCCGAAGTGATGTGGCGGTTGCGTCGCGAGGCGGCCGAGTGGGATGATCGGATGACCCTGCAATGGCTCCCCGGCCTAGGCGGACAGCAGATCGAAGGACTGCTTCAGAAGGTCGAGTCGGACTCGGATTCGAACTAACCGGGTTCGAAGTCACGACAACTGTAAAGACACACGGGTTGCCATGTTGTCACTCAGCGTGCCAACGGCTGGAGGACCATTGGCAATTATTGCTGTCGGGGCCTGCGCCATACTCCAATTCGGATCTTCGAAGTTCGTCCAATTCCACCCGAAGCCGTGGCTAGGCTGGATCACAGCAACGACGCGGGGGATACCGTCTTACCGAAAGTGAGATTCACGCCGCTGGACAAGCTAGCCGGAGATGAAGACGCAATTTTCGCCGGGCGAAATAGAAAGCTGGAAGCCGCCCGTAAGCAGCGTCAGCTTCGCCGCGCACAGGTTCGAAACGTTGCTTGATGCTCGAGGGAGTTGTACAATGCGATTTTTCCCGGCAGAGGATAGGGCAACGCAGAAGTGCCGGCACTGCCCGCAGGGTGGTGTGAGCGCTGTCCGGGGGCCAAGACAACAGGCTGGGCGGTGGCGAGCGCCGCTCCCCTTCCGCCCCAATACACACTTTGTTGGCTCGGCCCAAATGCGATAAACCTTCGCAGCAGGATGGTGCGACGTCTTCGCAGGATGCGCTTCCGTCAGTTACTAACACGTCCGTTCCGGAATTCCAATTCCCGGTGAACCAAAACAATTTCGGTGTTGAACTTAATCGCGGCTGTTGGCACGGCGTGACATGTTGAGCGTCACCATCTTCGTTCTCAGCCGACTGGCTGCGCACTCGAAGGACACGTCTGATGCCATGAGTGCGTCACTCTCTTGGGATGCCTAATGATGCCCATGGCCTATCGGCATGGCCGTAGTCGCAGTTGTCCCGTACTTCGTGCCGTGCCCCACGAGGGGTCGTAGGGGTTGTTCCGATAAAATCGATTTGCGCTGGTGAGCATGCGCAAGCATCCTTGAAAGAAGAGATCGCCTGCCGCACCGTGCGGCAGCAGAATCACTTTTCTTGAGACAAGGTGCTTGCTCATGACTCTTTCTCACCGACGCGCTTCCGGCTTTGTCAGACGTATGGCCGATGACATGGCGATCCGAAACTTCGCCGATGCGACGATCGACTTCTCGCAGATACCACACGCTCACCGAAAGGACACCTTTAATTATGCGACTTCTCCCATTGGGACTGGACAAAGGGTCTCGTCGGGGCAGACTCAACTGCCGCTAACGTCGGACCTGTGCTATGCTGGGCGCCGAAGATCGAACCCATCTCAGTGCCGGAGTACATGGACGGTCGAACGCGCCCAAGCCCGCAAGGAACGAAGTCAAGCTTTGCAAGGAACTCGCATAGAATCCCGCTGGTAGCCGTCCGGTCCGATCCCGCCAAGTGCCCGTTCCTGTTGTCGCAGCTAGCCATGCCGATCATTCCCCTTGGTGAACTTGCCGAGCGAGCAACTTCGCTACTCGAAAACGGTGGTGTTTCCGCCGAAGATGCCGCCATCGTCGGGCCGAGTCTTGCGCTTTCCGATGCCCTGGGGTATTCCTCCCATGGTGTCATGCGCATCCCCTTTTACCTTGAGATGCTCCGGAAAGGCGAATTGGCGACCGGCGTCGATCTGGCCATCTTCCAAGATCGAGGCGCGACGATCGCGGCGGACGGGAACTGGGGGTTCGGACGTGTGCAGATGGGACGGCTGCTCGAAAAGGCACTCGAGCGCGTCGAGGAAACCGGTGTCGTCGCCGCCACCCTTCGCCACTCGGGTCACATCGGACGGCTCGGCGAGTATTGCGAGTTGGCTGCGCAAGCCGGTGTTGTCGCGCACCTTGTGGCGAACACGCACGGCGCTGCTCGGCGCATGGCTCCACCCGGCGGCACCGCTCCGCGACTTGGCACCAATCCTATCGCCTATGGCATTCCCGCCTCTCCCCATCCATTGGTGCTCGATTTCAGCACCAGCGTGACGGCGGAAGGAAAGGTGCGCGTGCATCAGATCGCCGGTACTCGCTGCCCCGAAGGATGGTTGCTCGACGCCGAAGGCCGCCCTACCACCGATCCGAACGTTCTCTATCGAGAACCGCCAGGTACGATCCTCCCGTTCGGTGGCCGACAAACCTACAAGGGCTTCGGACTGGCTATGGTCGTCGACGTCCTGGCCGGCGCACTTTCCGGAGGCCGCACGGCTCGCGAAACGCCGGTCAATCCCAAGGGAAACTGCGCCTTCCTGTTGCTGCTCGATCCAGAGGCTTTCGGCGGACGCGAGCATTTTCAAGCGGAAGTTCGACAACTCATCAAGTTCATCCGCGCCACACCGTGCGCCGCCGGCGTCGATCGCATCGTCCTGCCGGGCGATCCCGAACACCAACGGCTGGAAGAAGCTCGCGCCCACGGTGTCCATATCAACGACTCCGTATGGGAAAGTCTCCAGTCTACGCCGCCCGGATGAAAACCTCACGCACGCTTGCCGCGAGCACACACGACTTCAATGACAAGGCTGTGCCTTGCCGTTTGTTGCCATCCGCTCGCGCACCTCATCAGGTTCCCAGTGGATGGATTTATGTGCGTGACCGCTCCTTTGATGATACGTCTGAAGAGCATCACTTAATCTCGAGAATAACTCCTTTTCTTTGACGATGAACAAGAATGCCAAGTCATCTTCGCGATAGGCGAGCACGTAAGCAGAACCCGAAACTCTGACAGCCTGCTCTATCTTCTTGTCTACCGCTTGCTTGTGCATGTCCCTGTTTCTTGGCAAGTGCTGATAAATCATGAGCAATGACGAGGGATCCAGTCTTTGACATAGGTGCTTCAGTTCCTCATCGAGGATGTACTTTTCCCTTCCCATTCTCCGCAAGTAAGAACGTGCGCCAGTTTCTAGGCCTGTATCGGGGTCAACAAAAATGAGAGCATTCTGTGTTCGTAACGCGTCGTCGAAAGCCTCCCAGTACCTATGTCTATTCGCATCTTCAAAAAACATCTGATTTACCGGGTGAAGTGTGATGTAAGAGTGCACGTGATGCTTCAACCAGGTTTGCCAATGGCCTAGATCTTTCGACTTGCAGTTGTTGATGAAGGCTAGCAAGTTCTTCGATTTGCCGGGGATGTATCTAGGTTCTTTGCTCCCTTCACCATCATGTCGATGCCGTGTCAGCATTGGAACAAACACGTAGTTTGAGACAATGCCGCATTGGAGCAGATAGCCGCATTGGAGCAGATAGGTTATCAGGTCATATTTGAAATAGTCTCTGCTGTCACCGAAGTATTTCAGTTGAACCATGGATTCTCACTCCTAACGTTGTGTGCATTGATTGTCCGCACGGTGTGCTCTAGCGGGAAACGGAACTCCCGGACGATCTCCCGCCCAAGGTTTGAAAACGGGAGACCGACGGGTTTGGGTCGTCGGTTGCACCCGAGCGGTCACGAACGAACGTGACGGCGCTCGGCGCAACGCGACGCACCCACAGAGGCGACGGACGTCAACAAATCTGCTTGCCCGTACGGCCTGAATAGAGCCACTTACCGTCCGTGAAGTTTCCTTCGTTCCTGATCTTCAAGACCGTGACGTCCATGGGGATGTCCATCAAACACTCGTCCTGGTCATCGACATAGACAGTGACACCTGTTTGCTCAATGGCTTCCGCCTTATCTTCGAGCTTTCTGACCGTAACGAGTTCGTCATAGAATACACCGAACTTGTCTGCGTCGGCTCGAGCCTTATCTTCGTCCAGCCGGCACGTGATAATGACGACACGTCCAGGCCATATGCGACTGAGCAATCTGAAGAACTCCGGCGCCTCGTCAATCGTGCCGTCTAAGTCCAAACCGAGCACCGGAGCATCTTCAAAGATGTACTTGACAATCTTGCATGCAGCTTCTTCAGCGTCATCCATCCGACGCACGCTGATAAGGCGCCTCAGTTTCCGTAAGTTGTCTATCACTATTTCCTCCAATCTCATCGATAACTCCTTTGAACTAAGGAAGACAGTTGTCACAGTGTTGTGTGAAAAATACGCAATGGGGTTTCTCGTCGCAACGTGTGGCAATGCGGCGAGATCGCGGACGGGAGCTCAGCGGCCTACGACACGACCGCGTCACTGACCCTATGCGATTTCTTCGGCTTCAGGATCGCAGACACACATCAGCCACCGTTCGACCATATTATCCAACAGATACGTCCTGCCGTAGCAACCGTTCACGTAGCCGCCGAAGGGGAGTGAGATCACCATTTCCGCGATGACGTGTGGATCGATGTGTGCCTTGCGTATCGTGAGAGGAGCATCGACGCGTACAAGGAAGTCCCAGCGATACATTCCCACGTTGTCGATCCACGCTTGGATGGCTGCGAACTTCTCGTCGCGCGCTTCGACTTCGCCTGAGAAAAGACGCACGAGCGGTATGCTGGCACGATCAAAGTTGATCTCCGTGATACCGCCTTCACAAAGGTACAGGGCAACCAAGAACTTCTTCATCGGCAGGCCTTTCTTCGAAAGAGGATTGATTCCGTCTCGCCTGAGATAGAGGCGCCAGTCGCGAAGGCGTCCCGAACGGGACAGCGGCAGCCGGCAGGCCGCCGCCGTCCCGCGGGGAATCACCGACTCAAATAGCCAGCTCCACCGCCTCGGGCCGAGGCACGCTGCTCGCTTCAAGGTGGGCGGCCGGCTGGACACCCTCGAGCACCTCATCCCGAAGCTCCATCCAGAGCCGCCCCAACCAATTCTCGCCTCGCAGAACGCCATCGGCTTCCAGCACCGCGCCCCAGAACCGATCCCGCCTCGAACGCTCGACAATCGCCCGTCCCTCGGACCGAGCCAGAACCTCCAGCAGCCGGTCACGGTGCTGACGGAACTTCAAACGCAGGCACCAACGCATGACGCTCACTCGCACAACATCCCAGTCGGGCCGGGAATGATGGCGCCGGCCCTCCTTCTTCGCAGCCATCTTGGCTCGCATGGCATGAGGGGCCTTCCAGATCTCGAGCTGCCAATCGGGGCGGTGGGGATACCGGCACGCCTGATACAAGGCCTCGCTCGACTTCCAGACTCGCCCACCAACCCGCAACGGGAAGCCATTGTGCATGTTGGACAGCTCCCCGAACGGCTCTGCTGTACGAAACACGACCGCACAGTTCTCCAGAACGACACCCTCGAACTCCCACTGCATAGGCAATCCTCCGTTCACAAGAAACCACAGGAACACAACACCGACCACCAGAGACACCCAACCCGTCAGTCAGACTCGCCGCCGAAAAAAGACCCCACACCGCAAAACAGAACCCCACGCCAGCTATTACCTATAACGCAGCAAACGCCGATAGATATTCATCGTGACAAGATTTTGGTAGGCTTTTGGGGGCTGCGGCTCCCTCGGCGCTCTTCCTGGCCCGAGCGGACCGGCCATCATGCCACTTCCATCGCTTCGATGATCTGCTCCATCTCCGCACGCTCAAGGAACCAACGGTGGCGCTTTGGAATCTCCGAGGGCAGCCTTCCGTCACTGACTGGCTTACCTCGCAGGACGAGATGCCGATATGCGAGGACGGGGTTGTAGGGGAGTGTCGGATCGGATTTGCGCAGCCTGGCGAGCCTCTTTCCGAGGGACTCGTATTGGCGATACGCGTCCGAGTCGAGCGAGGCGTCGTGCAAAACCAGGCGAAAGAGGTGCAGGAAGAGCTTTCGGATGATGTCTCGGGCGGTGTTGGGCGGCTCGGCCAGGCTCTCCACGCAGGAGGAGACGAGGTCGTCATACCACTCGACTTCGTCCCGTTGCCGTGCCGTTTCGGCAAGACGCATGGGCACCAGAACCAACATGGCCTGACGGGCCTCGGGCGAGACCCGGGGAGACTCGATCGGGAGAACGACCTCCCTTGCTCGAGCGTCCAACTGGGCCATCACTGCGGCTCCCATCGATGGGAGATCCATGCCGGGCTCGAACGACGACTTCCATTGCTTCCCGGCAAATGCGTCTTCCACCGCCGCCTGGAACTCGGACGAGCTACCCCGACAGGAGAACTCGGCATCGATGATCTGGCCGTTTCGATTTGCCAAGAAGACACATCCTAGATCGAGGGATGCATGGACAGCTCGAAGCAGCGGCGGCGTCAGACCCAACTCGATGCGCACGACGTCATAATCGATGCGAGCCGATCCCCACACCGCGTCCCAATCCTCCCGGACCGCAACTTCCTTCCGAAACACCTCTTCCAGCCCGGAGCAGACTCGAGTCATCACTCGTCGAAGAATACGGTCTTTGGCAAGCTGCCGGTCGGTGGTACGCGCGATACCTGAGAATAGCCTCGAGTCGCGGAGCTTGTATTGGCTACGGAACAGGTCGCGATCGAGGTTGTGCCGGCGCAAGCAGGACGTGACGGTGTCTTTGGTTACCGAAGTCGTGAGCTCGTACCGAGTATCCGTATCGGAGATGTCGATCGTTCCTGGGGTGGCGTCGATGGGAATGGCGGGGTGTAGGTCGGGCTTTCTGGCGATGAGTTCGCTACGGACTTCTCGGGCAATGGCCCGCGCCACCACGCTCGTCATAGGCGACTCCTTATTGAGCTAGAGGAAAGGAAAAACGACCCGCTCCCGCAGATTGCGGGCGGGAGCGGATCGAAGACACTTGATTCGGGTGGGAGACAGGCTCGAGTCGCTCTAAGCGGACATGGCTGAAGCGACGCGCCGAGCCAATGCCGGCCGTTTGGCCAACTGCTCAATGAAGTGCATCGACGACCCTTCTTCCCGCTGGATCTCGCTGACCGCGGTTCCCAGTCGAGGGTTTTGAAGCAAAGCAAGCTGCTGCTCGACGGGCAGTTCCTTCTCGTCCGACTCGACTTCCCCCACCAGCATGGCGCACAAGGCGATGGCGAGATCCTTGTCGGATTCGAGGAGTAGCTCGGCAAAATCGAGAACCACTCGAGCCGTCTTTTCGTCGGCAAGGGAATTTTTGGCGTGCGAAGCGAGGCCGCGCATCAGAGCCGTTTTCTGATGACGCTGGAAACGCCGGACGACGTCTGCCCACTTGTCCAATCCGTCCTCGATCAGTTGCTCGGGCCGCAGCGGCAAGTGATGTTTGGTAAATGCCATTGCCAGAGATCGACCGACGAGTCCCGCCAGAGCTTCGGTGCGAATCCGCTTGGGGTACTTGCCGGCCCTGCACGCCTGAAGGATGCGAGCCACCATTTCCCACGAGCGTCTCGAGGGAGTGATCTGGAATCCCAACTCCTCCCGAACACGCGGCTCCAAATGCTGGAGATTGATTCCGCAAAAGTCGACGATTTCCAGAGCCGACTCGGGATAATTCTCCGACATCCAGGCTGCCCACTCTCGGAACGTTCGGGATCCTTTACTCAGAGTCACGTGCAGGAAGCGATCGCGCAAGGCAGGGTCCAGCTCCGTGACTTGGTAGTCACCATCGGAGAAATTCCCTGCACAGACGATGCTCCAGCCGGGAGGCAACTGGTACTCGCCGACTCGGCGATCCAGCACGAGCTGGAAAGCAGCCGCCAAAACGTCCTGACTGGCTCGATTGAGCTCATCCAGGAGCAGAATCCCTTCTCCCGAAGCCGGCAGATCGGCTGGAGGCAAGAAATGCGTGCGCCCGTCGGCTCCTCGGTCCGGCATGCCGCGTAGATCGCTGGCTTCGATCTGAGCACAGCGAAAATCGATGAATCCGATTCCCGACTCCTCCGCCACCTGACGCACAACCGAACTCTTCCCGATACCGTGGATTCCCCAAATGAACAACGTGACTTGAGCGTCTCGGCACAACCGGACCAACTGCTTGACTGTGGAAATATTCGCCATAGGCACTCCTGCAAAAGAAGACCAAAGAAACCAACAAGCCGGCCGTTCGCGGACGACGCGGCCGACACGACACGCCTGAAGCACGCGGATTTCAGCCACCCTTCCTCTTATTACCGAATCCACCGAGTACGGGCATCGGTTTGAAAGATTAGGTGGAAAGATTGCAAGCCTTTGGCCATGCGACCGAGGGCATTACGTCATGTGCGACGTCATGTACGGATCCGGCAGCCCGCTCCGATGGCATTCCGGCAAGATGACCGTGGGCATCCAAGACGGGGCTGGCTGGAAGCGGTACGCAAGCGCGGCCATGATCGGGAACCGTTGGGGTTCCGGCCACGGGCACCAACCGTCCGTGAAGATAATGACGCAATCCGAGACCTGGCGATTCTCGATAAGCCAGCGGACGGGAGCCGCCATATCGGTGCCGCCGGCACCGGTCACCGTGATCTTTTTCCAATCGCCCTGCCGGTAGTGAGGGTGGAACCCCTGGAAATCGCTGTCCCACAGCAGCACATCGAGTCGCGCGTGGGCGCAAATGCGTTCCACTTCGCCGAAAAACAGCGACAACTCGGCCGATGAAATCGAGCCGCTCACGTCGACGATGACCGATACATGGGGGTGGGCACGCCGCTTGTAACCGGGCATGCCGAAGAAATCCTTGCGGCGGTTCCGGCGCGAGTAGGTCCGTCGGCGGCCTCGGGTATGCTGTCCGACAAACCGAGCAAGCAATACATGCCAGGGGGTCTCCGACTTCCGAACGTCGGCGAGCCGCCGCTCAATATGGCCGGGCATCGTTCCACAACACTTTTCGGCCGCGTGCATGGCGATATGGCAGGCGATATCGGCGGCGTCCGCTTCCGAGACATCGGATTCTGTCCAAAGCGAATGGTCGTCGAGCAACATACCTGTGGGCAGACAAGGGGCTCGTCGCTCCAGTGCCTCGTAGTAACTCTCGGCACTTAACGTTGGGTCCCAATACTCGGGTACCCACACGAGCTCATCGCGAAAAGGGATCGCAAGTGCCCCATCCTCTCCGCGGTACCCGATGTGGGGATGCCTCTTGTGGCCGTTGACCGCCATATCGGCGGCGATGTTCCAAATCTTCGGTTCCCGGGTAGCGACGCGCGTGCAATGACACCGCACGACGTGCTCGATCTCGTGCTGGATCACCGTACAAAGTTCCTGGATCGACAGTGCGGAAACAAAGTCCGCATCGTAAAAGCACTCGATGAACGCTCCATAGCCGAGTCGAACTCCCATGGTTTCGACCCGTGTGGAAGGAATCCAATCGAAGAACGTCGTGGCGTGGCCGTACCACGGTTCGCGGGACAGCAGCAGGCAACAGGCCTCTTGGATTCGTTCGGCAGCGAAAACATGACTTGGCATAGAGCCTCCTTGAAAAAAAGCAGCAGACACACAACAACGCTGACTCTGGCGGTAGAGGCGAAGCCGCCCCCCTTCGCTACGCCGGGTGGCTCTCCTTGAGCAAGCGATAGACGTACTGGTTGGGCTGATAGTTCTGATGAATCTCGTCGGTGCAGACGCCCATTTCTTCAGCCAGCGCGAGCGCCACGGCCGAACTTCGGCTGATTCCCTGCTCGCACTGGCACACGAAAGCCCCTACGTGATGACGAACGAGATAGACGAACTCCCAAATCGTTTCGGCCTGGTGACGGCGAATCAACCGGACGCCCCGTGGCAGCCGAAGCCCGGGGACCGGTTCCGCGTCGTGAAAGGCCAGCGAAAGCGAGGCGACCAGGCCCGGCGGCCGGCGAAAGCGAACGGGCCGGCGGTCCGGATCCCGGATCGAAATGAGTGCGTAGCGAGCACGTACGATAATTCCCGTCTCGATGCTTGCCCGGTCAGTCACAATCAGCTCCATGCAACCTCCTTTCCGTAGCGTCGACAGGCCAACGAAGCAGTTGGCAACCCAAAAACTCCTGCACGATTCGAGTCCCAAGGGGCGATCTTGGAGACTCCACTTTTATGAACCGTGGGCAGGACTGTATCGGCGGCACTTGGGAGGATTGCTGGTAAGATTGGCATCCACTCTTTTGGACACTTGCCGCACAGCCCCTCTGGTGGGTCATATGATTACCCCTCTACAGGGGTGCCCCCGGAAAAATTTTGGAAAAAATTGCCCCGTCATGGTTAACCGACCGCTTTTTCCTGCGACGTATAGGGATCCGCGTCTCGTTTGGCTTTTGCGGTGTTCTGGTTCGCTACCTTCTACGTCAGGAGCCCCTTCATGCAGATCCGCGTTGTTTCGACCGACTCGGCTCATCTCTACCAGTTCCACTTGTCGCGGGATCTTCCGGTGATGCCCAACCGAATGACGCACCCGAAGCACGATCTTCCGATCGGCTTCCCCGTCTTTCCCCTTAATCGACGGACTCCCATCCGGCGGCTGGCCCGCCACATGGCTCGGCTGAATCGAGGGCGGTTCTGCGTCGAGCTTGCCAATCCTGTCGGAGTTTTCTCCAAGTTCCTGTTTGAATTGATTCATATTCCGGGTGTCACCTGCGTCGACGCGATGGATCGCTATACGATCCAGGTGCGCGTGGCCTGTTTTTTCGGGCTCACGGGAACGGCTCGCTTGGTGGGTGAATGTGTAGCCAGGCACTTCTATCCGGACGAGCCGGTCGAGATCGAAGTCACGGAAGCGGCGCGGACGCGCCATCGCGAGGGGGATCTTGTGCCTTCCTCGGCAGACATGGTCGTCTCGCAGTTGGCTTAATGTCCGTCATCCAGATCAAGTTCATTCGATAGGTGAAGTGATTGGTGAACCCCGTTGTTCATGAGGAGGAAACTGCCCATGGCGGAGATTCTGAGAACGAGAGCTCCCTTTTCGACGGAAAAGACGTACCCCGCCAAGTTGCGGTCCGTCCACGAGCGGCCTGTGATCAATCGCAGGTCCCCAGTCTGTTTGCTGCGACTGGAGTTCGAGATTTATTCCTCGCTCGAAAACTGCACAGATGGTGTGTTGCACAATACGGGCCTGCTTGCTAGCCAGGACGTGCTCGTCGGCCCCGGCATCCGGATGGTCGCGGATGATCGGGTAGCGAGCTTTGCGAACGCCCTGGGCCTCAAGGGAGGTTGGGATGACCCCCAATCTTGGTTGAAACTTGTGAAGAAGCCCACATGGGTGACGATCCAATTCGCCCCGAAAGAACCTCCGGAGTGTCGCAATCCTTTCCGGAGAATCGAGGCGTTCAACCCTGATGGGTACGAGATCAACGATAACTGGCCGCCCGTCGGCGATTGGGGACGTGTGAAGGATGCAGCGGAAGCTTTCGACATGCATGGAAGCACGATGCGCCGAAGGCTCAATAAGCTTGAGAAAGACTACGGTGACGAGCTCGTTCGTTACACCAGTGGGCGACACCGAAGAATAAACCTGCGTCTCCTTAGCAAGCTCCTGTACTGAGACGAGGCCTCCGGAAACGTGTGGAGATGATGGTCCCGTAGTAGTCTGTCTGCAGATCGGTGAGACGAGGATGGTAGATCGATGGCGAGCGGCGGGCACCGGGTTGCTGGCTGCAATCGTGGAGCTGGAGGAGTTGCCAGGGCGTTGGTGCAAGTCCGTGGTCGTGGAGCCGGGGGACGCGGCGGTGGTGGTGTACGATGGCGAGCCTCGCGAGTTGGTCGGGGAAGGCCGTCTCACGGTGGCCTCGCCGGCCACGTGGTTGCATTACCGGGCCACACGAACTCCCCGGATCGCCATTCTCTTCTTCGAGGCGATGCCGCTGGAGCTGACTGTTCCGGTGCCAAGGGAGCGGCCGCTCGCGGCTCGGCAGCCCGCCGTGCCGGCGTCGAAGTCGGCAAGCGTTCAGTGGTTGCGGTTTGCTGGGAACCGTGAGGTCGAGGAGGCGTGGAGCGAGACGCTCCGATTCGATGTAGAGCAGGCATCGTTGACATGCCGCCTCTGCGTACAGTTCGATCAGGAGAGGATCGCCGAGTTGGTATATCGGATGCGCGGGAGGCGAACGCTGAGCCGATTCGAGATCGGCGACTTCGTGCAGCAGAGCATCTTGGAACTGCCACAAAGGGAGTTGTCCGTGGACCGACTGCAACCCGAGTCGAACGGGGATGTACCTTCCGATTTGGCTCGCTTGGAGAACAGGGTAAGTACGAGAGTTGCCGACCGACTGGCACCGTGGGCCCTTCGTATCCGTTCGTTGTCTCTTTCTAGGGAGAAACCAGTCTATGCGTCGAGATGAATCAGCCCTGGCCTCGAATTCTCCCGACGGTCGACCCTATGTGGCCCGTCCAGCCTTTGTTGGCGTGCGCGCCGTTCATGCTCATGGGAACACCGTGATTTGCCACCAGCAACAGATTCGGGAACCTGCGTCGAAGTATTGGGTTCGGCTGCTTAATCCGAACTGTGAGGTTGAAGACTTGGCAGCCGAACTGAAGGAGACACTCGCGCAGGCAGGATACACTCCCGCGAAGCTCATGGCGTTCATCGAAGCGCAAACCGAATCCCTGCGGCAAGAATCGGTGATCGGGTCCCACGCCAAGAAGCGGGCGTTAGTTCGCTACCACTACGGCATGACGGCGTGGGGCATGCTGGCGGATCGGGTATCCCCCACTTCGCCGGTGGGGCGGCCAACGGACCAACTCCGGCATGGTCTGCGAGTCGCACTGGACGAGTATGATCGCCGACGGCACAGTTTTCATCTGAAGATGTTGGCTCCCCTCTTCCTAATGATCGTTGTGTTTCTTGCAATGGGGATCACCGCAATGGTGATTCTGGCCGTCACCTCAGTCGACCCACGCCCCGCCGAGTCACGACCGTCCCCCAAGGCGTCTGCGCAGAACCGAGCAGACGCTATGGTAGAGAGCCACCGTAGAGCCACCGGTAGCCGAGCCACGGGGCAATAGGCCGGGAGCGTTACTTGGTGCCAGATTCTTTCGTAAGGATCGATCCTGCTTGGGCGTCTCATGGGTGGCGGGCCATTGGTGATTGGACGAGCTGCAGCGTGCAGAAGTCACCTAGGCTGCCGTCCGAGTGGCCCTGGATCAACCCAACGAGATGAGCGATTCCACACGGCACCGTGATGAGCCGGTTTCGCGGACGAAAGACGGCGGTGTATGGACGAAAGTCCTGGTTTTCGCAGTCGTTCTCCTTGCTGTCGTCATTGGTTACACCGTGTTCGGCGATGCGCTGCGTCTGTCAAGCCTGGCCGAGCAGGAGTCGCGGCTGCGGGCGCTTCAAACGGAACGGCCGCTTCTCGTCTACGGGGCGGCATTGGCCATCTATGTCGTCGTGACGGGACTTTCACTGCCGGGCGCTACGGCGTTGACGCTCGTTTACGGGTGGTATTTCGGTCTATGGCGAGGAACGCTCATCGTCAGCTTCGCCTCGACGGCCGGCGCGACGCTCGCGTTCTTGCTCAGTCGTTTCCTGTTTCGCGATGCCATCCGCCGCCGATTTCACGCCCGTTTGCAAGAATTCGACGAGTCGTTCGCGCGAGAGGGGCCGTTTTTTCTGTTCGCGTTGCGTCTCATCCCGGCCGTTCCCTTCTTTGTGATCAACGTCGTGATGGGGTTGACGCCCATCCGCACATGGACTTACTGGTGGGTGAGTCAACTGGGGATGCTGCCGGGAACCATCGTCTACGTCTACGCCGGCTCGAGTGTCCCCAGCCTCCGAACGCTGGCCGACCAAGGGATTAGCGCCGTCTTCACACCGGCTCAACTCACGAGAATCCTTATCGCCTTCGCGGCTTTGGCCGTGTTTCCTCTTGCCGTGCGTTACGCCATGCGGTGGTGGGGCCGTCGCCGTACGAACTCGACATCAGACGGCGGTTCCCTATCCCGCACGCCACCCCCCTACTCGCGGAAGCCCGATGCATGATTGCCATTTCTCCAAAGACGAGGGCCATGATGGCGGAAAACAATGTGGGTCCCTTACTGCGGGACGACGAGTACGATCAGCAACTGGCCAACCGAGTGCATCCGGCTGACTGGAGGAATCCGACTCCGTCGGGCCGTTACCATCTCGTCGTGATCGGCGCCGGAACAGCGGGCTTGGTCACGGCGGCGGGCGCCGCGGCCCTGGGGGCGAAGGTTGCCCTGATCGAAAGGAGTCTGATGGGCGGGGACTGCCTGAACGTCGGCTGCGTTCCCTCGAAAGGACTCATCAGCGCGGCACGCATTGCGGCTGCGGTCCGAGGCGCCGGCGACTTCGGGGTGGCATGCGACGGCCCGGTCCAAGTAGATTTTTCCAACGTGATGGCTCGGATGCGGAAGCTGCGCGCTCAGATCAGTAAGAACGATTCAGCCGAGCGGTTTCGCAAGCTGGGCGTGGACGTCTATTTCGGGCATGCGCGTTTTCTCGATTCGAGTCGTGTGGACGTTGAGGGGACGACGCTTCAATTCAAACGAGCGGTCGTTGCCACTGGAGCGCGAGCGGCGGCTCCTCCGATTCCCGGATTGGACAGTGTCGAGTATCTGACGAATGAGAATCTGTTTTCTTTGACGAAACTGCCTCGACGATTCGCCGTCATCGGGGCCGGGCCGATCGGCTGTGAAATGGCTCAGTGTTTCGCTCAACTCGGCTCGAAAGTGACACTCCTGGAAACCGAACATGGCATTTTGCCTCGCGAAGATCGGGACGCTGCACAAGTCGTGCAGCATTCGATAACGCGTGACGGCGTCCAAGTGCTCTGCTGCGCTCGTGATCTGAAGATCTCGCACCAGGGAGGAATCCAAGTTTCCGTACAGTCCCATGGTCGAACGTACCACATTTCCGTCGACCAACTGCTTGTGGCGGTTGGCCGAGCCCCGAATCTCGAGGGACTCAATCTCGAGGCGGTGGGTGTCGAGTATCACCGCAAGGGAGTGGTCGTCAATGACTTCTTACAAACCACGAACCCGCGCATCTACGCGGCGGGAGACGTCTGTTCCCCCTACCAGTTTACGCATGCTGCCGACTTCATGGCTCGTATTGTGATCCAAAACGCGTTGTTTCGTGGTCGCAAGAAGGCGAGCAAGTTGGTGATCCCGTGGTGTACTTACACCTCTCCCGAGATTGCGCACGTCGGACTGTATGAGAAGCAGGCCGAGGAGCGGGGAATGGACATCGACACCTACGTCCAGGAATTTCGCGAGGTCGACCGTGCCATTTTAGCAGGAGAGACCGATGGGTTTGTCAAAGCCCATGTGCGCAAAGGGACGGACAAGATCGTCGGCGCCACGATCGTGGCTCCCCATGCCGGCGATCTCATCTCGGAAATGACGCTGGCGATAACATGTGGGCTGGGCCTGAAACAGATAGGGTCCACCATCCATCCCTACCCCACTCTCGCTGAAGCCATGCGCCGACTCGGCGACCAATACAATCGAACGCGTTTGACGCCGCTGGTGAAGCGGCTTATGCAAACGTGGCTGAAATGGACTCAATAGAGGGTCGTTGCCGCACCATCCCTGCGAAAAGAGAGCGGACACTGAAGGCGCGCGTGATCGCTTTCTCGAGAGGAACGTGCTCCCAGCCGACGGTAGCTGGAGACGACGACAACCGCTGGCGCGTCACCGAGCTTCCCATTCAAGATCGGTTGGATCCTTGGGCGCACAAGTCGCAGGTGTTGGCGGCCAACCAGGACTCGATCGACTCGCGGCCGACGATCGGCGGCTGGCAACTTCCGATTTGACATGCAAGAAGAGATGGCGATTCTAGTGCCGGAGCGCCATCGGGCAACGCTCCCGGCTCGCTTTCCCATCGAAACAGGACTCGAGGCAGCCAGTCGGCCTGGTGCGCCTTCTGCCAGGTCTGCCACGTTTCCGACTCGCGGCCGCCGCTCCATACGGCTGTCCAACTCGGACCGATGATCCAGTCCAATGCGACGAGGGCTTGAGCTGCGGCCAGGGGGGCGCGGTCGAGATATTTCAGAGCGGGACGAACCGCCGCGGCGGCCAGGTCGGTCCAGGCGGGGTCGTGGGTGAGCAGTCCCAGGCGAGCCAGCGCCGTGGCCGCCGCATTGTTGGCCGAAGGGACGCTGCTATCGGTGGTTGGTTTCGGGCGCACCCAAACCACGGGTTGGTCTGCACCGGTCAGGAAAAAGCCTCCGTGTTGGGTATCCTGAAAGAGGTCGCGCAGTTGCCCAGCCCAGGTACATGCCTGCTCGAGCCACTCGGTGTTTCCGGTGGCTTGATGGAGGCTGATCAACGCATCAATGGCCAGAGCATAATCATCGGCAAAGGCGGCTGGTCCCCGCTGGCCCTGGCTCCAACAGTGGTGCAACCTGCCCTCTTCGTCGACCAATTCTGTCTGCAGAAACTCCATTGCTTTTTGCGCTGCTTCGACATAACGGGTCTCGGCCAAAGCACGCCCTGCTTCAGCCAATGCTCGAATAGCCATCGCGTTCCACGATGCAATCACTTTGTCGTCTCGAGCGGGACGAGTTCGGCCGGCTCGGACTTTTCGGAGCGTCCGGAGGATTTCATCGACGATCCGCTGTGCCTCAGAAGCGTCGACGCCCCACCGCTCAGCCAATTCGGGAATCGATCGTGGCAAGTGGAGGATGTTCTTGCCTTCCCAGTTCCCCTGTTCGCGGAGGCCGAAGGCGTCCGCCGCGTCATCGACCCGTTCTCCCAGCGCCTCCTGGAGTTCCTCCCACGTCCAGACGTAGAACTTCCCCTCTTCTCCCTCGCTGTCGGCATCCTCACTGGCCGCGAACGCTTGTTCTGACACACGCATGTCACGGAGCAAGTAATCGAGTGTCTCGCGGGTGACTGTCGCGAATGTGTCATCTCGAGTCACTTGCCAGGCTCGCAGGTAGACTTCCGCGAGGAGGGCATTGTCATAGAGCATCTTTTCGAAGTGGGGGACCAGCCATTGGGTGTCGACCGAGTACCGGGCGAAGCCACCTCCGAGGTGGTCATAGATTCCACCGGCATGCATGCGGCGGAGTGTGGTGGTGGCCATTTCGAGGCTTTCGGCGCTGCCATGCCGGCAGTAGTCTCGCAAAAGGGCCTCGAGCAGCATCGGTTGTGGAAACTTGGGAGCACCACCGAATCCGCCGTGTTGGCGATCGTACTGACTCGCGAACTCGGCAAAGAAAGCATGCCACTGCCGTTCGTCGGGGAGTGGCCGCTCGTCTCGAGCGGGATGTTCGATCTGGGCCAACTGTTCGGTCAGTTCTTCGGCGACCTGTGCTGCCTGATCTTGCCGGTTGTCCCAGGCGTCGGCGACCGCTCGCAGAACATCCAGAAATCCAGGCATCCCGTACCGCGACGAGCGCGGCCAGTAGGTGCCTCCATAGAAAGGCTTGAGTTCGGGGGTGAGAAAGACCGAGAGCGGCCAGCCGCCGCGGCCGGTCATCATCTGGACCGCCGCCATGTAGATGTGGTCCAAATCGGGATGTTCTTCCCGATCGACTTTGATCGGAATGAAATGGTTGTTCAGGAGTTCGGCGACGTCCGGGTCCTCGAATGATTCGTGTTCCATGACATGGCACCAGTGGCAGGCCGAGTAGCCGATCGACAAGAAGATCGGTTTCTGTTCGGCTCGAGCTCGCTCGAGCGCCTCGTCACACCAAGGATACCAGTCTACCGGATTGTCTTTGTGTTGCAGCAGGTAGGGGCTGGTTGCATTCGCCAAGTGGTTGGCCATGGGGGATACCTTTTCTGGAAGAGAACAAGGAAGGCGATGCGTCGACGAAGCGATACGGACATCGATGATTCATTCATAGCAACGGCGATCGTCCGGAAACGCGCTGCTGCGCACTTCGTCGCAATAGGTTTGTACCGCCTGCCGAATCGTGTCCGATACGTTCGCGTAGGCTTTGACGAACCGAGGCGGCTTTTCGCGCGTCAGTCCGATCAAGTCGTGCAGTACGAGCACTTGGCCGTCGCAGTCGGGACCGGCTCCAATGCCGATCGTCGGAATGGACAAAACTTCGGTGATGTGAGCCGCCGCATCGCGGGGAACGCATTCGAGTACCACGGAAAAGGCACCGGCCTGCTCGGCGGCCCGCGCGTCCTCCTCGAGTCGCTCTCGGTCTCGCTGGACCCGATAGCCGCCCATCTGGTGGACGCTTTGAGGCCGGAGGCCGACGTGACCCATCACCGGGATGCCGGCTCGCGTCAGTGCCTCGATCGTCGGTGCCTGTTCGGCTCCCCCTTCGAGTTTCACAGCCTGGCAGCGCGTCTCTTTGAGGACTCGAGCTGCCGCGTCGATCGCCGACTGCGGGTTAGCGAAGTAGGTCGGAAAGGGAAGGTCGACGACGACCAAGGCTCGATGGACGGCCCGCGCGACCATCTCCGCATGGTAGACCATTTCGTCCAACGTGACTGGCAGCGTCGTGTGATGCCCTTGGACGACCATCGCGAGGCTGTCCCCGACGAGGATCGCGTCGATGCCCGCCTCGTCGACCAAGGCCGCGGTAACGTAGTCGTAGGCCGTCACCATGGCGATCTTCTCGCCCCCCTTTCGCTCGCGAAAGCGCGGCACGGTCATGGGCTGTGAAGCGGCCATCAGCGTGTTCCTCGAGGTTGGATCGTCACACGAAGGGGGAGACGCATAGAGAACCACTTGGGTCCACACCGCCGACGCGGCTGTCGGCGTCCTCCGAGGACGCCGCCTGGGGTGGAGCTTACCGCGCGTCCGGCGTCCAGGGAACATGCCCCTCCCCTTGTCAGGTCGGTTTCTCGCCCCTACGCTCGCAGGCAACCACTGCCAGCTTGCAAGCCGAGTCCCAAAGGGACTCGATTCGATCTAGCCGAAGGCCCAGTGCGGCAATCACGCTCACGCAGCTACGAAAAAGGAGACACTCGACGATGACCGTACGCGTTGCCATCAACGGATTTGGGAGAATCGGACGGCTGACGTTCCGCAATCTCATCAGTCGAGCCGACACGTTCGATGTGGTGGCCGTCAATGACCTCACCGACAATCGGACGCTCGCCACGCTCTTGAAGTACGATTCCGTCCATGGGCGGTTTCCGGGGGAAGTCTCGTACGATGAGGAAGCTCTCATCGTGAACGGCAAAAGGGTGTTGGCATTAGAGGAGCGGGATCCAGCTCGGCTTCCGTGGGGGAAACTCGAGGTTGACGTCGTCATCGAAAGCACGGGCGTGTTCACGAGGCGCGCGGCCAATGGGAGACCGGGTTTTGATACGCACTTGGAAGCCGGCGCGAAGAAGGTTGTCCTGAGTGCTCCGGCCAAGGATCCGGTCGATCTTACCTGCGTCATCGGAGTGAACGACGACAAGTTGACTCCGGAGATGAAGTGCATTTCCAATGCCAGTTGCACAACGAACTGCCTGGCTCCCGTTGCCAAGGTACTGCATGAATCGTTCGGGATCGAATCGGGCCTGATGACGACGGTGCACGCCTACACCAATGACCAGCGCATCCTCGATCTTCCCCACTCGGATCTGTATCGAGCTCGAGCTGCTGCCCAGAACATCATTCCGACTTCGACCGGTGCGGCCAAAGCGGTTGGATTGGTCATCCCCGAACTCAACGGGAAGCTGACCGGCATCGCCATGCGGGTTCCCGTTCCGACCGGCAGCGTGGTCGATTTGACGGCGAATCTGTCCAAGAGTACAACAGCGGAAGAGATCAACGCGGCCATGAAAGCCGCCGCCGAAGGGCCGCTCAAGGGCATCCTCTGCTACAGCGAAGACCCGCTCGTTTCCAGTGACATCATCGACGACCCGCACAGTTCCATTTTTGCAGCCGGATTCACTCAGGTGCTTGGTGGAACCGGCACGCTGGCCAAGGTCGTCAGTTGGTACGACAACGAATGGGGTTATAGTTGCCGGACGGCCGATTTGGTGGCGAAGTTAGGAAGTCTGCTATAGGGCCCGGGTGGCTTGGATGGATCGTTGGTCGCCATAGGACGTATGGGACATATACGACCTATAGGACGGGATAAGACCTATAGAACCGATAGGGGTGGTTTCTTCGCCGCGCAGCGGCGAATGTCCCATATGTCCCATACGTCGTATAGGTCTTATTGAAATCTGCTCTACTTCTGAACCCGCCTTGCCTCTGAACCTGCTGACCTCACCGCCGTTTGGACGGCGGGTCATTGATGGCGGCGGCTTTGCGAGCGTACTCCTCCGAGGCATCCTGGTTCCCCATCGCCTTTTGCATGGCTGAGAGATTGCCGTAAGGCACCGTCAGGGCTGATTCGGGAAGCAGGCCGTGCTCGGCGGCGCGCTCCATCCAAGACGCTCCGCGCTCAGTCCACTCGATCGCTTCACGTTTGCGCCCCACCTCCCACAAACTCACGCCGATGCTCACCAACCGCTCTCCGTGCTCACCCGTCTCGTGTTCCAGTGCCGTAGGAAGCTCTTGGGGGAACGCTGCCAGTGCCCGGTCATAATGTTGGCACGCCTTTTCATGGTCCTTTTGATAGACAGCATAGATCGATCCCACGGTGAACTCGATGCATCCCCGTAGGTAGCGGTCGCGGACGGTGTTTTCGGGGTTGGATGCTGCGAGCTTACGTGCCTCTTGAGCCGTTTCCAACGCAAGGGAGAACCGACCGAGTTTCCGGAAGACGACGGCGGCGGCCATCAGTCCCTTGGCAGCATCACGTCGAACTCGGATTTGGTAAAGCGGATCCTCGTTTTGCTCGAGCATCTTGCTCGTCAGCGTTCTCAGTCGCGACACGTAGGGCGTAGCCAAGATCGGCTTTTCGAGCGCCGCGTTCGCCTCGAGCGTGCTGCGCGCCACCAGGTGTTGCAAATCGAGGTCCCGTTGAAAGATGGGTTGGTCTTCGGCCAACTCGCGAGCCGCGCGCCACCACTCGACCGTCACGCTCGTCTTGTCCTGGAAAGGACCCGCAGCCACGGCGCGCGCCAGGGCGAGATGCGCGTCGATGGCCAATCGCCGTGCGGCTCGGCGCGTCGCTCGCTCGCGTTCTCCCATCAGTGCGCGCGTCTGGCGAACGACTTCCGTTTGGTGTTTGACGGCTCGAGGCAAATCACGGTCGAGTCCGATGGCGTGGAGGTTGCCGAGGAAATGTTCGGCTTGAGCCACCTCGAGCGGCTTGCTGGCACGTTCGCGCAAAGACTGTGCCTCTGTGAGAGCCGTGTCGATCCTTCCTGTTTGGGCGGCCAGCCAGACGCGAAGGCAGTGCTGGGAGAACGTCTGGGGTTCGACTTCCTGCGCGAGGCGGTCGGCAGCGGACCACTGCTCGAGCTGCGAGCGGAGTTCGATTTCCAACCAGGTTGCCTCGGGTTCTTTCCATCCCAACTGACGAGCGTACTCGAGATCTGTCAGGATCTGACGGTACTGTTGTCGGGGTGTCTGGGAGGCGCGCAGCCAGAACGGCTCGGCAGTCAGTGGCTCCAGCGCGATCTGTAATACCTTCGGCGGAGAGGAGGAGTTGGGCGCATAAGTGAAGAGTACGCCTCGCTCGGGGTAAACCTGACCAAGCACTTCCGGCCCGTCCTTCACTTCCACCGGTCGGAAGCGTTTGAGTTTCAATTGGGCAGCCAACTCGTCAGGCGCCATTGGTTGGGCCAACTTGGCTACGACGGCGGTCACGATTTCTTGTTCAATCCAGACCTCGACCGAAGCGAACGGCCCGAATTCCTTGTAGTGCCAGTGGGAAACCCCATCCCGATCTTCGCGTTTGGCGGGTGGGCCGAGTTTGGCTTCGACTTGTGACGGACGACTCTTGCCCGGAGTGACGCCCTGGAAAGAGGCGGGACGTAGCGTGATGGGGCCGTCGTTCGTGGAATCCACGGCGCGCGGGGTCTTTGGAAGAAGCCGAGGTTGGGATCCCTGCGTGGGGCCATCGTGGTGCAGACCCGATTTGCCACCGTACGGAGAGTCGGGTATGCCAGAACGCCCTGACTTCGGGGGCGAATTCTTGCTCGAGGAATCATGCTCACGAGCTTGCGGCCTGGTGGTGTTGCCCGAGGTTTTCGCCGGTGGAACCGGGTCCACGCGCCGCTTGGGAGGCTGGCCGTAGGTCGTGGTGGCCGGTCCGATGAGAGCTGCCAATATCGCTGCGGCTGCTACGGCACTGCCATAGGCGTACGTTCGTTGCGTCGGCCGATGCACGTGTGAGCCTTCCATGGCCCTCTCCTTCCAAATATGCAGGCGCGAGAATCGGGGGCACAACTTACCGTGAGGGGCGAAAACTGTCCAGACGAGTTTTGGGGTGTTTGGGGTTGGTGGGGTTGGACCACAGTGGACAGGGGACCCAGTGGACGGGGTGGGCAGATGTCGCTTCGCCGTCCGACCTTGCCGGTTCCCCGTTCCTGCCGCTAGTCTGGAAGGCGTTGCTGGGAGAGGTGTTCCCACGGCCGTTTCGCTAGGCGAGGCGGAGACGTTTCACCATTTTTCCTCGGTGCTCTCATTTCATGGCCAAAAAACGCCAGCCGGATCTGGAGTACGTCGAACCGATCGGAGCTCGCGTCGTTGTCCGCAAGGACGAGCCGAAGCGGGAGACGCGAGGCGGGATCGCTCTGCCGGATGCCGCGGAGATTCCCACGATCACCGGTCGCATCGTCACGATATCGAAGCAAATCGAAAATGACGAGGACGTACCGCTGCGGCAGTATGACAAGATCCTCTTTCATCCGAAGAATGCGATCCCGGTCGACTTCGAGCCGGACAATCAGCTCTACGTCGTCCCGGTCGAGGATGTCGTTGCCGTCTTTCGCCGTGAGCCGCCTCGGTCGACTCCCGATGACGAGTTTTAGAGCGTCTGGTCTTAGAGCGTCCGGCAAAGCCCGCCAGCGTGGTTCTCATTCTCGGGCGCGTCTCCAGTCACCGGAAAGTTGTCTAACAGCCTCCTAGCCGCCGAACATCGCGCTGATCGACTGGTCGTGGTGGATCCGCTTGATGGCTTCGGCAAGCAGCGGAGCGACGGAGAGAACGACGACGTTTTCGGGAAGGTGGTCTTGTTTGAGGGGAATGCTGTCGGTTACGACGAGGCTCGTAATGGGGGCACTGCGGAGGTTGTCCATGGCCGGGCCGCAGAAGACGGCATGGGTGGCGGCGACGTGGATTTCGCGAGCTCCCATGCGCTGGACCAGTTTGGCGGCGCCGGTGATCGAGCCGGCCGTGCTGATCATGTCGTCGAACATGAGGGCTACTTTTCCTTCGACCGGGCCACCGATCAGGTTCTCCTGACTTGTCTGCGTGGCACTCGCCCGCCGCTTATCGACGATCGCCAAGCGCCCGCCCAGTCGCTTCACGTGCCCGATCGCTCGCTTGATGCTTCCTTCGTCGGGACTGACGACGACCAGGTCTTCGGGGGCCCATCCCTTGGAGAGAAAATGTTCATTGAGGACGGGAGCGGCGTAGAGGTGGTCGACCGGGACATCGAAGAAGCCTTGGATCTGGGCAGCGTGGAGGTCCATCGTCAGGACGCGATCGGCACCGGCTCGCGTGATGACATTGGCGACGAGTTTGGCCGTGATGGGAACCCGCCCTTCGTCCTTGCGGTCCTGCCTGGCATAGCCGAAGTAGGGCATGACGGCGGTGATGCGAGCGGCGCTGGCTCGCTTGCAACTGTCGATCATGATCAACAGTTCCATCAAGTTGTCGTTTACCGGTGGGCAAGTGGGCTGGATGAGAAAGACATCGCGGCCCCGCACATCTTCTTCGATCTTGCAGTAATTCTCGCCGTCGGGAAACTTGCCCAGCGAAATCTGTCCCATCGGAAGGTGCAGGAACCGGCAGATGTCGGCCGCCAGCTTGGGGTTTCCCTGACCGCTGAAGATTTTCAATTCACGCATCGGTGTTGCCCCCTACACTCTACGTTCCCGCAGTGCCGCTTCCACGGGCGGAATATCCTCGACGCGATTGATCGATAGCGCCTCGCACGGCTCGAGCACCGGTAGCGCTTCCACGCGTTGTCCGGCGGCCTTCAAAATGCCTGGGCAGTCGGTGATGTAGTATTCGCCTTGCTGATTGCGATTGTCGAGCTGCTCGAGCGCCCGCAAAAGCGCCTCAGGATCGAACACATAGGTGCTCATGTTGACTTCCCGAATCCTCCGCTGCTCGTCGGTGGCATCCTTCTCTTCGACGATCCCCAGAAACTCCCCTTCTGCATTCCGGAGAATACGTCCCAGCCCTGTCGGGTCGTCTTTCTCGAGCGTGCCTAGGAGGCAGGCGGGGTGGTGTGCGTCGAAGTGGTCCAGCAGTTTTTTCAGGGACGATGGCTGAAGCAGCGGCGAGTCGCCGGTCACGATGACGATTGGTCCTCGATGCGATTCGATCTGCGAGCGGCACATCATCACGGCGTGTCCGGTTCCCAACTGCTCGGTCTGCTCGGCGAACTCCACGCCCGGCCACGATTGAAGGACACTCCGCACTTGGTCGGCCCGATATCCGACGACGACGACTTTGCGACGGATGCCTGCCGCCTCGAGTGCCTCCAGGACGAACTCGACCATCGGCCGGCCGAGGACGGGAAAGAGCACCTTCGGGAGTTCGGATTTCATCCGCGTCCCTTTGCCGGCCGCGAGGACGACGGCGAGCGGAGCGGTAGCGGACATCACAGGGCCTTTCTTCCAGGCAAACAAGACACAAGCGACCTGACTCGGCCTGACCATGATGTCACGAAAGAGCGGCTCCCACCAGTGGCCGGTCGCAAAACGCCCCCACCACTTGCTCGGCAGGGTTTTGCGTGCCCGAAGGTTGGCATAAAATAAGCGGTTTTCGCTGATTCATCCCTCCTTGCCAGCTTTGAGTCCCCATGGAAGAAGCGATCGCCAAAGCCGACACGCTGATCGAGGCGCTCGCCTGGATCCGCCGCTTCCGCGACAAGATCACGGTGATCAAACTCGGCGGGAGCATCCTTGAGGACGAAGATGCTCGGCGTCACGTCTTGATCGACATCGTCTTCATGGAGACGGTGGGGATGCGGCCGGTCGTGGTGCACGGGGGCGGTGCCGCCATCAGTCGGGCCATGCAAGCGGAGGGCATCGAGCCTCGGTTCGTGCGAGGCCGACGCTACACCGACGAGCCAACGTTAGGGATCGTCCAGCGCGTCCTCGGCGGCGACATCAACCGCTCCCTGGCGCGGGATATCGAAAAGTATGGCGGTCGGGCCGTTAACTTGAGTCCCCAGACGACGAATGTGCTCTTTGGCGAAAAACTGGTGCTCAAAGATGCAGACGGGCAGCCCTACGACCTGGGGCACGTAGGACGCGTCACGCGGGTCGACCGAGCGGTCATCGAAAACCTCTGCTACGCCGGACAGGTTCCCGTGATCCCGTCGTTGTGTCTAGATGAAGCGGGCAACTGCTACAACGTGAACGCCGACACGGCGGCTCAAGCCGTCGCCGAAGCTCTCGGCGCTGAGAAACTCGTTTTCCTCAGCGACGTCAACGGCGTGAGGCGGGACAAGGATGATCCGGCGTCGCTGATCCACTCCTTGACCGCTGCTCAGGCTCGACAACTGATCCACAACGGCACAATCGATGCCGGGATGATTCCGAAAATCGAAGCCTGTTTGGAGACGCTGCAACGGGGTGTTCGCAAGATCCACATTATCGACGGGCGCTTGCGCCATTCGTTGTTGTTGGAGATCTATACGACCGAAGGAATTGGCACTCAATTGATTCCCGACCCTGCCGGCGACGCCGCCATGCGCCGGTGACGTCGAGACGACGGAGGCATCTTGCCATGACCACGACCAGCCGACTCGGCTCTCCCGACCTGGCCGCTCGATTCGACCAGTTCGTCATTCCCAACTACATCCGTTACCCGGTGTCGCTGGTGCGCGGCGAGGGGTCGGTTGTTTGGGATGCCGAAGGGAAGCGTTACTTGGATCTCTTTCCGGGGTGGGGATGCAATCTCCTGGGGCATTGTCCGCCTCGAGTCGTCGAGGCGGTGCAGCGCCAGGTCGGAGAGTTGATCCACGTCCCCAACACGTGGCTCATCGAGCCACAGGCGCGTTGGGCGGAACTCCTGTCCGAGCGGAGCTTTGGTGGACAGGCATTCTTTTGCAATTCGGGGACCGAGGCGAATGAGGCGGCGATCAAACTCGCGAGGCTCCACGGAGCCCCTGATCGCTACAAGATCGTCACGTATCAAGGGGGGTTCCACGGCCGTACGCTCGGATCGCTCTCGGCCACCGCTCAGCCCAAGTACCACTCTGGACTCGGACCGCTGGTTGCCGGCTTCACCTACGTCCCGTTCGGGGATCTCGAAGCGACGGCCGAGGCGATCGACGACGAGACATGCGCGATCCTGGTCGAGCCGGTGCAGGGGGAAGGGGGCGTGCGGGTACCGCCGGAGGGTTTTCTCGAGGGGCTTCGCCGACTTTGTGACGAACACACCTTGTTGTTGATCTTCGACGAAGTCCAAACCGGCTGTGGTCGGCTAGGCACGTGGTTCGGCTATCAACATTTCGGAGTCGATCCTGACGTGATGACACTGGCCAAGTCGCTTTGCGGCGGCCTGGCGGGCGGCGCCATGTTGGCTCGGCGCGACATCGCCACTTCGCTGCGCCCCGGCACTCATGCCTCCACGTTCGGCGGCAACCCGATCGCCTCGGCGGCGGGAATCGCCGTCGTCGAAACGATCGAGGAAGAGGATCTATTGCAGCGCGCGAGCGAATTGAGTGCGGCGTTTCGGCAGCGTTTGGAAGAAGGGTTGGCGGGATGTTCGTGGGTCGAGGAGATCCGTGTGGCTGGACTGATGATCGGGATTGAGTTGTCGGTTGAGGCGGCGCCGGTCGTCCAGCGGTGTCTCGAACGCGGGGTCCTCATCAATGCCACTCAGGGAACCATCGTGCGGCTTCTTCCGGCGATGACGCTGACCGACACACAACTCGACGAAGGTTGCGGCATCGTCATCGACGAGATCTTGAAACTCGATCCCCTACCTCATGAATGACGGCAATGTGCCTTGCGCATGTTGTCGCAGCCCCACGCGTCCTTATGCGACATTTGCTTACACTATTTGACTGGTCGACTGATACGATCCGGGATGTTTATGCGCGCAGTGCCGCACTGAAAGAGGCGTTTGGCCGCGGAGAGCGGCTTGACCGCCATCCGCGCCGCGTCTGTGCTTTGTTGTTCGAAAAACCGAGTTTGCGGACGCGAGTCAGTTTCGAGGCGGCCATGACGCACTTGGGAGGCTCGACGCTCTATCTGGGCAATGACGTCGGCTGGGGACAGCGTGAATCGATCGCCGACTTCGCCGCCGTCCTGGGCAATTATGTCGATGTGGTCGTCTGTCGAGCGTTTGCGCACGAGCGCGTCGAGCTGCTGGCCCAACACTCGGCGGCTCCCGTGATCAACGGACTGACCGATTCGTTTCATCCCTGCCAGGCTCTGGCTGACCTCTTCACGCTGCAAGAACATTTCGGCTCCCTCGAGGATGTCACGCTCGCCTACGTCGGTGATGCCAACAACGTGGCACGCAGCCTCGCCGTCTGCTGTGCCCGGCTTTCGGTGCGATTCTGTCTGGCAGCGCCTAAGCCTTATCAGTTCGACGAGCCTTTTCTTGAGAGACTTCGGGAGGCCTTCCCCCAGTGGCGACTCGAGCAGACCGAGGACCCGTATGCGGCGGTCGCCGACGCTCATGCGGTCTACACCGACGTCTGGACGAGTATGGGCCAGGAGGACGAACGAGAAGTTCGACGTCAGGTTTTCCGGCCATACCAGGTGAACCAGTCATTGATGGAAGCTGCTCCGACGTACGCCGTTTTCATGCACTGCCTTCCCGCGCATCGAGGCGAAGAGGTCACCGATGAGGTCATCGACGGGGCTCGTAGCATCGTCCTGGTTCAGGCCGAAAATCGAATGCACGTTCAGAAAGGCATTCTCGACCGTATCTTGGGGCAGGATGAATCGTAGAGACAGAATCACGAGTCCGTTCTTCTCCGGTTTCCTGCTCCGCTTTCTTTTGGGAGAATTCTCATGGCACACCGCAACCTGTCGATCCTTGTCGCCGCCTGGTTCATCGGGACTGCATTCCACATCTCAACTTTGGCTGCCGGAGAAGTCGTCTACGGCAAGGCGGGTAGTCGAGACCTCAAGGGCTATCTCGCGGTCCCCGATGGCACCCAGCGAGCCCCCGCCATTATTTTGATCCATGAGTGGTGGGGGCTGAATGACGACATCCGTTCCAAAGCCGACCAGTTCGCTAAGGAAGGTTATGTCGCGTTGGCAGTCGACCTGTATGGAGGGCGTTCCACGACGCGGCCTTCCGAGGCACGCCGGCTCGCCGGTGAGGTGCGCCAAAACATGGACAAGGCGTTCGACAACTTGAAAGCGGCGGTCGCCTTTCTGAAGGCTCACCCGCGTGTCGACTCGGAAAGGCTCGCGTCGATCGGCTGGTGCTTCGGCGGCGGCTGGTCATACCAAATGGCGAAGAACAATCTCGGCGTCAAGGCCTCGGTCATCTACTACGGTTTTTTCAATCCTCGCGATGACCTGTCGAAGATGCGAGCTGAAATCTTAGGGCATTTTGCGGAAAAGGACCGGGCGATTCGCGTCGACAACGTTCGCGAATTCCAGGCGAAACTAAAGACGCTCGGAGGCCACCACGAAATCTACATCTATCCTAACACGACGCACGGCTTCGCCAGCCGGCCAGGCGAGAATCCCAACTATGTCGAGGAGGCCGCCAAGCAGGCTTGGGAAAGAACTCTTGCTTTCCTGAAGAAATATCTGTGACCATCGCTTGATCCGCCGAGGGGCTGTCGAACCGGCAACAGACACCATGGTGGCAGCCGTATGCGACACCGGCTTCCACGAGTCAAGCGAATTCACCGGCGACCACCCCACTGCTCGGCGCTGCCGGGCACGAATGCACAACGCTCGTGAGAAACGGTGGGACGTCGAGTGTGGCCGTCCCAGACGACGGCCACAACGTCAAACCGATGAGGGTATCGGCGGAGATGGTGTTCCGCGAGGAACATACGGGCGGCATGGAGGACGCGCTGTTGTTTGCGAGTCGTGACGTTGCGGCCCGGCTGCCGGTGTCGCCCGCCGCGCCCCGATTTGACTTCGACGAACACGATCGTCCCTTCACGACTGACGGCCACCAAGTCAAGCTCGCCGCGACGGCAGCGGTAGCGCCGAGCCACGATGCGATAGCCCTTGCGCCGGAGATAGCGTGCCGCCACCTTCTCGCCTCGCCATCCCAACTCGGCAGTCGACCACTTTTCCGGCTGGCGATGCCACAGGCGCCGGCATGCGGCCAGCAAGGAGTGCCAGCGTTGGCGCCATGAGGGGAAGGAGAGGCGAGATCGGACGAACTTGAGGTAGAAGGCGCGAGGAGAAGATGGAAAGTGGCGCATCGCGTGGCATTCCATTGAGCTCGGCTCACGGCAACCTGCGGCCGGCAACCTGCGGCGCCTCCCACACTCCCTATTCTAACAGAAATCATGGCGACTCGCCGATCGTCTCATCTGCGGCGGGGAACCGGAACGCTTTTCGCAAAAGCGCGAGGCTCTTGGGAATCGCCGTGCGCGCGTCTTCGCGACCTTCGAATTCCAGCGACACGTAGCCTCGGTAACCCACACCGTGCAAGATGGCGGCAATGCGATCGTAGTCGAGATCGAGTGTGTACCAGGTGCCGCCGCCGTAGTAGGTTTTGGCTTGGACGAAGGCGGTCTTGGGCGCCAGCTTCTCGAGTTTGGAATAGGGATTCTCAAGGAAATTGCCCGTGTCCATGGTAACACGCAGCCACGGCGAGTCGATCGCGTCGACAATGCGGAGTACGCCTTCGGGAGTTCGTCCCAGCCCCCAGTGGTTCTCGAGTCCTAAGACGACGCCGCAACGCTCGGCAGTCGGGAGGCACTTTTCGAGCGAATCGATGACCCAAGGAAAGGCATCTTCGTCCGTGTATCCTTCCAAAGGAGGTTCGATGCCGCGGTTCTTCATGAGCAGGTCGAAACTCTTGGTAGTTCCCCAACGCCCCGTGTTGACGCGGATCGTGGGGATACCGAGGCGGTAGGCGAGTTCGATGCTGGCGATCGTCCGTTGGATATTGGCTTTGCGCTTCTCCGGATCTGGAGATACGAAGTCCTGATGCGTCGACATGCCGCAGAGGCTCATCCCGGCTTGGAAGGCTCTCCGTTTGAGTGATTGAAGATACGGATTGTCGCGGCGGTGCATTTGGATCTCGAGGATCTCGACGGCGTCGAATCCAGTTTCAGCGGCCAGGTCGATGCACTCTTCGATTTTCAGTTTCGAGTCACGACGAAATCGCCAGTAGGAGTAGGTGGAAACAGCGATCGGATTGCCGGGTCGGGCTCCCGTGGGACGCTCCGTCTCCGTCGCCGCGCCCTGGCCGGTTTCGTGGACTAACGCACCGGCTCCCCCCACGAGCGCACTCGCGAGCAGAGTTCTTCGATGAAAACTTGCCATGATGTTGTCTCCTATGAATCGAACAGTCAGTTCGGAGCAGCCTCCCGCGCTGTCACCCGTAGTTCGCACGAAGACCATCTGAAAGCATCGGTGCGCAAGGAGGGCCGTGACGTGCGAGGCACTTTGGTGGGGTTCTACTCCCCGCGGCACCACGGCGTCTTTACCCACATGGGGTCCAACACGCATGCCCACTGCGTAGCCGAGAAACCCCTCTCGTCCGGCCACGTCGACGACGTGGTGATTCTCGAAGGCGCGAAGATCCGATTCTCTCCGAACCTCCGGGAAGCCCCGTGAGCAGACCGCGTATCACGAGGGCTCAAAGCTCGGATGCCGCCGAGTCGGGATCCGTGTAGTGAGGCACGTCGTGGGTCAGCGAGCCAAGCTCTACGCCGCGCTACCTTGTTGTTCCAGAGCCTTCTTCGTCGCCAGATAGGCGGTGCGGGCTTCGAGGCACGTTCGGCGGAAGATCTCCGGCCGAGAAACCGCCTCTAAGCGGAACGTCTCGACATTGTTTTGGTAGAAAATCAGATCGCCCGCGTGGTACCACTCCTGGCCCTCGCGGACCACGACACGAATCTCATCGAAGCGGTCGAACGAAAGCGATTTCTGTTCCTTTTGCTTCATGCCTCGCAAAACCCGAATGCGCCGGCTCGTCAGAACGTACCGAATCGCCGTTACCGGGCCGACGCGCATCAGGTAGAGATTCAATGCGATGGGGATACAGAGGCCGGCGATGCAATGGCCGAGTCGGAAGATGAAGAGGTTCGGCCATCGGATGGCGTACAGTCGCCCTAGCCACCGGCCCAACGCGAAATAACACAGAGACGGCCATACCGTCGTGAGGTGGACTTCTTCCTCGGTCAGCGGGACAACACCGGCAATCGGCTGCGATCGGTTCATGGTCGGAAATGGTCCTCCGGTCACCCCATCGGCAGAAACGACGTGCTCATCGCGAACCGGACGGTCCCCCGCAAGGAACGCCGAATACCTCTGTCCCCGGTTCGCTGGTGCCCAAGCTACCAAACGGCGACTCAATTGCCTAGGGGCCGACCGCATTGGGCACAGGTGTGGTTTGCGGGCGAGTTGGGATGATGGCAAGCAGGACAGGTGGGGGCTTGGCCTTGGACGCCCGGCCCTCGGATAGGATTTCCATCCAGAATCTTACCACGATAGTGACCAAACGTGTCACGGGGCTCCTTTATCGTGTACAAGACTCGTTAGCTTGAAAGGAGGTGCATGATGGGAGCTCCCGTGAAACTGGCCGCCGGTCGATGCCAGCGCGGCATTCGGATGGCCGTGAGTCTTCGCCATTCCTGCTTCGGACCTGCGCATCCGCTTTACCGGAGACTCCAAGAGATCGAAAGGCGTCTGGTCGAGTTGTACCATATTGCTCGCTACGAGACGGAATCGGAGGTCACGACCGAGCAGTGGCAGGACTTGAGTCAACTGATGCGGCAATTGCGGCTGATCCGCCGGGAAGTTGCCTGATGCAGTGATTGAGGGGGCATCCTTCGATGATTCGATTGCAATTCTTGGGTTGGTCGGAACCTCCGTTGCGGCAGACGGTAGCGTGGTTGGCCGAGCGTGCGCGCCAGGCTCAAGGGGACTTAGCTGGGACGTTGGTCGTCCTTCCCACATCGCTGGCCAAGCGGCGTTTGGAGGCAGAGTTAGCACGGGTGGCGGTCAACGAAGGATGGGCCTATTGCCCGCCGGAGATCATGACGGTCGGTTTGCTGCCTGAACGGCTCTATCTTCCTCGGCTTCCATTTGCCGACCCGACCGTGCAGCAGTGGGTTTGGGCGGAGGTGCTCCAATGCACGCCCGAGGATCGTCTTCGTCGGCTGCTGCCCGTTCCTCCGGCTCGCGACGATCACCCCGCCTGGTGCCGCCTCGGGGAAGCCCTGGCGACTCTCCGCCGCGAGTTGGCCGCCGACCAGCTCGACTGCCGAAGGGTGCTGGACCGTGCCTCGAAGCTGCCAGACTTCGATGAAGCGGAGCGGTGGGAGGTGCTGGCTGAGCTTGAACAGGCCTATCTGAACCGTCTGGACGAACTCGAACTTTGGGACAAGCAGGCCGCGAGACTCGAGGCGATCCGGCGGAACGAATGCCACACCGACCGACAAATCGTTCTAGCAGGGACGGTGGATCTGAGGGGGACGGTGCGAACGATGCTCGAGGCGGTGGCCGACCATGTCACCGCGCTGGTCTTCGCTCCGGCCGATTACCGGGATCGCTTCGACGCGTACGGATGTCCGATTCCCGAAAAGTGGGAGTCTGAGTCGCTGCCTTTGGAGGACCGCCACCTGGCCGTAGCCGACGATCCAGACGAGCTGGCGGTGGTAGTCACCGAAGCGATCCGCGAGTCCATCGAGGCTTACGAGGCGGAGGTAACTCCGAGAGACGTCGTGGTCGGTGTGCCCGATGAGAGCTTCCTGCCGGGCATGCGACGCGTGTTGGCTTCAGCGGGAGCCCGCCTTCGGTACGGGCCGGGGCAGCCTCTTTCCGAAACGTCTCCGGCCAAACTGTGGCGGGCGATGGCCGACTGGTTGGCGTCACGGGCCCCCGAAGACCTGTCCGAATTGATCCGTCACCCAGCCGTCTTTTCGTGGCTTGCACAGTCCGCAGCGTTGCCCGCATCGTGGCTGGCAAGGTTAGACGCCTACGTCCAGCAATGGCTTCCCGCTCGGTTGGTCCTCGATGAAGTGCGGGCTCGAAAATCCGAAGGTTGCCGAGACGCGGCCGTCGTCGCCAAAGTGCTGACGGCGCTCGACCGGTGGCTGGCTCCTCTATCGGTCTCCAAGCCGTTGGCGAAGTGGGGATCAGCGCTGACCGAGGTCATGGAGAAGCTGTTGCATGGCCGCCGATTTGATTCGGAGGCTCCCGAAGACCGCTCATGGATGACGGCGTTACGTCACTTGGCCCAGGTCCGGGCGGGGTGGGAGGCACTTCCCTCGGAGCTCGACCGAGAAGTCCCTGCCTCGGAGGCGCTGGAAGCATTGCTGGAGACGTGTGCGCAGGAGCGGGTCGCCGAACCGCCTCAGGAAGACGCCATCGAAGCGCACGGGTGGCTCGAGTTGCCTTGGGACGACGCTCCCATCGTCGTCGTCGCCGGCATGAACGAGGGGATCATTCCACAGTCGGTCAACGCCGACCCCTTTCTTCCCAATCGTCTGCGGCAGGCTCTTGGACTGGACGATAATCGACGTCGGTTCGTTCGCGACTGGTTGGCCACTCGTCTTCTCCTGGAATCCCGCCCCCACGTCAAGCTGGTTGCCGTTCGCCGCAACGCCGACGGAGACCCACTGCTCCCCAGCCGGCTCTGGTTCTGCCAGAATCCCGAGCGGCAACTCGAGGCGGTCCACCGTTTTTTGCAAGGGGGAGGCGGGCTGCATGCTTCGGTATCCTGGTTGCGCGGCACCGGAAGCTCTCCAACGGAACCGCCTCGCCCCAGTCCGCTGACACAAGATCAGCGCCGGAGTTTGAGACGACTTCGTGTCACTCAGTTCCGGGACTACCTGGCTTGTCCCTACCGGTTCTACCTTCGCCATGTGCTGAAGTTGGAAGCCGTTGCTGAGGCTGCGGCCGAACTAGATAGTGCCCAATTCGGATCGCTGGCTCACGAGGTGCTGCGGCGGTTCGGCGAGTCGCCGGTGGCGGCGAGCGACGATGCGGGCGAGATCGCGAAGTTTCTCAGTGCCGAGTTGGACGAGGTGGCGGCAGAACAATTCGGCCGCCAGCCCGTCATGGCGGTGCGGTTGCAGCAGGAGTTGCTTCGAGAGCGGCTTGAGGAGTTCGCGGTGCACCAGGCAGAGTCCGTTCGGCAAGGGTGGCGAATCGTCGCCTGCGAGTACAAGGGCGCAGAATACGCCATTCCCGTTGACGGTGCAGAAGTGCAAGTTGTCGGACGCATCGATCGGATCGATTGGCATGAAGCCGATCAGCGCCTCCGCGTGCTCGATTACAAGACGGGAGACAGTGGCGAGCGTCCGTCGCAAACGCACCGATCCGGCCGGAGAGGCATGCAGGGCTGGGTCGACCTGCAACTGCCTCTTTACCGCCATCTCCTGGCTCCCGAGCTCCTCGAAGTCTATCCGGCTCGCGAGATCGAGTTGGGATATGTCCTCCTCCCCAAGAACTCGGCTAAGGGTGGCTTTGCGATGGCTGCCTGGAAGGAGGAAGAACTGATCGAGGCTGACGAGGTAGCTCGTTCTGTTGCGGAGGCGATCGTGGCCGAGACGTTCTGGCCGCCCAAGGATGACGTGCGCTATGACGACTTCGAAGAGATTTGTATGGAGGGGATGTTGGTATGAGTGCGCCCGTTTCCGTTTCCAGATATCAGCTCAGCACGCCGCTGCTGTGGATCAGCGCATCGGCCGGTTCGGGCAAGACCTACCGTCTGTCGACGCGCTACCTTGAGCTCCTTTTTGCCGGTGTGCCCGTCGACACGATCGTGGCGACGACGTTTACGCGCAAAGCGGCAGGTGAAATCTTCGACCGAGTCCTCAAGCGGTTGGCCGACGCAATTGCCGACGAAGGGGCTCGCCGTGAGTTGGCCCAGGCGATCGGAGCGACATCGCTCGAAAAGTCGCAATGCGAAGCAGTCATGGCCCGCGTTCTTCGACAACTCCATCGCCTGCGGATCGGCACGATCGACAGCCTCTTCGCGCAGATCGCCCGATGCCATTCGCTCGAGCTGGGGTTGCCCTTGCGCTGGACGGTTTGGGAAGAACACGAGTTGGCCAGCTTGCGAGAGTCGGCGATCCAGGCGGTGCTGGACGAGAATGATGGGTCGGCTCTGAGAACCATTATCCACCTCATGGCCAAGGGGGATAGCGTTCGGAGCATCTATCGGTTGATGGACTCGGCGGTCGAATCCGGCTATGCGACATTTCGGGACAGTGCCGGAGGCGCCTGGGAATATCCTCGGCTCCCCCCAGTGCCCGAGGAATCTGCCGAAGCGATTTGTGATCGGCTACGGGAGCTGGCCGAGGAGCATCCCGCGCTGCGCGAAAAGATTGAAGAGGATATTGCGCGCTGGGAATCGGACGGAGCGGAGGGACTGCTCAGTTGCGGGATTGCCAAGAGCGTGTTTGCCGGCAGAACGAGGTATAACCGCCGTGAGCTGCCGGAGGAACTCGTTGCCACGTATCAGAAGCTTATCGCCCATGCCGCCGTACGCATCGTCCAGTTGATTGCCTGGCAGACTGAGGGAACCTATCGGTTGTTGGCCGCCTACGATGAACAGATCAAGAAGCTGCGCGGAGGTGGGCTGTCGTTTGACGACGTGACCTGGTTCGTAGCGCAGCACGTGGCGGAGGACGAACAAGCCGCTGCAGGTTACGCATTTCGGATGGACAGCCGGATGGACCACTGGCTGCTCGACGAGTTCCAAGACACGTCGGCTTTGCAGTGGCGCGTGTTGCGGGCTTTGATCACCGCGTCGCCGCTCGGCGAAGGCCGATCGTTCTTTTGCGTGGGGGATGCCAAACAGGCCATTTACGGATGGCGAGGCGGGTCGGCCGAAATCTTTCGGTCGATTCCCGAAGATCCCCGATTCGCGGGGATCGTGGAAGAATCTCTGACCATGAGTTGGAGGTCCTCGCCGGTTGTCATCGAGACCGTCAATCGGGTATTTCGAGACGGACTTCGGTACAACCGGCTCGAAGAATATCCGGCGGTGCGAGAATGGCTCGAGCGGTTTCCCGAACACACGACCCATCACACCGAGGCGCCCGGCTATGCCGCGATGCGTGTTGCCGACGACAAGGAGGCTGTGCTGGAAGCCGCTGTTGCCGAGATCGTGCGGCTTCGCCAAGAGGCGCCGAGCCAGTCGATCGGCGTCCTCGTGCGCAAGAACGAAACGGTCGCCCAGTTACGGCACCTGTTGCTTGAAGCCGATGTGGCGGCCAGTGAAGAAGGAGGTAACCCACTCACCGATTCGGTGGCCGTCTCGTGGGTTCGCGCTTGGTTGAAACTGCTCGACCACCCAATTGACCGCATGGCTCGGTTCCAGATCCTACACAGTCCCCTTGGTTCGTCTCCGCCGCGTCGGTCGACCGCCGAGGCACTTGACGACGACACGTTTTTCGACGAAATGGCGTCAAAGGGACGACGAGAAGTGGTCGAGTTCGGATTGGGGCGGACCTTGGAAAAACTGGTTCGGTCATGGGGCCCCCACGTGGGAGCTCGAGATGCACGGCGACTCGAGCAGCTCGTGGAGTTGGCGTACGGATACGAGACGCAGATCGGGACGACAACCGCTCCCTTCTTGCGTTTAGTGGAAACCAAACGCATCCCCGATCCGGCGGACGAGCCGGTGCGCGTGATGACCATCCATCAAGCCAAGGGGCTTGAGTTCGACTGTGTCGTCTTACCGGAACTCGATATCGACTGGTACCGGACCCAACACCGCCTTGTGGCTCATCGTCCGGCACCGTCCAAGCCCTTCGACCGTGTCTTCCGGCGTCCCAACAAAGAAGCCAGACAGTTCTTGCATGAGGAAGAGCGGCAGGACGTGGAACAGGCGGATCGCGATTTCATCGGCGAAATGTTTTGCCTGCTCTATGTGGCGCTTACCCGAGCCCGATACGCGTTGTACCTATTTGTGGCGCCTCAGGAGCGAGCCGACCATTCGCTGACTTGGTCGGGATTGTTGCGAGCTGCCCTTGCCGATGGTGAACCACTTGGTCCAGGAGAAATGCCTTTCGAACTGGGCGACGCAGAATGGTGGCGTCAATTGCCGGACGAGGCTCAACCGTCGTCGACCGTTGCGGTGCCGACCGACATCGAGCCGTTGCCGCTGGTTCGTCCTCAAGAAGCCTCCCAACAGAGTGAACGGGTGGCCCCTTCGCAGGTCGCCTCCTCTTCCACGCTCGACGCAGCCGCCCTCCTGCGTTCACGCTCGCAGGCATTGGACTACGGGACACTCGTGCACGCTTGGCTCGAGTCAATCACGTGGTTGGACGAGGCCGATCACGCCGACCCGGCTCGTTGGCAAGCGATCGCGATGCGGTTGGGCTACGGCGGAAACCGTGAAGAGCTCGATCAGTGGCAGGAAAGGTTCCAAGGGTATTTGCAGTGTGAGCAGATCGCCCGGTTCCTGCGACGTTCCACCTATGACGAGCCTTCGCCTTTCGGGCTGGAAGAGAAACTGGCCCGTCGCGTCGCCGAGTGGCGAGTCACCAACGAGCGGCCGATTCACTGGTGGCGGAAAGACGGATCGCTGGTGGTCGGTTCGATCGATCGCCTGGTGCTCGGCTACGATAATCAAGGGCGTCCCATCGCCGCTCACATCATCGACTACAAGACCGGACCGATTCGCGACGAAACCGAACTGGCCGATCGGCAAGACCATTACGGACCGCAGATGCGGACGTACGCTGAGGTCATTCAAGAGATCTACGGACTGGAACCCTCGGCTGTCGCCACCGACCTCGTCTTTCTCGACCGGAAGGAGGGGTGAGGTGTGAGGGGTGACGCGGATGTGACACTATATTCAACGTGTCCACTGCGTCCATTATGTCCACTGTGTCCACCCGTCCACTGCATCGCACCGCGCCCGCTGCAGCTACGCCCCTTCGAATTCCATCGCCTCGGCGATGAGCTCGCGAAAGCGATTCTCATCGATTCCCAATGCCGTCGGGAGCAATTGCAGCTCGTCAAGCTGTGCGTCGGACAGGGGACCCGAAGCGCTGGCTACCAGAAACGCTCCGATCACCATCTCCTCCCGCTCGCGGTCGGTCAGTTCGTCGGCGGCTTGAGCGCCGTACAGGGCGGGGGTTAGACCGGAAGCTGTGAGCTGTTCGATTTCGAACTGGAGTTGCTCATTCGTCAGCTCTTTGCCACTGATGTGCCGGTAGTACGAGCGCAGGACCCGGTCCTCTTCGTCACTGACGACTTCGTCGGCCAGCATCGTCAAGATCATAACGCGCAAGACATGTTCACATGCGGCGGCGCGCAGCATGGATTCGATCTCGTCCGCCGGTCGTTCAAGGACCCACGGTTCGAATGGCTGGCGACATGTATCGCAGATCACAAACTCGGCGGTCTTACCGAGTGGTATGACCGGTATGAAGTAGAGCGTGACGAATGCGCGTCTCACTTTCCGGCGGTACGACCGGTGATCGCGGCACGCCGGGCAATAGAACTCCCCGCGTTGGCTTCCCAAAGTTAGTTCTATCGTGCCGACAAGAACCATGAATCAGTCCTGAGCATCTTCCAGATAGGTGTAACCGTTCAATCCGTCCTCATAAAACCGCAGGCATTGGCCCGCCTCTTCGTAGTCGATGCGCCCGTCGTGGACGGCAGTTTCGACGGCCGATTGAATCCGCTCGAGCAGCGTGGCTCGAGGAAAAGCCACGTAGTCGAGAACTTCCTGGATGGTGTCCCCTTTGATCGTCGCCTGGAGCTGTACTTTGCCGTCGTCTCCCAGGTCGACGTGGACAGCGTTCGTGTCGCCGAATAGGTTGTGGAGGTCACCAAGGATCTCCTGGTAGGCTCCGACGAGAAAGGCGGCCAAGAGATAGGGTTGTCCGTCAAGCCGATGGAGCGTCAGCGTGCGCTGAATGTCGCGCCGGTTGATGAAGCGGTCGATTTTGCCGTCGGAATCACAGGTGATGTCGGCCAGGATCGCCGGCTGGTCGGGTCGTTCGTGCAGGCGGTGGATGGGCATGATGGGAAAGAGTTGATGGATGGCCCAACTATCGGGCATCGACTGGAAGAGCGAGAAATTGCAGAAATAGGTTCGGGCGAGCATCTGGTCGAGTTTCTCCAGGTCCTCCGGGATATCCTCGAGTGACGCAACCATGTTCCGGATCTTGCGGCAAATGGCCCAGAAATAGGCCTCGCCGCGCACGCGGTCCTCGAGTGTCATGTGTCCCGTGTTGAAGAGGCTCATAACGGTATCGAGCGCCTGTTGGGCGTCGTGAAACGCTTCCACGGCATGGCGCAAGCGGACATCTTCGTACGACTCGCGAAGGATCTGCAAGGAAGGTTCGGTCTCGTTGGTAACCGCCGGTGCCGGCTGATCGATGCCGGGAGCCGTCTCGCCGAGCACCTCGAAAACGAGTGCGCAATGGTAGGCGACGGTCGCTCGTCCGCTTTCAGATAAGATGTGTGGATGGGGCACGCCGGTCGCGTCGCACACCGTCTGGATGTGATAGACGACGTCGTTGGCGTATTCCTGGAGCGTGTAATTCATGCTCGAGGCGAAACTGGTGCCCGAACCGTCGTAGTCGACGCCGAGTCCGCCGCCGACGTCGATTGCTTCGAGCGGTGCTCCGAGTCGGACGAGATTGGCGTAGACGCGAGCCGCTTCGTTGAGGGCTCGTTGAATATGCCGGATGTTGGTGACCTGACTTCCGAGGTGAAAATGCAGCATGCGGAACGACTCGAGCATCTCTTCGCGGCGGAGGACATCGACGACGCGAAGGACTTCGCCCGCGGTCAGTCCGAACTTCGATCGGTATCCGCCGGAACTCTCCCATCGACCGGCTCCGCGAGAACTTAGCTTGATCCGGACGCCAATGCGTGGGACGACGCCAAGTCGCCGAGCAGTGGCGAGGATCAACGGTAACTCCTTAAGTCGTTCGACGACAGGAGTCACTTGTCGGCCCAGCTTTTGAGCCAAGAGAGCCATCTCGATGAATTCGGCGTCCTTGAAGCCATTACAGACAATGGGCGTATCGTTGTCGGCCATGGCGACGACCGCCCAGAGTTCGGGCTTGCTACCGGCTTCCAGGCCGAACGAGTATTCGCGGGCCTCGCTCACGATCTGCTCCACGACCTGCCGTTGCTGGTTGACTTTGATGGGATAGACGCACGTGTAGCCGCTCTGGTACCCGCTGTCGTGGATCGCACGGACGAACGCCTGACGGATGGCTCGCATCCGGTCGATCAGAATTCCGTTGAACCGTACAAGGATGGGGAGCTCGATGCCGCGCAGGCGGAGACGGTCGACTAGTTCTTTCAGATCGAACGCGTGGTCGGGATGGCGATGGGGGTGGACGTAGAGATGGCCGTCGGGACGGATAGAAAAATACCCTTTGCCCCACCGGTCGACTTCGTACAACTCGGTGGCGTCGGCCACACTCCAGCGGTTGAGCAGGTCGTCGATGGACGAGAACGCAGTGGTGCTCATGCGCCGGTCCTCTTACGCACAATGTTCATCGGAAAGGCGATTCTGAAAGTGACGGTCCTCCCAGCATACCACAGCCAGGCGTTATACTGGATACGAGCGGCCGTTGAAGCGACACGTCTGTTGGCTGTCGGCGGTCGGGTCCCATCATGCCGGAGTCGTCACGGCGGCTCGAGTCATATGACAGCATGGATTTCTGTTTCTCATTCCTGTGGAGCTCGCCATCTTGAACGCGTTCACGGCTCCCCAACCGCCACACCATCCGACGACTCTCCATTGGGTCGCCAGTTTGACGGCGACCGTCATCTACGCGGCGGAAGCCGTTTCCCGTGGCCTTCCTCTTGTCGACTCGCCGTTGGACCATCGTTTTCTGGAGGCCACGCGCGAGCTGCGAAGTTGGATCGGACGGCGCAGCGAACCGGCGACTCTCATTTGGAATCACTTGGGCGGACTGGCGGGAAGCCTTGATGATCCGTACGCCCTGGCCGCGGAAGTGACGGTGCAGTTGCAGGACGAGGTTCCGGCCGGAGTCTCGGCCGAGCTTGGCGAAACGATCGCCACGCTCAAACACGCAACTCGGAGCGCGTATCCCGATCTGCTCGAGGAATTGGCGGTGCGGGTACGCCCTTTGCGCGAACAGTGGGAAGCTCGAGGGCCCGGACTGATGCGTCACGCCTCCGAGTTGGCCGGCATCCCGCTTACCCCCGATACGACTCGCGTCCAGTTGGTCATGCCGTTGCTTGGAGGCGGAGGGCGAGCGTACCTCGGATATGGCAGCTGCTGCCTTGAGGCGGTCTTGGTCGACCGAGACGCGAACCTGCCCGAGCCGGTCCGCTTGGCATGGCTCATTGCCCAGTTGGGGCTCGACCATCTCGCCCTCCGGGGTTCCGTCTCCCCAGGGCGGTACCCGCTGGTGTGCCAATTGGCGCTCATCCCGCCCATCCTTGAGGCAGCGGGTCTCGTCGAGTGGCTACGATTCGAGCCCGAACTCATTCGTCGCGCATTGGCCGCGTGGCATGTTCCCACGTTACCGGATCGCCCGGCCCACGAGTGGCTGGTGCACTGGTGGCAACGGGTACGCCACGATCGGCTCGCCTGGCCCGAAGCTCTGGCCTCGCTCGATGAGTGGCTTGGTTAAATCACCGTGCGCGATTCTGGAACGAAAGGAGCTTTGGGGATGCCTTTCGGGGTGGCATGGCCGTGAAAGCAGCCAATCATAAGTATTCAAGAAGGACGTTTCCCGAGTTGGGAGGGCGAGGCTTCCGCCGAGCCGCAAGAGAGCCACAACGGCATCGCAGACACAGATCCGCAAGTTCTATACGACCGGTGTCAGGACGGACGATGGCGGGTTCGTCCAGCATACAAGACGTGCGTTGGCGAAAGCCCGTTGCACACATGCCACACCTCATCCGGTGAGGGGCATATCGGATTCCGGCTCGGCAGGAGCCTCGCCCTCCCAGTCTATGGATTCGTCCACGTTAGAGTCGCCACCATGCGGCATAGGGGTGTCAGTGTCTCACAATCGCGCACGGTGATTTAGAACTGCGACCTTCCCGTGAGAAACAGAGTGTCGGCGCCGGAATCGTCTTCACCACTGTCGGGATTGCCGTACCAGGGATCCTCCTCTTCCAACGCCCGGTCGACCGACGCTGCGTACGTCCCCTCTGTTGCCAAGGCCACGCCGCCTTGCCATGCGTAGTCTCTGTGTTGGGACGGTGTGGGCGCGACCTCGACCAGATCCCCCGAGGACGATGGTTCCGCCGATAGCTCGGACGGTTCGCCTTCGCCGCTGCCGGGAGCCCACCATAGGGAAGCGCCGCTTACCGATTCCCCTTCCCCGCCGGAGTCCGGATTCGACAAGGCGCTGATTACTTGCAGGGCGTCGACGGGAGTCAGCAGGTGGTCCCCCGAGACATCGAGGTAAGGCCCGGAACTCAATCCCATTTCCGTTCGAATCAACGGCAACGCCCTCGCTCCTTCTTCGTTGAGCGCATCGATCACCATCAACGCGTCGAGCGGTGTCTGCAGTTGGTCTCCGTTGACGTCCGTCGGGAGGTCGGGATTCTGGAACGAGAGGTAGTCGTAGTTCGGCGCCGATCGGGGTTCGACCGGAGGGTCGAAGTTGCCGACCACCGGGAGTGCGTAGTCGTCGCCGAATTGAGCGAACAGGTCGCTTCCGAACGGCTCGGGAGTGAACTCGACGATGAAGCCCGCCCCTAGCGGTTTGGGCACCAGGCGAGACTCGATCGACTGGCCGGCGGAAATAAAGAAGTACCATTCGGCCGTCTCGCTCGGAGTCGCTCCCGATCGGTCGGCCACCCACAGGCCCAGGTCGTCGATACCGTCGCCGTCCATGTCGGCAGCCACCGGCATTTCTCGAACTCCGGGGAATCCGAATTCAAAGGTGATATCTACCTGTCCGTCGATGATGCCGTCGACTCCGGGGTTGCTCAAATCGAGCATGAACCGGTCGTCGGTCCATGTGCCCAAATCATCCACGCCATCTCCGTCGAAGTCGCCGACGACGGGATAGCCGATGAGGTTCGACGAGAGGGGGGTATCGAGCTGGTAATCTTGATCGGTGTCGAAGTACCAAGTGGAACCCGTGTAGACGCCGACTTCATCTCCGTTCGCGGCGTTACCGTCGAAATTGCCGGCCACCGGAATCCCGTTGGCTCCTGTGTTGTCGGTGGTGACAATGTTGGGTACCCCATCATCGTCGGTGTCGACCATCCACCGCCACGCCCCGCCGACTCGGCCGTAGGCCGCCAGTTTGTCGAATCCATTGGCCACTTGGCCGGGAAGGGCGAAGTTTCCGGCGAAGATATCGTCGCTCGTGAAACCGAGGACGTACGTGATATCCTCGTTCGTGTCATCTCGGTC
>WFWZ01000008.1 GCA_015490875.1 Planctomycetaceae bacterium
CCCTTCACCCTTCACACTTCAAACTTCAAACCTCCCCTCCCTCTAGCCCGCTCTCTACCAGTCCGCTACCTTGCACCGCGAGTCGGATTCGTTGGCGGGCGCATCGAGCCGGGAGGCGCAGGAGTCGTGAGCGAGTTGATCCACACGCACGTCTGTTCGAACGGGTTGGCGGTGCTGGGCGAGTCGATGCCGTGGCTGGAGTCGGCTGCGTTGACGATCGTCCTTCCCGCCGGGTGCGTTTGGGATCCGGAAGACCGGCTTGGACTGGCCAACCTGACGTGCGAGATGGCCGAGCGCGGTGCCGGGTCGCGGGACAGCCGAGCCTTCCTCGAGGAGCTCGAACGGCTGGGAGCCGACTGGTCCTCCTCGGTCTCGCCTGCCCATACGAGTTTCGGGGCGGCCATGCCGGCGGATCGCCTGTCCGAGGTCCTGCCTCTGTTCGCCGATCTGACCCGCCGGCCTCATCTTCCCGCCGAGCAACTCGAGGAAGCCCGCCAGTCGTGCCTCCAGGAGCTCCACGCCCTCGAAGACGACCTGGCGCAGCGAGTCATGGCCGGGCTGCGGCGGCGGTTCTTTCCCGCACCGTGGGGGCGACTCGCCGAGGGTGATGAGCCCGGATTGACGGCGGCCAGCCACGAGGACGTCCGCGCGTTTTTTGAGCGTCGTTATCATGCGGGCGAAGCCATCTTGGGCGTGGCCGGCAAGATCGACTGGGAAACCACGCTGGAACAGATCGAGTCGCTTTGGGGAGATTGGGACTCGGGCGAGCCGGCTTCGCTGCACACGGCCGAGCCGACTTATGGATACGAGCATATCCCTCACGAGTCGGCGCAAACGCACATCGGCGTGGCGTGCGCGTGCGTTCCATATCGGGATCCGGATTACTATCAGGCTCGAGGCGCCGTAGGGGTGCTCAGCGACGGCATGAGTTCCCGCCTCTTCACGGAAGTGCGCGAGAAGCGGGGACTGTGCTACACGGTGTCGGCTTCGTGTCACACGCTGCGCGATCGCGGTGCCGTCTTTTGTTACGCGGGAACGACGCCGGACCGAGCCCAGGAGACACTCGACGTCGTCCTCGCCGAACTGACGAAACTCAACGAGGGAGTGCGCGAGGACGAACTGGACCGTCTCAAGGCCCGCATCAAAAGCGTCCTGATCATGCAGCAGGAATCGAGCCGCGCCCGTAGCGGTCAGATCGTCGGATCGTGGTACCACTTGGGCCGTGTCCCCTCGCTGGACGAAATCCGCGAGATCATCGACTCGCTCACGTGCGACTCGATCAACGACTATCTCCGCCGCCATCCGTTGAAGGATTTCACCGTGGTCACACTGGGACCGCGACCGCTGGAGGTGCATTCGTGATCTTCGAACAACACCGACTGTCCAACGGACTGGAGATTATCGCTGAAGTGAGTCCCGAAGCGTATTCGGCCGCGTATGCGTTCGTGGTGGCAACCGGTTCGCGGGATGAGACGGATCAGGAGGCGGGGTTGAGTCATTTCCTCGAGCACATGGCGTTCAAGGGAACACCCCGCCGGTCGGCTGAAGACGTCAACCGGGAACTCGACGAAATCGGTTCGCACGCCAACGCTTTCACCAGTGAAGAGCAGACGGTCTACTATCTCGCCGTTCTGCCCGAGTATCAGGCTCGAGCCATCGATATCCTCGCCGACATGATGCGGCCGTCGTTGCGCGAGGAAGACTTCGTGACGGAAAAGCAAGTGATCCTCGAGGAGATCAAGAAGTATGACGACGACCCCCCCTATGGCGCGTACGATCGTGGCAAGGCACTGCATTTCGGGAAGCACCCTTTGGCACGGAGCGTCCTAGGGACAACCGAAAGTGTCTCGGCACTCACGCCCGAACAAATGCGCGACTATTTTCGGCGCCGTTACAGCCCGGGCAACATGTTCGTGGTCGCGGCGGGACGCGTCGACTTTCCGGCACTGGTTGCCGACATCGAAAAATGGTGTGGCGACTGGGAGCCGGTCGAAACAGACCGCATTGTCGAACCGCCGCGAACCGGAACGGCCGTCGAGGTGCGGCGGCATGAGGCGGCCTTTCAGGAGTACATCGTCGAGCTGTCAGACGCACCCAACGCCCGCATGTCCGAACGCTTCGCCGCTCGCGTGCTAGCCACGATCGTCGGAGATGACAGCGGCAGTCGTTTCTTTTGGGAACTGATCGACACCGGGCGAGCCGAATACGCGGCGATGAGCAGCTACGAATATCTCGATGCCGGCGTGTTCCTCACGTACCTCTGCTGCCGCCCCGAAGCGGCCGCAGAGAATCTCCGGCTATTGCGACAGATCGAAGAACGAACCGAAGCCGACGGTGTGACGCCGCGCGAACTCGAGCTGGCCGTGAGCAAGATCTGCTCGCATGTCGTCCTCCGCAGTGAACGCCCCATCAATCGGCTCTTCTCCGTCGGAGCCAACTGGCTGCAACTGCGGGAATACTGGACCGTCAAGCAGGCGATCGAAGCGTACCGCGCAGTGACGCTCGATGATGTGCACGACGTCCTCCAACGTTACCCGCTCTCACGCTGCACGACGGTCGCTGTGGGACCACTCGATCGACTCGATTGAGACGCCCGCCGCGGTGGCAGGATCTCGCGTGATGACAGCGGCACGGTCTACCGCCGAAGCAGATCGGCAGCCAGCGGCTGGTAGCGGGCGAGTCGCCGAGCGGGCATTTGTTGGCGGATGCGGAGCGAGAACTGATTGTCGTCGGCGTATCGATTGGCCAGTTCGGTGATGTCCGCCTTCTTGCGTGTCAACTCGTACGAGACCGTGCCGTCGACCAGTCCGAAGTCGTAGAGGACTCGGTCGGTCAATCCCGTGAGGACCAGTCGCGGGTCATAGCCGAAAAGTATTCCGGTTGCCCGTTCGATATGTGGCACGATGTTGTTGGTGCAGTTGCTGGTCAGCGTGTTGTAGAACTCCGGCCGCTCGTAAAGCTCGTTGGCTCGCTCGAGGGCATCGCGAAACGCGACCTGAGCTTCCTGTTCGGTCAGATTGAGCGGGAAAAGATAGACTCGGGCTTTCCGGTAACGCGTGCGCAACAGAATGAGGTCTCGTTCATCGCCGATGACATACATCAATTCGAAGCGGTCGAGAACGCCCTCGAGCGGGTCATAGCGCTCGCCCTGCTCGAGTCTCGCTTCGGCCGACACGATGATGAAATCACCGTCCCGGAACCCGAAGCTAAGCATCGTGTGGGCGAGGCTCGGTGCGGCAGCGAAAGGGGAAACGAGGAGGTCGACGGAAACGATGTCTTCGAGTCGGAACGTCTTGTCGCGGTGCCGCACGATGTAATCGAATTCCGTGTTGTACTCGGTCTGACGGATGTCGTGCAGCGTGATCTCGTCTCCGTCGAATTCGGCTCGAGGCAACACGGCGAGGTTCGGCTGCCAAGCGCGGTTGTGGGAGGGTTGCGGGAGAATGGGAACCGTTTCCGGAACGACCTGAGTGGCATGCGAGGCGCAGCCGGTCACGACCGGGAGCGTCCCGCTTAGAGTCGAAACGAGCAGGATGAGGAGTGTCACACGTCGCATGGAGAGACGAGGGTCGAAAGCCGGTGCTGGGAAGCCTCGAGGGATACCGTGGCGAGTTTTTCCTGGCAAGAGAAACCAGGAAAAGGGGGTGAACGGGGTGGAGCGGCGAACCCTGGACAGTCTCGAGGCGGCTTTGCTATTCTGCGGGCTTCGCGGTCGGCACGGTCGATCGCGGCAGATCTCGCAGCGCGTCCTTGGTCCTTGAGGAGTCGACCACCGATGGAACAAACACTCGTTTTGCTCAAGCCCGATTGTGTGGAACGCCGGCTGATAGGCCGCATCATTGCGCGGTTCGAAGACAAGGGACTCAACATCGTGGCAATGAAGATGCTGCGGATCACGCCGGAGTTAGCGAAGCAGCATTATGCCGAGCACGTGGAGAAGCCGTTCTATCCGGCACTCGAGAAGTTCATCACCGGCGCCCCGGTCGTGGCGATGATCGTGGAGGGGCTCGAGGCGATTCGCGTCGTGCGCGAGATGCTCGGGCCTACGAGCGGCTTGAAGGCACCGGCGGGAACGATCCGAGGCGACTTCAGCAGCAGCCGCCAAATGAATCTCGTGCACGCCTCGGACGGCCCAGAAGCGGCAGCCCGCGAAAAGGAACTCTATTTCTCGGCCGACGAGATCTGCCGGTATGAGCCGACGATTTCGGGGTGGCTGAAGGCCTCGGACGAGTAGTGAGGTTCGACGGTGGGGATGCACGAGCCGTTTGCAGATCGGCTGGCCGAGGCGGTCTTGCGGTGTGGCAATAGCGCCATGGTTGGGCTCGATCCGCGCCGCGACCTGCTTCCCTCGAGCCTTCGACCTGGCGGCGATGCTCCGGCGGATTGGGCGGAGTCGTATCGCCGGTTCTGTTGGGAAGTGATCGATGTCGTGGCCGGCCGGATCGCCGCGGTAAAGCCACAGGCCGCGTTCTTCGAGGAACTCGGGCCGGCCGGCATGGATGCATTGGCGTCGGTCATCGAGCGGGCTCGCGAGGCCGGCTTGCTCGTGATCCTCGATGGGAAGCGGAATGATATCGGATCGACGGCGGTTGCGTACGCACGTGGGTACTTGGGGGAGTCGAGTGCGTGGCGGTGCGATGCCATGACGGTGAGCCCCTATTTGGGGTCGGACAGCCTTGAGCCATTTTTCGACGTGGCGCGGGAACGGAACTGCGGTGTCTTTGTATTGGTCAAGACGTCGAATCCGGGGAGCGGTTTGTTGCAGGATGTGGAGGCGGATGGGCGGACGATTTGCGAACGGGTCGCCGACCTGGTCGAGGCATTCAACATGGAGCATGCGGGGCGACTGGGGTATGGGCCGGCTGGGGCGGTGGTCGGGGCGACGTACCCTAGAGAGTTGGAAGAGCTTCGCGAGCGGATGCCACAAACGTGGTTTCTAGTTCCCGGTTTTGGTGCTCAGGGAGGCACCGCCGACGACGTGGCGGGGGCCTTTGACGCGTATGGATTGGGGGCGATCGTCAATAGCTCGCGGGGCATCCTCTACGCGTATGACCGTTCGCCGTACCGCGAGCGTTTTGGGGAGGCTGGCTGGCGGGATGCTGTCTCGGCAGCCTTGGACGCGATGATCGCCGACTTGACCCGTCGCGATCGCTAACTTGACCGGTCCCGCTTCGTGAACGGATAATCTCGCTTTCGCGTGTACGTCCGAAACCGAAGGTTTCGCTCGGATGCTCTACTCCAGTTCCACTCGGTTTCTCTCCCGCACCCGTTCGCCGCAAGACGCATAGATCTCACTCTCGCGCCCGAGAAATATACAGACGTACAGATATCCTAATCGAGTGTTTCTATGTCTTAAACGGCGGAGCCTCAATGTCGATTACGGCGTTTCGCTCGGCTTGCGGTCTCGAGGGAGATCTGCCATATTTTTGAATCTCTAGACGATGCCGGGGCGTAGCGCAGTCTGGCTAGCGCGCCTGAATGGGGTTCAGGAGGTCGGAGGTTCAAATCCTCTCGCCCCGACTTTGCCGGCAATGGCCGAAGCAACGTGGCAGGGGAAGGGAGAGACCGAGACGGGACGAACGGTGTTCGTCTCTCTTGAGAGTTCTCTCTTCCCCTGCCATCTTTTCATGAGTCTTGTCCAGTTTTTCGACGTGTCGTTCGTGCGGCGTGTTTGGATGGATGCCATCCCACTCTGAAAGGACATCGCGATGTGTGTCCGTTTTCGCTCGTTGACGATTCGGTTGAAAGATCGTGATCCGTCGGGGCTGGCACCCTTGGCGGCTCAGGGGTGGGACAATCACCATTCGACTGCGGCGAACAAGCCCAAGCCGAAGTGTGATGAATCACCGATGCACAACGGTCCGGAAACAGGCTTCGAGAATTCAATCTGGAAATGGTAGCCCAATCGGACCGGTCGCATACCTTGATCGCGCAGTCGTCGACGTTCGGCCAACGTCGCATGAATGTAGACCCACTCCGAGTCCACTGGATCACTTGAAGGCACAACTGAAACCGGTTCGGGAAAACCACACTTCTGCAAGAACTTGGAAACGAGACGTGACGGCCTCTCTCCAGGTCGTAAACGACCGTGACGCCGAAAGCGCCGACGGGCTCGCGGCGGTACGAACGCCGAAACGCTTCGCCAAGAAGTGCTGGGACCAATCAACCGCGAAGGGAGCACTGTGTCAAAAGGAAGCGGCACAAGTCTGACCTGCCACCCGTCGCTGCCAGATTCCCAGGTAATGGGCTGCTCGCTCGCTGCGAGGATTGCTTGCACTTCGTCCGGTGTGAAGGAGGAGTTGCGGAAGCAGATCAAACGCGACGCTTGGCCATTTTCATCTGGCCAGACGGCGAAATAGGCATGTCTGTGACTGTCGAGCGGATGGCCATTTCCGTCCTTTCCGGCAATCAAAGAAAGATTCTCTCGCTGATCCGCGGTCAGGTCTCCATATGCGGCCTCGCGACGTTGGGCAACCTGCTGGGCACGCCTGCGCAGAACTCTTCCACGGAATCGCTCGGTCAGTTTCACCCATCGCTCGCGAGTAGGAACTACGCGACCGCCGATTGCAAACTGGATGCTCGTGAGATCCGAAGGGTAGCATGTCATGGCCGATGGAGAATGTTGTATGAAAAGCTTGCGAGGCAACTCTGCGTAATACCACATCGTTCCTGCTGGAATACGACGCCTGGCCATCCGCTCGTCGTCCGTTGGTGCCAGAAGAAGATGGATGTCCAGATTCACGTCCGGCCTCGGAACCAGAACCGGGCAACCGCGTCCTTGTTTAGGCGACAAGCGGCAATTCGGCTCGCATCCGTCGGGTAATCGATCAAGCAGTTCCAGTCGACAATGACTCTCGGCTCGCCCGAAATACAACATCCTATCCAATAGATGGCGCAGAAGTGTTTCCTGAGTTTTATTCAGAGACGCTGACTCCCACAGCCAATAGATAGGCTCATCTGGTGCAACCGCACGGAAGTGATCCTCCACGAGAGTCCGTTGAGGTTTCTTAACAGCTGGTTTTGCTTTCGACTTATCCGTCCACTCCACAGCAGTCGGAACATACTGCCGCAGCGCCTTTCCCCGCCAAGTCAGTTCGGGCAACCGATAGCTGGGGACGGAAGACGCCAGTGTCTGCAGCAGTTCGTCGCGAACCGCTTCGTTCCTGTCGCCTGTCTCGCGGCTATACTGAAACCAACGAGCTGCCAAGGCTCGCAGGAGTCGCCAGGGTGACGGCGGCCATTCGCCATGCGGGTCTTCGAAGGGATTCTGGTTCCAGCGAGTCGCGTGGAAGCGGCCTAGCGGATACCGCTGAGAAATGACAACTGGCATTTCACTCCTCCGCCTCCTCAGCCCCCACCTCTTCTTCGCTGGCTTCGGACGCTTCGGCCGAAGCGTCCGTGCTAGGCTTATACAACTTGTCCGCCGGGTAATAGACGTCCGTAACGGGCTGGTCACCGAAGTTGCACCTCTTGATCGACTCCTTGATGTCGATAGTCGGCGGCGCATCCCCCAATGGTGTCGCCGATTCCGTCGATAATGAGACACGTTCCGTCATTAGAAAACACCCAGTTCGGTACTTGAACGGCCGCTGAAGTAAGCGACCGATCTTCCAGAGTGCGAGATCGAGCAACAGCCCCTTTTGTTCCGGGGACAACCCGTGGTCGTCCCGACCATACGAGCGCAGCATGGCCAGATCGAGGACGAACGTGGCACGGATTTCGCGAGCCGTCTGTTCGTCGACTGCGAAAATCGGCTGACCTGAAACCGTCTTCCCCAGTCGGTCGAACTTGACGCCCGAGCGACCCACGCGACTCGCACCGAATGCTTCGAGATGAGCTGTCAGGAAGCGGCTGATCTTGATCTGCTCACGCGCAAAGAGGACTCCGTGAACGAGCGAGTTCGGATCGTACTTGAATACAGTCCTGAAGATGGACCACCATGTCTGTGGAGGAATGAAGTACGTCTTGTCTTTGGCAACTTCGACGATGCCGAATTCGGAACGCAGCTTTTCTCGAAAGACGGTTCCCTCCCAGTGAGCCGGCGTGGTCTCTTCGCCTTGGTTCCCTTTTCTCTTCTTCTTGGTCTTTTGCTCTGCAACCCATCTGCGGTCGACGAGCCCATCGAGAAAGTAGTCCGATGCCAGACGGTGCCCTTCGGAGAGCGACGTACACACGACCGTGTCCAGCGGATCTTCTTGGGTCGGCTCGCCTCGCTTTCTGTCTGTCACGCAACGCACATAGGGGAGCCCGGCGAGGTCCGGATGAAGGCTGCTGCCGGCCCCGTCCAGACACACTGCTTCCAGATGGTTTGCCATGCTGGCTGGGCTGTCGACGATGCAGACCTTTTCCACTTGACCATTCTCACGCGGTGCGTCGTAGATCACGTGACCGATCTCCGGAAAACCGGCTGGCTGAAAACGGTCCATGCCGGCCACGGGCTGCAAATGGGCCTTGACGATCAGACACACCGGCCCATCGCCCTGGAGAAGTCCACGCCGGCCTTCGGCCGTGCTGAGATCGATCTGCTGGGTTTGAGTATCTGTCATAGGGAGCTCCTTCATACAAGTTGTGTCTTGCGGGGTGTGAGCCAGCGGCGAATGCCTCGAGTGACATCGCGGCTCCGCATCGGAATCAGAAGAGTCGCCGCGAGGCAGCCACCCCCTGGGGGAAGTTCGGCAGGCGGCATCACGATGGATCGGCCGGCTGCGAGGTACGCATTTCGAACGACCTGGATGGCTTCATCGAATTGCCCATACCGCAGCAAGTAGAACAGCCTTCTTGCAAGGCCGGCGTGCGGCTGCCGCTCTTCGGGGAACAACGCTTCATTGTGGTTGATCCATACTCTTCTCGGATGGAAAAATGGCCGGAACAGTGCTTGCATGAGGATTGTACCGCCGGGAGAAGCGACCTCTTCCGATTCATCCGTGGCTCCTCGGATGCCCCAGCCCTGCGACCAGTCGATCAGCGCGAAGGGTGGAATCCAACGAGCGATCAGTTCTTCGTCCAAACCTCCAGAAAGGAGCAGATGGACCACATCGGCCGAACACGGGCATGACGCGTCGAGCGGAACGTCATCCCTTGGCTGCACGTCGATCAGCCGTCGATGAAGCAGATCGCCAAACAGACGGAGTGGACTGCCCTCATGCCACACAGCACGCTGTGGACGGGACGTGGGAAAGATGAAGCGATGTTGCCGTCGCTCGATACCGAATACGTTCATGACGAGCGGATAACCGCTGCCGGCACCAATCGATGCGATCGCTCGAGCGATGCGGATTTCATGAGGAACGGAGTTCGGCCAGGCCCGGTCAAACCATCCGGTATTCAGCCACGGAAGGGGCGCACAACACTCCCGAAGTGATCGGTTACGGTCGATTCGGAACTGGGTGATGGCAAGCAATTGCAGCAGGTTTTGCCAGCGTTCGGGGTCGTTCGGCTGTTCGCTGACGTCAATAATCGCGGCTTCGACTCGTCCCCGCAGTCCGACAAACTTGCCTCTTTGCTTCGGCTCGCGTGGTTCAATGGGCAGTCGGTCGAGCCATCCTGATTCGATCAACTGCATTAGGAGATCAGCATCGCGAGTCGTCTGGCGAGCGTCATTCCCGTCATCGCCTTGAGTACCGACGTGAATACGTTGGCGAGGCACTGCCTCATACACCTGCGAACTCGTCGTCTTCCGGAGTTCGAAACGGATGAATTCGGTCACCCCTGCGTCAACTCCAGCACTGCGGGCAGCTACGGCGAATTCGTGTGGAGCCTGAGCGGCGCGGCCGCCAATCCTCGCCAGACCACGATGAAGCAGTGTCCGCACCTCTGCGATACTCGCAGGGCGGTCCCACAGCGGTGCCCAGAATTCTGCCTTGGCTGCACCGATTTCCCCATCTGTGACTGGTTGACCAGGTTGGGAGACGAAGGGGAACACAGCGTAGGCGCGAGAGCGCGCACCAAGCCGCTTATTGACACCTCCGATCAGTAGGAACGCCCCTTCGAGAGCAAGGATCGCCAACCAAGGCGAAATCCGCCCTTCGCGAAACCACGATTGACCGCTGTTGAAGGTTTTGTTGGCAAATAGGAACCACGTTCCCGCATTTGACAAATCGGGGAGACTGACGGTGGGATCTCCTGTCAAGGCTGCGTCAAGCCATAAGTTTGCATCGTGGGGCTTGTCAACAATCAGCTTTTGCGCATCGGCCTGCAACTTTGCCAGATCTCGCTTTCCGATATTACCGCCGGTTCCCAGTACTGGGTTGAATCGATTTCGAGAAGCACCGACCAGGTGAGCGTCAAGTACTCGAACGTCAGAGCGAGGATGCTTGTTACGTAGTCGCCATACATGCTTAGAGGACTTTGCCTTCGTGTCCTTCTTTTGAGCTTCAGCCCACCAGCGTTCATAGCGAGTCGGTTGCCATTCTGAGAGCAGGTACTTTTTGACCTTGTCAAGGGTCAGGTCATTATGGAGCAAGACGAGGTGCCCGGAGCGCCACGCGGCACGGACGGAGGGCCATTTACGTGAAAGAGCTGACAGTACTCCTAGACCACACAGATAGTGACCCAAGCTGTCCGTGTGGATGCCGTAGAGATGAACGGCGCAGAGGAAAGAGTTCATCACCGCCCTCCTGTCCCCGGCTGTTGGCTCGCCCGTCCGTCGGCTGCCCGCAGGATTGCTTCAAGGTAGGCCAGCTTGAACGGTCCCAGCCGGCGCGGTTCCCCCTCGGGAATCGCGTCGCACGGCCACGGATCGTCAGGTAGCACAGGGCCAAGCAACTCCGAGAGCATGTGAGACCATGACGGGCGCACCGGTACGAATCTGCCATCGTCTTGCCACTCTCCCTGCATGCCAACACGTCTCGCATCGAACAGAAGAGCGACATCCGTCGGAAAGCAGCCTGCGACGGCTGGTAGAGTATCTCCCTGGCGCAATCCGAAAACCTCGTCCTTCTTGTGAATCCTGCGAAGTACCGTCCGGACTTTGCCGTGGTGGCTGGCGATGAGATAGACGGCTAGTGCTGTCATTTCGCTACTGCCCGCGCACCACACCTCCCATGCCGCGAGTGCGCTGGCTGCTTCATGCCGGAGGCCGGAGCGGAATTGCGAGTTCAGGAGCGATAGGACTTCCGATTCTTCGCAGTCGCGTAGCATCGGTTCCTTTCTGGAATTTCGAATGTTCGGCCACTTCGCCCAGATAGAGTTCCAGTTCGGCGGCTCGAAGGTCCGGCGGAGTTCGTGCACGACCGCGTGCAGATCCGCAAACCGCGGATCCTTCAGAATCGCGTCGCATCGTGCCACGACTCGTTCAACATATCGAGCTACAGCTTCCTGGAATCTCGGGAGCGCCTTTCCCCAATCATGCCATCGTGCAGCAACCAATAGTGCTTTTCCTTCGACCGTGCCTGCCAGTCCCAATGCCTTGACCAGTTGATCGGTGGCTGCATGCACGTCGTTGAGATGATCCGGTAGAGGCAACCAATCACCGGAGAAACTTGTCGGATCGAACTCCAAGGCGTCGGGCTGCTGGGGATGGGGCTGTGCAAACTGGAAAACACCGTCGCTCTCGCACAACCTATCTGCAGGATCACCGGTCCAGCCCAACGCGTTGCTGTAGCCACCTTGCCCTCGAGCCAGCATGAGCGTCATCCCAGGGAACACATCCCGTCTGCGTCGCCGAACCCACTGTCCCGCCTCGAAGTCCCATTCCCAGGCAACTTGCTTGTCGCCGAGAAATCGCCGGAACTCATAAAACGGCACAGGACAAAGCTCGTCCCTCACAGGTGCCGGCTCGTCAGGCGAAGGGCCTCGCTTCGGATCGAATTCACGCCAGAAGACATGAACGTCCACGTTTCGATCCTGGTCTCGCACGAACTGCGAGATATCGGTGAAGCCGCCTGCCAAATCGGGTTCAGTCGAGAACAGATCGTGCATATCGTCGGGGCGTATGACAGCGTTTAATTCAAATCGCAATGCACTTTGCGCCTCATTCGTTGCCGATATCTCATCCAGCGCGTCGCGATATGGTTTCTTTTGTTGCAGCTGAGCCAACTTGCTGAGAAGACTTTGAGCGGCATCGATGGCCCCTTTCTCGTATGGGCCAACGCGATTTGCGTTCGGAGCCCCCTTGGCATTCTCGCCCTTTGTTTCAGCTTTCGGCTTCCAGAACACGGCTGTTGCACCTAGCTGCTTCCCTTCACGATTGAGGCGGCCCAATCGCTGGACACAGGACGCCCAAGGCGCGACTTCACTCCATAAGTGACAGGCGGAAATGTCAAGACCCGCTTCAACAACCTGAGTCGCAACGAGGACCAATCCGGGATGATGCTTGAGCGGTCCCGTATTTGTGTCTTGAGCATCCGTGAAGTCGAGTACGCGGTTCATCCGGATTCGCCGGTCGCATGGTCGAAACCGACTATGCAGAAGGCAGATCTCCGGCTGAGGTGGCCCCCCTTTCTTCTTCGCCGCCTTCTCAACTGCCGTTCGGAGCTGGGAAACCATGGCGATCGCGGACTGCACTGTATTCAGCACAACAAGAGTCAACCGGCCCGGTACATGGCGATCGAGAATTCCCCATCCATCGCGCTGAGTTGGTCTCGGAGGTTTTTGAGCAACGATGACTTCCTTCTCGGCTCGTAACCGAGTCTGGACGGGGGATAAACGCCGATCCGCCGCCGTCACCGAACAGACTGCCCCTGTCGTACACCCCAGATCTTGGCGGTCACGTGTCTGTAATCCATGGACATCAATCGTTGCTGACATCCACAGGAACTGATTCTCAATCATGGGGTTCCAAAGTTTCGACATGAAGCAATCGAGCTGCGAACTTGTTGACAGACCGCTTCCCATAAGCTGGATTTCGTCGAATATCCATAGACAGTCGTTTGTAAGCAGTCCGAATTCCATTGGCCAACGTGCACGGCGGGCCGCGTAACCTCGATTCAGTGCGCGCGAGAGGAGCATGTCCTGCGTGCCGATCAGGATCGCGTCGCGTTCGGGCCATAGTGCCCAGTCGGTGCGTTGCTCACCGCCCATCAGCAGGTGGACCGCAATGCGATGGGTTCCCTGATCGCCGTGCTGGCTGGCCCACGCGACGGGACTTTCGTCTGCCGGATCGGGTTGGTAGCAAACCAGCCGGGATGAGCGAGTCGGTAATCCGTCATTTTGGGTGTTCTTCCAAGTCGCCCGGCCGGCCAAAACTCCGAGCCGGTCCAACCACCGAACGGTCTCGGCAAATGTCTGCTCCACGAGAACGCGCATTGGGAGGCAGTACACGAGCCGACGCGGCGTGTGTTTGCGGATGTCTTGGTTAGCAAACCGTCGTCGCCACAGCCAGGCAAATACAACAGCGGCGGTCTTTCCAAGTCCCGTCGGGACATCAAGCAATCTGGGAACAGTCTCTCCAATCACCGCGAGATCCCGCTGGTATCTGTACGGCGACCCAAGGCCGGTCGCTTGATGGAACACGGTGTTGAAGTGGTCTTCCAACGTCATGTCCGCGCCTCGAAGAGCGCCTGATTGGAATTCTCAATTGCTTTGGCTCGACGGTGCCAGTTTAACCGTACCACTGCGCTTGGACACCTTGTGTCCAGTCTGAAAAAAGCTTTCCAGGTTGTCCGGGAAAGTGGTTGCTCCTCGTTTCTGTGGCTTCGGATTGCTCGCCAAGCTCGATTGAAACTGCCGTAGGGATCTCTCCAGGTCGCTTCACTTGAACAGCCGGTAGTCGTTGGCCAGGTTGCGCCGCACGGGAATCTTCCCCTGTGCGGTCGACTAGCGAATTGTGTTCTACGCAACGCCGAGAATCTTGGTAGCTAGTGTCCGTCCGGAAAAGGCGTTGACACTGAAATATCCGGTGAAAAAAGCAAAATAAACTCCTCGAAGATGGAACCGACTTGGCAGCCGGCGCGTAGAAACTGAAAAGAAAACACTATTTCTTCGCCCCATCTTCGAGGAGCATTGGATGCGAATCGCATGTCCCACACAAGGCCGACTCGATTGTGTTCCCATCGCCGCGGTGGAATTGAATCACGAATGCCGCGATGAGATCATCCCCATTCTTGCAGCGCTCCTGGCAATTTACAAGGATCGCGAGTTGTTTCGGGATATCATGGATCTGGTTGCCCGCGATGTCAATAGAGACACGAAAGCGGACCGCGGTCGAGAGGGGATGAGCTATTGGGAAATCGTCGTGCTCGCCGCGGTTCGACTGGGCTGCAATTTCGACTACGATCGGCTTCAAGATCTCGCCGAGAACCACCGCACGTTGCGGCATGTCATGGGTATTGGGGACTGGGATGATCAGCGGAACTTCTCATGGAAGCGCATTCGAGACAACATCTGTTTGCTGAGACCGGAGACGATCTCGGCGATATCGCATCGGATTGTCGCCAAGGGACATGAAATCGATCCATTGGCCGTCGAAACGGTTCGTGTCGATTCCTTCGTGGTCGAAACAAACATCCACTACCCGACCGAAAGCAGCTTGCTCTATGACGGAACACGCAAGGTGCTCGAGCTGTGCAGCCGGATCGCTGTCGATTCGGGGATCTCGGGATGGAGACAGTGGAAGCACTGGCGGAAGCAAGTGCGAAAGCTCCACCAAGACATCTCACGTGCTTCGGCGAGCAAGTCCGAGAAAAAGAAGAAGCGCGTCGATGAGCTGTACGTAAAGCTGATGAAGAGGGTCGTTGAGGTGCTCGCAAGGGCCGACGTACTCTTGGAAAACAGGGATGCCTTGTCTCCGGAGTCCTGTCTCCTTGTCGACGAGCTCCTTGTATATATGAAGCGAACGCGTCAGGTCGGCGACACTGCATACCGCCGAATCGTGCTCAAGGAAGACGTCCCCAACGCAGACAAGCTCTTCAGCATCTTCGAACCACATACGCAACTGTACTGCAGAGGAAAGGCGGCCCAGGAAAACCAGTTCGGCCGGCTTGTTGCCGTATACGAGGATGGCGCCGGATTCATCACGCATCACTATCTGATGTCGCGTGACGAACGAGATGCGGACATCGCAGTGCGTGAAACGCGGATTGTCCAGGATCGCCTGAACGGCGGCATCATGTCCATTTCATTCGACCGAGGGTTCGATGCACCGTCCCAGTACGACGAACTCGTCTCCATTGTTCCCAATGTCTGTCTTCCTAAACGATCTCCCCGAGCGTTTGCCACACAACTCAAGGAGGGGTCGGAATCTTTTCTTGCCGCACGCAAGGCGCATCCCGGCGTGGAATCGGCGATCGGGTCACTGCACTCCGGCAACGGCCTCAAGCGTTCCCGCGACCGTACCGAAACGGGGTTTGAACGTTACATCTGTCTCGGAATCTTGGGTCGCAATCTGCACGTTCTTGGCAAGATGCTGATTGCTCAGCAATCCCCCGACAGCCGAGCGTGTTACAGTCGGCGCAAAAGCGCGGCGTAACACCTCCAGTTGGTGCCACGAAGGAGTCATCGGCGCAAGGCGTACGCGCCGCACCGGAGCAATTTCGTGCGAAAACGCCGCGACTCGTACACTTCAGCGATTTTCGGACATTCTAACCACGGAATCTTGGCAACCTACCCCCTCGCACTTGGGGCTGCAGTTCTCGCGGGAACGCCTTTTCCGGACGGACACTAGCTACGGTAGTCATCACGTAGTCGGACAACTTTGTCATCACCAGTTGATTGCCCTCCAATGGTTTGCGACGACCACTGTAGCCTATCACACCCTGCATCCGAACGGTAGCAGTGGTGCCCGCTATCTTGCGACCGTGCCGTATCCGTGTCGACAGGAGGCGGAAGTTCACGCTTCCCACGTCCCGTTTTGCCACGGGCTGAGGAGTAAGAGGATGGAAGTGAGTTGTTCTTTGACAACAGGTGGCCGTCATCGTCGATAAGCGTGACGAGCAATGCGCCGTCTCGAACGCGCTCATCCACGACTCCGCTCCCGAGCCGAGCCGCGTGGGACAAGCGCGTGCATTTCGTCTCTCGGAGGCTTTTTTCTTGCACCATCCCTGTCGACCTGACTAGACTGAGGGTACTCCAGGGCAAAGGTTCCCCCGCACGATGCCTGGGATTTATTCTCCAGGGATGGCTGAACGTACTTGCCTGGTAGGAGGTTCAGCCATGCGGCGCACGTATCTCGTCACGTACGATATCCGCGATGACAAACGCCTGCGCAAGGTGTACAAGATCATGCGGGATTGGGGCGACCACTTGCAGTACTCGGTCTTCGAGTGCCAATGGACGCCCACGGATCTGGCTCGCTGCCGCGACGAACTGGCTCAGGTGATCCATCACCGCGAGGATCAGGTCTTGTTTGTCGACTTGGGCCCGTCGGAAGGACGTGGCGAACGCGTCATCACGGCACTCGGCCAACCTTACACGCCCTTGGATGCCCCATGTGTGGTCGTTTGACCTGCCGCGACGATTTTCTGTTTCCGACGACCGGGGCATGACGACAGGAGCTTGCCATGGACAAACAACCGGATGTGCGTGTCGAAACAGCTGTCCCATGTGACCGATCGTCTCAGACGCAGGTTCGGCCTCAAGTTCGGGGTCCCGAGTCCTCCCCGGCCGATTACTTGCCAGCTCGCATGATCAACGAGTTCGTCTACTGCTCTCGGCTCTACTACTACGAACATGTCGAGGGCGTCTTTGTGCATAATCGCGAGACTGTGGAAGGAACCCAGTTGCACAAGCGGGTGGACGTCAAGCAGGATGCCTTGCCTTCCGCTGACGAACTGATGGAATCGAGTTCCCCGGCGAAAATGCGCAGTGTAATGCTCTCGAGCGACCGGCTCGGTGTAACGGCCAAGATTGATCTTCTGGAGAATCGAGACGGCACAGTCGTTCCGGTCGATTACAAGCGAGGAAAACCTCGGACGGAGCCGGATGGATCGCTCGGTGCCTGGGCTCCCGACCGTGTTCAACTGGGGGTCCACGCACTCATTTTGCGAGATCACGGTTATCGGTGTGACGAGGTCGTGGTTTACTATGCGACGACCAAACAGCGCGTGCGCGTCGCCGTAGATGAACAGCTGGTGCAAGAGACACTTGAGGCGATCCGGGGCGCCCGGCAACTGTCGACTGGTAACATTCCGCCGCCGCTGAAAGACAGTCCCAAGTGTCCCCGCTGTTCGCTCGTTGGAATTTGTCTGCCCGATGAGACGAACGTGTGTGCTGAGGAAGAAGAGACTGAACCGGAGGCGTCTGGCGACCGGCGGCAGTTGATGTTGTTCGACGTGGACGAGCGGCGCGTGCGAGTCGACGTGAAGCGGCGGACGCGCGAGGACGTCCGGCGACTCGTGCCGGCTCGAGACGACCAGCGGCCCGTCTACTTGGCCACGCAGGGACTCTATGTGGGCAAGTCGGGTCGAGTGCTACAGGTGAAGGAGAAGCAGAAGGTCGTCCAAGAGATCCGTATTCACGAGACCTGTCAAGTCAATGTGATGGGAAACATTCAGCTTTCGACGCAGGCGATTCAGGCACTTTGTCAGGCTGAAGTTCCGATTGCCTACTTTTCGATGGGAGGCTGGTTCTACGGGGTGACACACGGTCTGGGCGTCAAAAATATCTTCCTGCGGCGAGAACAGTTTCGGCTGGCAGATATTCCATCGTTCGCGTTGCGATTCGCCCGAGCACTCGTGGCGGGGAAGATTCGCAACTGCCGGACGTTGTTGCAGCGGAACCACGTCGAGCCGCCAAGGCGTGCGTTGGCTCTGATGAAATGCATGCAAAACGATGCGGAGTCGGCCGAATCGATGGAACAGCTTTTGGGCATCGAAGGCAATGCGGCCAGGATCTATTTCGAGCACTTTGCAGGCATGATCAAAGTGGGAAGGGACGAGCCGGTGGACTTGGGCGAAGAACCACAGAAAGTTGACGCGAGCGGGATGAAGAGCAAACCCCTCGATTTCGATTTTTCGAAGCGCAACCGGCGACCGCCACGTGATCCCGTCAATGCCTTGTTGTCGTTGGCCTATAGTCTGCTGGCCAAGGACCTGACGATTGTGTGTCAAGTAACGGGTTTCGATCCGTACCTTGGGTTTTATCATCAGCCTCGGTTTGGCCGAGCGTCCCTGGCGCTCGACTTGATGGAGCCGTTTCGGCCGCTGATTGCAGATTCGGCCGTCTTGTCGGCGATCAACACAAAGATGGTGACGACCGAGGATTTCATTCGCACTTCGGATTCGGTGGCCTTGACGCCTCAGGGGAGAAAGAAGTTCTTCCGTGCTTATGAGCAGCGGATGGATACGCTTGTGACGCATCCGCTGTTTGGATATCGTGTCAACTATCGGCGAATCTTGGAGATCCAGACGCGCTTGTTGGCTCGAGTCCTGACGGGCGAACTGACAACCTATCCGGTCTTTACGACTCGGTAGCTGCGGGAGCACCGGTTGTCGAGGGTGGAGGGGGGGTGGCCTGATGGCTTGGGCGAGTGGCCAGGTGATGGCGGATCCCCGGGGCCCGCTCGCATGACGTAAGGGATTGTTTTTTCATGACTTGCGAAAGGCGAACTCATGGCGACCGCGGCGCTGCGGAGCGCTGGCCGGAACCACTCGCAATTCCGGCTCGCAGGCCTTATACTGTAAGCACTTGGAGCGGCGGACTTTCCGAGATCATTTGATCTCGGCCCCATTGAAGCGGAGAGAAGAACTTGATTTCGTTGTGTTCGGTCCTCGATCTTTCCGAGATCATTTGATCTCGGCCCCATTGAAGCCATCGGGTAAGCGGTAGTAGCCGTTGTGACATACTCTGCCTTTCCGAGATCATTTGATCTCGGCCCCATTGAAGCGGCGCGCTCACGCGAACGATCGCCCGGCGCTCGATCAACTTTCCGAGATCATTTGATCTCGGCCCCATTGAAGCTTGGCCTCGGGCATCGCGAGGCCGAAAAAGGACCCGTTCTTTCCGAGATCATTTGATCTCGGCCCCATTGAAGCGGCTCATACGGAATGCGATATTCCCCCGTCGCTTCGTCTTTCCGAGATCATTTGATCTCGGCCCCATTGAAGCTCTGTGACGGCC
>WFWZ01000009.1 GCA_015490875.1 Planctomycetaceae bacterium
ACGTCTGGGTTCCGCCGCCGCTGGCTCCCGTTACGGCGATCCGCTTGGGATCGACCTCGGGGAGACTCAGAAGGAAATCGACCGACCGGATCGAGTTCCACGTCTGCAAGCCCATGATCGACTGCAGGTAGGATTCGGCTTGAGGACTGAACAGGCCCCACGCTTCGGTCGATATGGCGTCGGGACGCTGTTTGGCGAACCGGTGCGCCAACTCGAACGAGAGTTGCGTGCTGTCGGCATAGCCGATCATGTCGTAGTGGAAGACGGTGCAGCCCATCCGAGCCAGTTGGACGCACCGCGACTGAAGAGGGCTCCGCCCCCCTTCCTCGAATCGCTCCTCCCCGTTGACGATTTGGCGGCGGACTCGATCGACACCAGCGTCCATAAAACGCCCGTTGGCCCAATGTCCGTGCGGACAGAGGACGCCGGGGACTTTTCCTTTGAGTTCCTTCGGACGGTAGAGGTTTCCCGTGACAAAGAAGCCGGGCATGCTCTCGAAATAGACCTTCTCGATCGTGTAGTCTCCCATGTCGCGTTTCCCGTGGATGACGGGGTGCAACGGGGTTTTGGTGGGCGGAGGCCAGAGTCCCAGTGCCACTTGGACGCGCCGACGAACCTGTGTCGCTCGCTCCTTCCACGCGTCGACATTCGAAGGCACCGCGAATGGGAAGTACCCGTTGAGGTCCTTCAGCGGCTTGAGCCTGGTATCGGGAAGGGACTTGCCTTCGGGAACGACGTTGACTTGAGCGGCCGCGGTGACCGCCAGCGCCGCGATCATTAAGCTTCCCATTGACCAAGACGCGCAAGCTCGCAGAATATCGGTTTGCCGACCACGTCGATCAACGCTCATGGTGCTTTCCTTCGTGCGACTCGAGTTTCGGATACCAAAACCATTCGAGATCCCCCCTCGTTCCGACCGTCATCTCCGACCAGTCCTCAATCGCCAGTGTAACGCACGCGATGGCGGCCGTGGGGAAGGCGTCGATGTCACCGGCGAGCTGAGCGACCCAGAATGCCATGCCGGGATTGTGGCCGATCATGAGGAGTGTCCCGACGTCTGCCGGAGCACTGGCCGCCCAAGCGGCGTAGGTCTCGGGGTCGGCATGATAGAGTTCCCGGATAGTCACGATGTCGGGAGCCGCCGACCCGAGCGCTCGCGCTACGCGTTTGGCCGTCTTGCGAGCTCGCTTGGCCGTCGAAGTAAAGATTAAATCGGGAACAGTTCGACGCTCGAGGAGCCACTGGCCGGCGCGGAGGGCGTCCCGTTTGCCTCGAGCATTCAGCGGGCGGTCATGATCGGCGAGTGTCGGGTCGTTCCAACTCGACTTGGCATGCCGCATCACCAGCAGTCGGCGCGTCATCCTTCGCTCGGTCCTTTCCCATTTCGCTGGACGGGGCGTCCCGAGTCCTCACACTTGCTCTGCCCCGTGGCCTCCCAAGTGAGGTTCGAACAGATTCCGTCGCGAATGTTCGGCCTCGCGCACCGCTTCGACAGCGCGTCGGTAGAGCCATTCCTGGCTGCGCAGCGGTTTGATGGAAGGATCGGTCTCGGCCAGCGGCCGGGCGTAGCTTCCGTCGGCCAACAGTCGCCTTCCTTTGACGGTGTCTCGCATGTGCGCATCAAGAATCTGAAGGAGCCGCTGCTTACAACGTTCGTCTTCGACCGGCACGAGCAACTCGACACGCCGATCGAGGTTCCTCGGCATCCAATCGGCGCTGGAAATGAAGACGCGGTGAGCTCCTCCGTGATGAAAATGGAGGATCCGTGCGTGCTCGAGGTAGCGGTCGATGATCCCCACGACTTCGATCTGGTCGCTGAGACCGGGAACCCCTGGCCGGAGACAGCAAATGCCGCGGATGTTGAGCCGGATCGGGACCCCCGCCTGCGAAGCCTCGTAGAGCGCTTCGATGATTTCGGGATCGACGAGCGAGTTGAGCTTGGCGTTGATTGCGGCTTCCTGTCCTTGCCTCTTGCGATCCGTTTCGAACTCGATGAGTTCGAGCAGTCGGTCGCGCAGTGTCAGCGGCGCCATATCGAGTTTGTGGAAGACTTGAGGTTCCGAATATCCAGTGACGGCGTTGAAGAAGTTTGTGGCATCCGAACCGAGCAATTCGTGCGTCGTGAAGAACGATACGTCGCTGTAGAGCCTCGCGGTCGACTCATTGTAGTTTCCCGTACCGAAGTGCAGGTAACGGTGGATCCCGTCCGCCTCGCGCCGAATGACCATGCAGATCTTGGCGTGCGTTTTCAGTCCCTTGACGCCGTAGATCACCTGCACATTCGATTTTTCCAATTCGCGGGCCCACTCGATGTTGCGAGCTTCATCGAAGCGGGCCTTCAGTTCGATCACCGCTGTTACGTACTTTCCCTTTTCGGCGGCACGTGCCAAGGCGGCGACGATCGGACTGTTGCGACTGGTGCGGTAGAGCGTCTGTTTGATGGCGAGTACGTCGGGGTCGTCGGCGGCTTCTTCGACAAGCCGCACGACTGGTTCGAACTGTTCGTAGGGGTGGTAAAGCACGAAATCGCGCTGCCGAATCGTCTCGAAGATGCTGACGTTCGCCGGAACCTCCGGTGATGGCAACGGTGGCCAATCTTCATACTTGAGCGATTCGAATCCGGAAACACCGGCCACCTGCATCCAACTCGCCAAGTCAATCGGTCCTGGGAGGCGGAAAATGAAGGCGGGGTCCACTTCGAGTTTCGAGGCGAGGAACGACAGCATCGTGTCACTCGCGCGCGCATCGATTTCGAGCCGCACGCAATCGCCCTCTTTGCGCCTGGCCAGAAGTTGCTCCATACCCGCCAGGAGATCCGCGGCCTGGTCCTCGCGGATCGCCATATCGGCGTTGCGTGTAATGCGGAACGGAATGCACTCCAGCACCTCTTCACCGATGAAGAACCGGTCGATGAGATGCCGCAGCGCATCCTCGAGCAGGATGAAGCTGTAGCCGCGATCGGACTGGAGCGTCAAGAAGCGGGGGACGACGCGGCAGGGAATCACGGCCATTCTCGGCTCATCCCCCTCCCCTGCCAACCGCACGGCCAAATGCAGTTGCCTTCCGGCCAAGAGCGGAAAAAGCTCCTGATCGGCAACCGCCTGCGGCGACAAAATGGGTGCGATTTCCGTTGCCATGACCTCTTCTAACAGTCGCAATTGACGCTCGTGCAGCTCCTCGATCTGTAGCCGCTGCACGCCGGCCTGGGCCAGCGCCGGCAGGAGTTGCTCGAGGAGACAGGCGTACTGGTCGGTCACGAGGCGGTGGGTGCGCTGCGAAATAGCCTCGAGTTGCTGTTCGGGGGTCATCCCCGCCGGATCGGGCTTGGTGCGCCCCTCATCGCGCAGCATCATCAAGCCCCCGACGCGGACCATGAAGAACTCGTCGAGGTTCGAGCCGGTGATGGCGAGGAACTTCAGACGTTCCAAGAGCGGCACCGATTCGTTCTTGGCTTCGTCGAGCACGCGTTGGTTGAACTCGAGCCAGCTCAGTTCGCGATTGATGAACCTCGATGCTTCCGCCATCGTGTGGCTTCCCCTTCTCTATGACTGCGCCCGCCGCAAGAGCACCGATCGGCCGAAGATCTCGTCGAAAAGCGTTCCCTGTTGCCGCACCGCGAGTTGTTCCAGTGCCAGGTCCTCGACACCATGCAGGTAGATGATCACACGATCGTCGTCGATCTCGCAACTCAGTTCCTGCACGCGGCCACTCCGGGATTCATCCAACGCGATGGCGATGCGCAAGATGGCGGCGAGCTTGGACACGGTGATACGATCTTCTCGGTCCAAGGTACTGTAGCCCTCGTGACTCGGCTGAGGCGATGCTCGCCGGTGGTAGCGAGCCACCAAGGCGACCAGGAGCTGGTCCTTTTGTCCCAGACCGAACATCTCACTGTTGCGAATCAAATACATCGTGTGTTTGTGGAGACTGCGATGGTTTACGTAAGCGCCAATCTCATGGAGCAACGCGGCGAGGTAAAGCACGAGACCATAACGGGACTCGAGGCGATGCAACGGAGCCAGATGCTGGAAAAGTTTCCGAGCGAGTTCGGCGGTTTGGCGAGCGTGTTGTTCGTCGACGTGGTAGCGCCGAGCCAGCGTGAGGGCAAATCGGATGACCTGGCGGCGAAAGTCTTCGGTCCAGACGTCTCCCAGTGCCATCTCCTGCAGGACACCGTCGCGCAAGTTGACGTCGCTGACCCAGAGTTCCTCTAAGTCAAATCTGCGGGCCAACGTCAAATAGGCCAGCAGCGTCGGCCCCAGCGTCTCGGCGTCGGGATAGGCTAAGTGATATCGCTGGACCAGATCGCCGTCGCGCATTTGCAAGATCGTGTCCGCGAGTTCTTCGAGTTGGTCCAGGGGGAGCGCCACGAGACGGTCGCGCCGCCATTCGGGCTTGAGTTGATTCGCGGCGAACCGGACGTCGCTCCCCAGGGCCACCAGATGAGGCGTGCCTCGAGGCCCCACGCGGTCATAGATCGCATCGGCGGTGTGCGTGATCTGACTCTCCATCACCCGGCGCATCTCGCTCGGACGGACTCGCATCGGCTCGAGCGCGACGCGCAGTCGGACCGACCCGAGCCGAAACGTGTTGGCGAACTCGACGTCTCCGTCGGAAAGGACCAAGAGCTCCGTGCTGCCTCCGCCGATCTCCACGACGAGCGTCTGACCTTGCACCAGCGGCGACGGGGGCCGCAGAAAGGGCTGGATCCCCAAATAGGTGATCCGGTTGACCTCGGCCTCGTCGATCGGCTCGACCAGCAGTCCGGTGGCGATATAGATCCGGTCGGTGAACGTGAGCCGGTTGCGGGCTTCGCGCACAGCGCTGGTGGCGACGACGCGCACCTGTTCCGGCCCGGTCACCTCGTATTCTCGCAGCGCCTGTTTGTAGACCGAGAGGACGCGCACGCACTGCTCAATGGTGGCGCGGCGGATCACTCCGGTACGGAACGTATCGCGTCCGAGATTGACCGGTTGGGAGAAGGACGCAAGCCGGCGCACCTCCCCTTCCGCGTGGATCTCCGCCACCGCCATGCGAATCGAGTTGGTTCCCACGTCGATGACGGCAACGGTCCGAGGCCGGCTGGAACGAGCCTCGCGGTCCGTGCCACGCGACTCCGGGCGCGTTCCACTCATCCGCCACCCTTTCGTGATTCGATCAAGGACCGGTGTGCGGCCCAGGCGGCCGCCCCCCGCACGCTCGCATCATCGCCCAACTCGGCCGCCACGACGTCGAAGGTATTTCGGTAGGGAGCCATCACCGAGAATTGCGCCGAAGCGTGAACCTCTTCTACAAAGAGATCGGGCATCGCCTCGACGAGACCTCCGCCCAGGACGACTCGGTCGACCGACAACAGGTGGATGCAATCGGCGACCGCCACGCCGATCCACCGAGCAGCCGTGCGCAGGATCCGCTCCACGACCTCGTCCCCCTCGGCCACGGCGGCTGCCAACGCACCGCTGCGGATCTTCGAGAGATCGGGGCCCGCCTTCTTCATGATCGACGGAGCTTCTCCCCGGTAGGCCGCTTTGGCCACTTCGGCCGAGATAGCCAGCCGACTGGCCACCGACTCGAGGCACCCGCGACGTCCACAGCCGCACAGGTTCCCCTCCGGCATGACTCGGATATGGCCGATCTCCATGCAGGAAAGCCGTCCCGTGACAACCTCCCCCCCGAGGACCGCACCTCCGCCGATCCCCGTGCCGGGAAAGACGCCCAGGAGGGAATCCGAGTCGGCTCCCGCGCCAAAGCGGTACTCGGCATAGACGCCGGCGTCGACATCGTTGAGCACCCAAGCTGGGCAGCCGAACGTCTCGGTCAGCCGGTCGCGTAAAGGGACGTCTTTCCAGCCCAGGTTCACCGCCTCGAGCACGATGCCCCGCCGCACGTCGATGGGGCTGGGGCACCCGATGCCGATGCCTCCAAGTTTCTCCTTTGCATCCTCGCGAGCCTCAAGGAGCGACTCGATCACGGACTCGATCCGCTTCAGTCCCTTCTCAACGCCCTCATGCCCCTTCGTCTTCTTGCGCTCCCGCGCCACCTCGTGGAACTGGGCGTCGTAGAGCACCCCCAGCATCTTCGTGCCGCCCAGATCGACCCCCACCCAGTATGTGTCGCTCACTCTCAAAAACCCTCACTTTCATCGGCGTCGAGTTGCCGCTGATCTTACACCAAGCAGGAGGTTCATGGCAGTGTTCCCAGGGTGGCGCGAACGGTAAGCGTTCACCAGGGCCATGGTTGACGGGTCGGGTACCTTGGAGGAAGAAACGGTTTCGAACTCCCAAGACCAAGGAGGTGCCCCATGGCCCGTCGTCCCGATCCTGCCAAAACCCGACTCTGGTCCGACCGCCTCAAACGCTTCAGCGACTCCTCACAGACGATCACCGACTTCTGCCGAAGCGAAGGCGTCTCGGTTAGTGCATTTGGGGGGCTACCGCGGCATCGAAGTTCCGCTGAACGTGTTCGACTTCACGGTGAGCCGCCACCGCGATGGGCCGGAACTGTTCTTCGATGAGTACGAGGGAACGCTTCTGGGAGACTGTTGGTCGGGCTTCGAGTCGATCGTGGCGGCGTCGCATGGGAAGATCCAGCGAGCCGCCTGCAATGCGCACGCGCGGCGGGGATGCTGACGCTGGTGAGCAGTGCGTCGCGCAGCGACCTGGATGTATGGTACTACGTCAAAGACGTGCTGGACGCCCTGTTGGCAGGCGAAACCAACTACGAGCGGCTCTTGCCTTGGACGTGGAAAGAAGCGCATCCCGAGCATGTTCGCGAGTACCGGGTGATCGAGCGCAAAGAGCGGACACGGTCGGCCGAAAAACATCATCGCCCAGGGGAGTGCCGTGGGTCGACGATGCGCAGACGCTCGGGCCCGTGCGGCTCAGCACGATGTCGGCGCAGGGAAATGTCCTAGTGATACGATGATACGGTCTCGTCCGTATGAGGTCATGCGCCGCAATCGCCCCGAAGGGGCACGACAATCGAGCCCGGGGCAGAGCGAAGCGCCACCCTGGGAAGTCTATCATACATCGATCGCCTTACGAAAGGCCCGAGCGAAGCGGGAGAAGGAGGCGAAGCGAGCGGCCAAGGCGGAAGCCGAGCGAAGAAAGAGAAGAGAAGAAACCCACGAAGGGGGATCGGATTCGGGTGGGCTTTTCGAGTCGGAGCGGCTTTTGGAATGACGTCGAAACACGA
>WFWZ01000010.1 GCA_015490875.1 Planctomycetaceae bacterium
CCAATACGTTGCGAGGTTGCTGCTTCAATACCTTGCGGTACAATTCCACCGCCTCGGCGACTCGCTGCTGTTTGGCTCGGAGTGTCCCCACTGCCGTCAACAACGCCGGGTCGTCCGGTGCTTCGTCCATCGCCTGCCGAACCACCTCGTTCACCTCGACAAGCTGCTCAGCCGGAATCCGCTCTTGCTGAATCAGAATCTGTGCCATCATCGCGGCGATGCGGGACACCGAGTCCTTTCCGATCGCCGCTCGGCATGCCATCAGAGCTTCGTCGAACCGATCCTGTTTTACCAAGGAGGTCACTAGCATCGGGTACCCAGTTGGTACCATTTCCACAAGTTTGCGGGCCCACGTCTCCGCTTCGACATACAATGCATTCCGACCGCAAATCAGCGCCAGCTGCTGGTACAAGACCGCCTTCTTCCGAGCTCGGTCCGGATCACTCAAGTAACGCTTGGCAAACTCATCGAGTACCTGCGCCACGTCGCCCATGCCGGTCGCCTTCATCCATCGGACCTTGAGTTCAAGCGCCGCCACACTCAGCGCATCTTGCTGCTCGAGCTGCCGGATGGCCGCGATCGCCAGGTCGTGCCGGTCGAGCTTCAAGTACAACTCGGCCGCGCGCCGCCAATCGTCGGATCGAGCACGATCCCCCAACTCCGTCAAACGACGCGAGACTTCGTCGGCCACCGGCTGTGCCTCGTCGCGAAAGCCGAGGTCGACGAGGACGCGGCCGTAGCGAGCAACCACGCGAGGACGGTCACTCTGCTGGCCGACGAGTGCCGTACGAAGACGAGGCAACAAGGCACTTGCTTCTTCCCGTCGGCCGTTGAGCTGCAAAAACCCGAGGTACTGGACGATGTGCTCGGCGTTCGGCGGATTCACGGCAATGGCCGCTCGGTATTCGGCATCGGCCCGCTCGATCAATTCCTGACGCAACTTCTCGGTCTCCTCCCGAGACTGACCGTCGGGCGGTTCAAGACATGCGCGCACCATACAGAGGCTGGCCAGGAAGGCTCGGTCCGCCGGATTTTCCTTCTCGGCGACGAGCTCTTCGTAGACGTTCTGAGCTTCCGCCACGTTGCTTCGATAGGCGATGTCCGAGCGTCGAGCCAACAAGAGGCCTCGGAGGCGACGGTCCGACAACTGATCGCCGGCCGAAAGATCGGTTTGCTGGAGCAGATCCAGAGCGCGATCGTAGTCGTCCCCTTTGCCTCGAGCTGCCAACGCGGCGGCGAGGAGCCGTCGGATCTGGCCGGAAGCAGGAACCAGCTTGGCGGCTCGCTCGAGCTTGGCGATGGCTGCCGAGGCATCGTCGTTCTCGAGGTCCACCTGTGCGGCCTTTACCAGGACGGCGGCACGCGTTTCGTCGTCCCCGGCCAGTTGGATCGCCGCCGAATACCGCTCGGCCGCCTTTTCGGTGTCGCCCAGTTGTCGTTCGATCTGGGCCATGATGAAGTTCTTCTGAGCGTCATCCTTGAATTCGGCGGTCTGCTCGAGTTTCTTCGCGGCGGCTTGCGCGTCTTCCGTTCGGCCTTCTCGCACGTAGAATCCGATCAGTGCGACCCACGGGCGGATTTCTTTCGGGGCGACCTGAGTTGCTTTCAGCAATTGTTCTTCAGCGGCGGCCGGTCTCTTTTGCAGATAGAGCATCTGGGCGTACCAGAGGTAGGCCATCGGGTCTTTGGGACGCTGCTTCACTGCCGAGGCCGCTCGGTCGACCGCGGCCTGCAAGTCGTCCTCGCGCGCCGCGGACATAATGCTGATGGCCGACAGTTCCGGATCGGATGGGACGCGCGTGCCGAGTCGAGCCAACACGTCATCGACACCTTCTTCGCCGGCGGTCCACATCAGTTTGGCGAGTTGCTCGAAGACGAAGACGCGTCGTTCGCCCAACTCGATGGCCTGACGATACGCCTCGATGGCGCCTCGGATGTTATGGGTCGCCTGTGCCAACATTCCGGCGAGTACGTAGGTGGGAGCCCAGGCGGACCGTTCTCTTCGGAGTTCCCGGACGATCGATTCAAGTTCAAGAAGTCGAGTGTCGCTTCGACTCTTCGGCGGCTTGTCGGCCAGATCGATCATCAGCCACCTGCCGCGGACATATTTCCAGGTGGTTCCCTGGTCGCCTTCCTGTTTTCGGATGGCTTCGAGCCACTTGAGTGTCCGCCGGTTGCGACGGGCGAGATCTTGCTCGGCCAGTTCCAGAAGCCTTGGGATCGTGAGTTGGCTGGGGTCGGTCGCCGCATCCGGGACGGGGTCGCCGGACGTCTGGCCCTTTCGGTTTTGTTCAAGCTGAGCGAGCAAAGCACGGAGACGAGAAGCCCTCTCTTCCGGCGCACTCTTGAGGGCATCGAGGATGACCTGGCGGGCTCGATCCGGTTCCCCCTGACGCTCGAAAATGGCTGCCTGCAATCCGATTACATTGACATTGTCGGGAGCCAACTTGCGGGCTTTCCGAGCTGCTTGTTCTGCCTTATCGGTGTCACCCAGTGCCAGGTAAACTCCGGCCGCCTCAGCCCAGTAGACCTCATCTTTGTCATAGAGCTCGGACCATTTCTGGAGGTCGGCTTCGATTTCGGTGCGGACGCCGGCAAGGTCGGTGTTGCCGGGCCGTGCCGTGGCTTGGAGCCAGCGTCCGCGGGCGGCCAGGAGGTTGGCTCGCATCCGGATCTCCTCCGCGCGATCTTTTGCGGAGTCAGCCAGGCGCCGAGCCTGATTGATGGCGGCGGCGAAGCCGATCCAGTCTCGCTCTGCTACGGGACGCGACGCGTTGTCCGCCAGGATCGCCTGGGCGAGCTGGAGCCAGTCGACCGGGTGGCCACTCTGCCGGGCAACGAGTCCGAGTTGCTGTATGGCCAGCCGCGCCTGTCCGGCTCTCAGCCAAGCGATGCCTGCGGCACGCCGACTGGCGACCCGCCCGGCGCCTTGCTGGAGTGCGGCCATCGACTCGTACGATTGAGCGGCCATGTCCCACAACTGCAATCGTGTGTACGCTTCGGCCAGCATTCGATGGGCTTCGAATGCCATTTGGG
>WFWZ01000011.1 GCA_015490875.1 Planctomycetaceae bacterium
ATCGATTCGAGTCGCTCGCAGTCGTCCACATTAGATGGCCGATGGAGCGTCAGCAACGCAAACTCACGGTCGGCCACTCCCAACTCGGACACAATCGAACTCTCGGCAGCTCGAGCCAAATGCTTGCGCTGCGTGTCGATCATGACATTGCCAACGAAGATAATCCGCTCTTCGGCGATTCCCTCACGCAGAAGGTTGGTCTTGCCCGACGGTTCGGACGTATAGAGCCAGTCGGCGATCGAGTCGGTCAGCAGTCGATTGATTTCTTCGGGCATCGCCCGGTCGAAACTCCGAAGTCCCGCCTCGACATGAGCCACCTGAATGCCCATCTTGTTGGCCGTGATGGCAGAGGCGGCGGTCGAGTTGACATCCCCCACTACGATGACCAAATCGGGACGATGCTCGGAAAACTCCGACTCCAGCGCCTTCATGACCTCAGCAAGTTGGTGAACGTGCGATCCCGATCCAACCCCGAGATTGACGTCCGGTTCGCGAATACCGAGTTCCTCGAAGAAAGTTTCGCTCATTTTGCGGTCATAGTGCTGGCCGGTATGCACAAGCCGCACATGCACGTCGGCGCCGCCCTGTTGAGCGGCAACGAAGGCGTCGAGGATCGGAGCGATTTTCATAAAATTGGGCCTCGCTCCGGCGATCAGTGTGACATAATCTACGGCCATCGCTCTGCTATCGAGGGAGCACGTTCTTGTCAGCTGGCGTCCGTGTTTCTCTTGCGACGCGTGGACTCGCCAGATCTACGTCAATCGCACGACATGCGTGGGCGCACGTCGATCGCAACTGCTAACCAGTTCGTTGAAGTTCTTCCGCCCAAGGTGGGACTGGGCGGCTTTCAGCTTCTACATTCTCATGCGACTGTGGAAGGCTATCTAAGAACGCGTTTACCGACCTTACGTACCTTCGCGCTGAAGGAGAGCATCTTGCAAGACAATTGAACAGAAGAATATACCAGATGGCCATTACGCCATCTCGGAGTCCTATCTTTTTTCCCTCTTCATACGTTCTTCCATAGTAGGAAATCGGAACCTCGTACGTGCGCGCCTTAGTCTGACAAATCATCGCGGTAATTTCTACTTCGAGCCCAAATCCTCGGCTCCGCAACGCAAGTGGTTTTATGACTCCGCTTCGAAACGCCTTATAGCATGTTTCTATATCCGTCATATTCCGGTTCGTCAGCGTGTCTGAGAGCAGCGTAAGTAGTTTATTCGCGACATAGTGAGAAAAATACAGGACTCTCGCGCGACGCCGAACGAGAAACCGACTTCCATATACGACATCGGCCACTCCTTCACATATAGGGGCTATGACCTCTCTGACTTCTGCGGGGTCGTATTCCAGATCCGCATCCTGAAACACGATGATCTCACCAGTGGCCTCCTGAATAGCGGCAGAGATGGCCGCGGTCTTCCCGAGATTGCGGTCGAGCGACAGCACCCGAATTCGTGAATCCTGCGACGCCCATCGACGGGCAATCTCTCTTGTGTTGTCTGTCGACGCATCATCAACAACAATGATCTCCGCAAGCACATCATCGAGCTGTGAGAGTGCTCGCTTGAGCACAAGGCCAATCGTCCGCTCTTCATTGTATGCTGGTATAAGCATTGACAGATTTCTCATCGTTGTCACCTCGTCATGTTCACCCAGCGCCCCGGGGATATCGTCACGTTGCGGGCACGAACACATATAAAGTCAGTTGCACTCGGCTTCAGCGCAAGGTCCTCCAGACGCCACCTTGGCAAGAAGATTGCTCCATCCAAAAGCGGCGAGAATCACAAGGAACGGTTCAAGTGGAATACGGGGCCGGACGCCTGTTTGTGTACCAAACAGGACCATAGTGAGGCCGAAGTAGACAAGGCATACCAGTAGTGGCAGTGCGGACCACTGGCGATCCCTAAAGAGAATCACCAGTCCATAGAATCCGCCGATCGCTACTACCAGGAGCCAGAAATACGAAAGCACGAACCCGAATTGAACGACAAGCGGCATTTCCCGAAGGTGGTCGGTGCCGCGCCAGGACGTCTTCAGGATTCCGGCGAGCGTGCCAGTATTGTGTGAGATAAGTGCCTTTGATGGGCCCAATAAAGCTACTGCGCCCACGCCCCACAGATGGTCGCAAATAACACGGAAGCGAGCTCTTCGGAGTGTAGTCTCGTACCGCTGAATAAGTCGTGGAGGAAGCGGGTTATGCACGATTCGGTACTCGGGAAGGTCGTATGCTGTTGCAACATATTTCCGAGCTTCGCGAAACGGAATCTTTCGCTCAATGGCAATGGCGCTTCCTCCAAGATAGTAGACGACGTTATGCGTGGCAATTGGCGTCAATTCACTTGCACCGTAAAGTCTGCGATTGCGATCCATCCATGGAACAATCAGCAAAGCAAACATTAGGACAACGAGACTCATTCGAGGGAATAGCCCCAAACGAGAGTAACTGGCGCCCTGGAGTCTGTGCGTTGCGGCACAGGTCAATACATATGGGATGACGAGATAGAGAGAGACTGGACGAACCAGAGTGGCAAAGCCGAGCGACAAACCAGCAACAACCGCTTGCAAGAGTGTGCTCCATCGCTGATGCGGTGGATTGGCCCGTCTAAAGAGAAGTTGCGAAAAAAAGATACCTAGCAGGAAGAAAAACTGGAATGGTATTTCGCTAGCAATTTGCAGCGAGAACAGGTGGCTGGAAATAGACAGTGAGAAAAGGGAAGCAGCACATGTTGCAATACGGAGTGAACGAAAGATAGTATGAGAAATAGCCATGACAAGGAAGACGCAGCCGAGATGAAGTAAACTTTGGCCAATGATAACGCCGCGCCACCCTCCGAGGCAGCGCAAGGCCAAGAGAATTAGGGGATAGCCCGGCGTTCGAAGATGGTCAGGATAGTATGGACTGGTAAGGCGTCTCGAAAAGGCAGCGCGACGAGCTAGGTTTGTTGCGAGCGCCCAATACCCACGGCCGTCCTTTGTCATGACCGCGGGTGGTGGTGCGTGTGGTGCGGACGGCAACTGAAGGATTTGTACTGTGAGAGGACCATGAATTAGGGCCCACAACGCGAGAGGCAGTACAATGGCGAAGATTCGAGTGCATGACCATCTCTGCGCAGATGACGTGCTTTCTGTTCTACTCATTTCATGCGATTCTGAGCTTGCTTAGAGGAAGGCTGTGTACTATGTTGCGAATCGAACTGCGATTGGACTACAGGCAATGTAGGAATCTCTGGAGGTGTACCATCAAGATCCACTAATCGCGCCGGGCTCATTTTTCGCTCCCGCGTGCAGTAACTCAGTGTCGACTCAAGCGTCGTGAGAAGGCGTTCCAGGCCAGCTTCGTCGGGAGTGTAGGGAGATGTCCCCGCGGTCAGCGACGAGCTGTGAAGCATCATCACCATCACTGGAGCGCCGTTGGCGAGGTAGGCATCGACCAGTCGGCGCAGATCACTTGCACTTGCTTGTTCAGGGCAGAACTTTACGCGACGAGCCAGTCCCAAACGGTCGAGGATCCCTACAGCGCGCAGTCGCCGCCACGGAGACTTCATCGCCCAGTTCCGCCTGCGGTCCGCCGCTTGGAAGTCAGCGACCGTATACCCGACGGACACCGGGACTTCCCAGAGCAGCCCTTCGGAGACGGGACGCAGAATATCATCTCGTCCAACACGGTAAGGCGTCCAGCTCGCACTTCGAAAGTCGGGTCCGCCGTCACGGCTGTGGTCTTGAAACGGCGTGACACTCGAATCGACAAGGTATCCATGTTTCGCCAGAGCCTCGACGGTAGCCCCGCTGGCTCCGTATCGCCCTGCTCGAAACGACCGCGGCCGCTCGCCGAACCGCTCGGCAATGCGTTCGGTCAGCCACTCGATCTTGGCGTATTGCAATTCGGGCGAGAGGTTGTGCAGATAGGAATGATAGGTGTTGTTCGGTTCTTCGAAAGGCGGGTTGCACCAAGGATGCACATGAGTTCCGATCTCGCACCGGCCTTCCCTAGCAAGTGGCTCGAGGATCTCCACGGCGCGGTCGGATTCGACGATGGCGGCGTCTACGAGATAGGTTGGCCGCACGCCGTACCGTTCGCAGATCTCCTGAAACCGAGGAATACCTTCGATATTGTCGACCGAAAGCCCCGTGCGCGGATAACGCCCACCCCAAAGGCCCTCTTCTTCCGTGTCGACCGTGACAACCAAATTCGCCATCAGATTCCAACCACCATCGCGGGCAAAGAATGCATGTTTTCCTTCAAATCAGTGTCCGCGATCTTAGTCCCAACGGATTGTTCTTGAGGATGTTCCCACGCTTAGCGCATTAGCGAAAGCAGCCAACCACAGTATTCGGGAACGGCGCCTACTAAGTTGGGAGGGCGAGGCTCCTGCCGAGCCGTATACGCATGGTTGGACCACTATACGAGTATATGAGAGATGCGTTACGGGGAATCCTTTGCGTGTTTGCCATACCGTGTTATGCCACATAAACGTGATACAATTCGGCTCGGCAGGAGCCTCGCCCTCCCAACCCATGGGTTCGTCTGCGATAGAGTCGACACCACATGCATGGTGGCGTCATTGTCTCACAATCGTGCACGGTAATCCACGTTATTCCGGGCGGTCGATGTCCGAATCGCCCATTGTAATCAGCCACGAATCGGGCTGCTTCAGTACCGAGACTTGTGAGATGTTCAGTGTGTCGGCGAGCATCCATAGATATCGGGTCGGCTCGCGCTCCCAGAACCCGAACTCGCAGATGCGCTGTTCGAGAGCATCGTTGATCAGATAGAAGACCGCCAGATCAGCGCCTCGGTCTCGCAACGATGTTGTCGCTGCATCACAGGCTCCCAACACGGCGCCGCGGTCTGTCGGATCGACGACCATGTCCACGACGAAGCCCCGAGAATAGGGATAGACCGAATCGGGCGGTCTTACTTGCACAACGACAACGCCGACAAGATCGTTGTCTCGATGAATCTCCAACCGAACGAAATCCTGCCCCGGTTGGTCGACATACTTCCAGTTCAGATATGAGGCGTCCCGGACAACGGCACAGGTATAGTGGTTCGCGAAACGTGACCACAATTCGTCATGCTCGGCACCGAAACGGCTCACTTCTCGCGACACCAACCGGCCATCCATTTCCCCTCGGCTTTTGTTCTGCCACAGTTGTTTCGCCAAGAGGGCCGCTGCCGCTCCTTCTCGCAGGCCGGGAATCCGAAGTTTCCCCTTGGCCACTCGGTGCGGGCGTAGGAGGTAGGTGAACGTTTTCAGCGGGGCGATCTGTTTCCAGCCAAGGCGCTCCAGAATCTGGCGGACGTAGGCCGTCTGTCCCAAGGAGAGGCTGAACGGGCAATCTTCTTTGGCTTGCAATATCAGTTCGCTGCCCAGTGCTCGATCGCGATGCGTCTTTGCGACCATCGTGTCCACCAGCCAGGGAACAATGTGCGTTTCGCCTCCCACCTTCAGCCGGACGGGAATGGCACCCATATGTGCGACAATTTCATCTTGCTCGCGAAAGATCCAGACGCGGGGGTCCACGCCTACGCGTCGAGCCGATTCCGCGAACATCCATTTCCAGCGGGGCACTACCCACTCGGACCGCCGCGCCGGCCATTCTCTGGCAGCGAAACGCACCAGAGCATCTTCCAGTCCGTCCTGATACCCGTGGCGCTGCAGTTCGAGCGGCGCGGGCTCGCTTGGTAGGATCGATGGCTTGTCCTCGGATGGAGGCCGCTGCGACTGGCTACTCAGTTTCGCCGCCAACTTGGCAATCGTTCCACACTCGAACACGTCGGCCGGAGATACTTTGGCCACCGACTTTGTGACGCGTACAGAGAAATCGACGGCCATCAGAGAATCCATTCCCAACTGAAAGAGGTTCTTATCGAGCGGGACTTCGGAGGGATCGGAAAAGCCCATCGTCGCTGCGGCTTCCCGCCGGATGATGTCGGGAAGCTCATCACTCGCGCAGCGCGTGCCGACCGCAGCCTCCGAAGAAGACTCTTCGACCGTATTCGATGAATCGGAGGCAAAGCTCAGTTGCGGAAGAATCGCATCCGCAAGCAGCTCGACGGTCGGATGGTCGTAGATGGCAAGGCCTCCCACTCCCAGTTCGTTGCGGAGTCGAACGGCCAATTCGACAGCCAGCAGGGAATCCAAACCCATCTCGGAAAAATGCTTGCGCGAGGGCACAGCATCTCCTGAAGGCAGTCCCAAAATATCGGCGAGAGCTGATCGAAGCAGTTGAATGAGTTGGTCTCGGCGAGCTTCATCCGAGGTCGCCTGCAGAACATCGCGCCACGACGCGGCTACTGCCGCTCCGGTGCTGCCACGAGGCTGCGACATGACGACGGACTCTACAAGAGGTCGCGGGCGACGCGACTCGTAAGCGACTCGAAATCGGTCCCACTCGATATCCGCTACCGACGCGGTAGGAACGTCGCACCTCAAGACGTAAGACAGTGCTTCCAAGGCGGCGTCAGGAGGCAGGCCGTAGTTTCCGACACGCTCGAAAAGGCTCAATGTCGTCGCGTCGGCCATCCCGCCGCCGCGCCAAGGTCCCCACGCTACGCTCACGATCTGCCCACCGGCGGGCCGGTGCGCCGCCTCGGCCAGCCCGTCCAGGAAACCATTGGCTGCCGCATAATGAGCCCTTCCCGCAGCACCCAACGTTGCGGCGACCGATGAGAACAGCAGGACGAAATCAAGACGCCGATCCCCGAGATGGTGCAGCAAGTGGCCGGCTCCCAACGCCTTGGGGCCAAGTACGTCGCGAATATCACTTGGCGTCAATTCGCCGAGAGACTTCAGTTGGTCGATACCGGCAGCATGGACGATACCTGCAAGCGGCCTTCCCCGGTCATCGATCCAGGCAAAGACCTTCGCGACATCTTCTTCCTTCGTGACATCGCACTGAACCACATCGATCGTGGCTCCTTCTCGGCGAAGCGCTTCGACTTGTTCTTCGGAACCTTCGGCAAGACTTCCGCTCCGGCTACTGAGCACGACATGCCGGGCACCGTGTTCCACAAGCCACTGGGCGACGTGCCGCCCCAAGGCACCTGTTCCCCCCGTAATCCAGTAGACGCCGTCGGGATTGCACGTAAAGTGTCGAACCGGTTCCTGCCCAAGTCGCCTCAGTCGAGGTACCCACCGTCTCCCTGCCTGCCATGCCACACAGTCGTCGTCGCTCGAACTTGTCACCTCAGTCACGATCTCAGCGACGTGTTCCTCGAAGGCGGCCATGTCGCTGGGGGCATCGACGTGTCCGCCCCACACTTCTGGCGTCTCTAACGAGGCCGTTCGGCCGAACGCTATCAGCGAGGAGGCGATGGCGCGAGGCCATACAGTATCCCCAGCCGGCTCCGTCGCGATATTGCCGGCGGTGACCATCCAGCAGCGCAGGCGAAGGCGCTGATCCAGTTCCGACGCAGCCTGCACCGCGGCCACGGCGGCAGCCATGGATTGTTGTAATACGGAGTACCCGTCGTCGCAGTCCACACTGTCGACGCCCCACGTGTTCACAATCAAGACTTCCTCAACGTCGCCCAGGCGACCAAATTCGCGACCGATTTCCTCGGGAGTGATCGACTCCAATGCGCGTTCACCGGTTCCATGATCACCCCGCGCGTGCGTTTCGGGCCGGAGCACGATTCGACAGTTGACGCCACGACGTTTCAGCTCCGTCGCGAGCAGCTCGCCATAGCCGCGACGATCTCCCAGAATCAGGCAGCCCATTCGCGTCTTCGCGTCGCCAGTCACGGGCGCATGTTCGCTCGGCACCCATTGCGTTTCATAGACCAGGTCGTTCGGTTGCTGCGGGCGACGTTTTTCAGTATGGCACTCTTTTGTCTCTCTCTGGGTACTTTCATCAACCGAGTCGTCAATCCAATACCGTGTCCGCTCGAATGGATAACCGGGCACGAAGACGCGGGTTCGCTTGTACGGTTGATCCCACCCTCGCCAATCGACGCGGCGTCCGTGGCGATAGTATTCTGCCAGACTCGAGGCGATGATATCCCAGGCATCTTTGTCTTTTCGCAACGACGGCAAAGCGAGGAGGTCCGGCGCATCCGGAATCTCGGTTGCCGTCCTGCGGACCATTCCCAAGAGGGCCGGTTGAGGTCCCACTTCGATGAAGCAGTTCGTTCCATGTTGCAACATGTGACGCGACGCATCGAGGAAGCGCACGGTCTGCCGTAGTTGCTCGACCCAGTATTCGGGAGTTGCAAAGTCGGCATCCTCCGTGCCCGTCCGCGTGCTCACCACAGGAAGCCGCGTCGAGCCGAATCGACACTGGCTCGCCACTCGGTGGAACTCATCCAGAATCGGATCCATCAGCGACGAATGGAAAGCGTGTGAGACTTGGAGTAGAGTCGCAGCGATGTCTCGCGACCGCAATTCCGCCAGCACCTTCTCAACGGCTTCCGTGCGACCTGAAATGACGGTCTGGCCACTCGCGTTGACCGCAGCAATACTCACCTCTTGCCCACTCGACTCGATCGCCTCTGCCGCGAGACGCTCGTCGCATCGGACGGCCGCCATCGTTCCGCCTGCCGGGAGTGATCCCATCAGGCGTCCCCTCGCAGCGACGAGACGCATTCCGTCTTCCAGTGATAGGCCACCGGCAAAACAGTACGCGGCGATTTCGCCGATACTGTGCCCCGCTACCCAGTCCGGAAGGACACCCCAAGATTCCCAGAGGCGCGCCACGGCCACTTCCAGTGCGAAAAGGGCCGGTTGCGTATAGGATGTGTGGTGCAGGAGCGATTCTTCGCTGCTCCTGGCGGTTTCGAACATCACGTCGAGCAAAGGACGGTCCAGAAACTGGGATGCGACTTCCTGGCACTGATCCAACGTCGCCTTGACGAGCGGGTGTGCGTCGTACAGGTCCCGACCCATCCCGACGAACTGAGCTCCTTGGCCGGTGAACAGGAAAGCGGTCTTGCCCGTTTGCAATTCGAGCGTACGTTGGTCACGCCGTATTCCTTCTTCTGTCAGCTTTCGCAGAGCGCTGAGCGCTTCGGCCCGGTTGCGCACTACCAGCGGTGCCCGCGTTTCCAGTGCTCGTCGAGTCACATTGTAGCTATAGCACCACGACGCGAACGATTCGTCGGCTTCCCGAGCGAGCTGTCGGCGCAGCCGTTCGGCCAAACGAACGATCCCAGTCGGCGTCGGAGCCGACAGTGCGAGGATGTGTACCGGACGATCTGTCGGTTCCGCCATCCGATCGCGCGAGGCCGCCTCGTCCCCGGCGTCAGGAGGTTCCTCGACAATGATATGCGCATTGGCGCCACCGACTCCAAACGAGCTTACGCCGGCTCGCCGGGGGACCTCGACCGATTGACCTCGCTTTCGCGCTGTCGGACGTACCCAGGCGGTCCCCTTGCACGAAACGGAAAACGGCAACCGATCAAAGGGAATCGCCGGATTGGGCGTAGGCGAAGTTCTCGTCGGCACGATTTCTTGCCGGTGCAACTGCAACAGGACCTTGATGAGCCCAGCGATTCCGGCACCCGCTTCCAGATGTCCGATGTTGGGTTTAAGTGCACCCAGCAGGCACGAGGGTTCGATCTCGAGCTCCGAGTCCCACAGCCGTTGATCGAGATATCCCAATTCCAAACCGCGCACTTCAATGGGATCTCCAAGTGCCGTTCCCGTTCCATGCGTCTCGACGAACGAAATGGTCCGAGGATCGACGCGGGCCACTTCGAGGGCTCGTTGAATGGCCTCGGCTTGTGCCTGTGGGTTGGGAGCCGTGAAGCCGACCGTTCCCGTCCCGTGACTCAAGCCGGTCCCCCGAATCACGCCGTAGATACGGTCACCGTCGGCGATCGCCCGATCCAGGGGCTTGAGGACGATAACGCCGGCTCCCTCACCGATCACAGTTCCGTCCGCACCGTCGCCGAAGGGACGGCACTCGCCCGACGCCGATAGAATGCCGAGTCTTCCCAATGCTGCCAGACGGTTCGGATCGACGATCAGGTTCACTCCGCCGACGACGGCGGCTCGACAATCGCCGTTCGCCAGCGCCTGACAGGCGAGATGCACGGCGGTGGCGGACGAGGAACACGCCGTGTCGACGGCGAAACTCGGACCGTGGAAGCCCAGTAGCTGAGACAGGCGGTTTGCGAGACTGAACCCTTCCCAGCAGCGGTAGGGGTTCGAAGTTGCATGAGCGATCCGGTTAGCGCAAGCCGCATAGTCGCCGTACATGACGCCGATGAAGACGCCCGTCTCTCCAACGTCGGCCGTCGCCGCGTCCGTCCACCCGGCATCCTCCAGGGCGTGCCACGCTGTCTGAAGAACGAGACGCAGTTGCGGATCGAGATAGACTGCTTCCCGAGGCGAGACGCCGAAGAAGGACGCGTCAAATACATCGGGTTCGTCGATCAGTCCCGCCCAGTGGGGACGGGAATCCGACAGCTCGCCGAGGAAACCGCGGCGTCGTCGAGGCACTTTGCGCACGGCGCTCCTGCCCGATTGGAGCAAGTCCCAGAACTCTTCCAGCGAGTCGGCTCCGGCACATTGGATCGCCATCCCCACGACGGCCACGCGTCTGTCTTGCCCTGCCGGGCGATGGCGTTGTTCCTGGCCGGCCGGAGTGGTTCGCCTGTCTGATTTCGAGGTCGTAACGTCTAGTCCGACGGTCTCGGCGATCGCGGCCACGATGTCGTCCACCGACCGATGTTCGAACAGCAGCGTCGTCGGAAGGTCGGGATAGCGCGAAATAAGACCCACTGTGATTTCGACAATTTTGAACGAATCGACTCCGAGTTGATCGAGGTCGGCACCCTGCTCTAGTTGTTTCTCGACAGAGGCCCCCAGTTCCCGACGAAATACGTCTATGACGGACCGGCGAATGGCGTCGACGTCCGTTGTCGCCGACTCGACTGACGGATGGCCGTCACCATCTGGTCGTGCCTCATCGGTTTGACCGATCGCAGCATCAAGTTGATCGACGGTTCCGAGCTCATATGCGGTCGCCTCGATCTGAGTTTCCCGCTCGCGCATCCAGTTGGCGGGACGGGTCGAGAGAACTGTACGAGTTCGCCCAAGTGTAGCGGAACGCCGGACGTTCGAATCTTCGCATGCAGTGAAGCGAACGTCTTTGGCCTGGGCTGCCGGAATCTCCAAACAAACCGAAGTTACCGTTTCAGTCAGTTCGCCATGCGAGTTCAGCGAACGTACGAAGTCCTGAGCCGGCGTATTTCGCTCGGTGAACTCCACGGTCAACCGCACCGTCGCCAGCCCCTGAGACTCGGCCCACTCACCCAGCCACCGGACCATTCGGTGTTCCACGCCCCTTCCCAGTGTGCGGCAGCTCAGCAGGAA
>WFWZ01000012.1 GCA_015490875.1 Planctomycetaceae bacterium
GGGTGCGCTTCGATCGCCTCCTCGCGACTGTGCGGTGGTAGATACGTCAGGCCGGGATGGAAGTGGTGGCCGTTGCGCTCGACGTGATCGAGTCCCAACGTGGCGGCCAGACAGAGATCGGCTTGAACGGGAATGACACCGACCGAACAGAGGTCCTCACCCGTGATGATCTGCGAGTGGTACGGATCAGAGCGGCTCGTGTGCCAGGCAAGTCCCGCGTTGAGGATCGCCCGCATGGCTCCTTTGCAGTTCTTGCTGCTCACGCCGCCATACCCCAATTCAATGGCACGCGCGTAGGCGTCCAATGTCCCATCCGACTCGTCGATAATGACCGGCTTGCCTCCGAGGAGATCTCGAAGCGATTCCAAGGAAGTGTCCAGTGCTCGCGATCTGGGTAACGGCTGTTCGATCGCCAACGTGTGGTTCCACAGTTTTGTCAGGCGTGATTCCCTTGAGAGTTGGATCAGGAGTTCGCCGAGCGTTTCCCAGTCGTCGAACTGTTCATTGCCGTCCAACGTGACTCGGTATTCGGACGGCGAGTCTTCTTCGATGACGGAGGTCACTTCGAGTAGCCGCTTCAGGTCCGCGGCCGGATCACCCGACAGCTTGATTTTGAAGAAACGGATGCTCAGTTGCCGGATATACTCTTGCAGGGCCTGAGGGCGGCCGTCCTCCAGCCGTTCTTCTTCCGCAATGTCACTGGGTCGCAGTGGATCGCCCATGCCCACCGTATGCCGCACGGCGATGCGTTTGCGAGCTTCTTCGGGGAGCCAGTCTGAGGGAACTGCACCTTGCAGCGCCTTGTGAGCTCGACCGGCGTCGATCCCGAAGAGGTTGTCTCGGGCAGCACGAGCGAAACCAACGTGGTGAGCCCGACAGGCGGCGTCGAGGATCGCCCGCTCCCAGAGGCTCAGGCCGAACGAGGCCAACAGCGGCACGACTTCTCGTTGGGAACACCACGATTCGATCTGCTGTTGCAACTCGAGCCACACGGGGAAGAAGGCCGTCGGCTGGTGCAATGCGCCGGCGTACTCTTCTCGAGCCGCTTCGATCGTCGCGAGCATTTCATCGAGTTGACGGGCGTAGTCTTTGCCGGGAGTCTTGTCGAACCAGCCAGGAGGCAGGCAGTCTCCTGCGAATCCATCGGCACGGCGCCCGTCGACCTCGACGGTGACTCGCACCAGCAACTGAGGGCAGCGTTCCAAGCAAGCACGACCGTAACGAAACGGAATGCGCGTTTTCGAAGGCCTTAGGCCAATCCACGACTCGTGCCACTGGACTTGCATTACTCGGCGCGCTCCTTGGAGTCGGAGTTTGGCTCTTGGCTGTCCGCACGCGCTTGCTCGCCGCTCGCGAGCTCTTTGGTCAGGACGATGCCTCGGTCGATCGTCTGGAACCCAAGCCGCCGGCAGACCTCCATCTGCTGAGGTCGATCAGGATCGGGTTGGACTTCCAGGACCGAGACACCTTCGGAGTGGAGCATCTTCATCGCCTCGCCCAGCAGAAACAGATGGCACAGCGTGCCGTGGGGACCAGAACAGTCGCTCCAGCGGCACACACCCATCGCGTTGAGTCCCCAACTGACGGCCCACGGTCCCATGTCCCACAGGTCGAGCGAGGCCGCAATGTCACCGAGTCCGCGTTCCCGGAGTTCGAACCGGCGCCGGTGCAACAGCCCGAGTGTGCAGGCGTCGCACCATCGCTGCGCGACAGGGGCTTCACCACTGACGACTTGATGCGAACGACGAACGCGAATCAATTCGCGATCGACGGGGGGCCGGAAGTCGCTCAGTTGCCGTCGCTGGATGGGACGCTCACCGGTCCGCACATACCCGGCAGCCAGGAAGCGATCGATGGTCCACGCGTCCGAGGCCACAATTCCGGGAAGGAGAGATCCGCCATAGAGCCCGAGGTAGAACGGATGATGGGGGCTGACACCGCCGGCGATCAGCGATCGAGCGCCGTGGTCGCGGAGGTAGTCTTCGGCACGCTCGAGAAGTTCGGCGGCGAGCAAGTCATGGTGACCTCCATCGGGTGGCACGAAGAGGGCAACCACGCCGATCGTCTTGTCGAGATGACAGCACTCGGCATCGACGCCGAAAGCCGCGTGCACGAACCCGGAAATCTCGCCGCTGTCCGACTCAGCTACCAGGAATCCCAGGCGATCGAAATAGGGCTTGGCGAAGATGTGCTCCTCTAGGATGCCCACGGAAATGTTTTGGGCGCGCATCGGCAGAGGTGGGAGCCTTCGCCAGAGCTGCACCAGAGCGGGTGGATCGCTGTTTCGAAACGGGCGGATGCGCATGCTGGATCGAATCGGCGGGAAGCGGGCACCGTTTCGGCCGAGCCGGTGAGAACTTTCAACTTTAGCGGGAAACGGACAACAGGCAATCGGCGGAGAGACGATTTGGTGGAAGTGCTCGCCGAATCACGCCGCCGCTCGTCTTGTCCGCCGCTGTCGCTTCGGTGGCTCGCCTTTCCAGCGCCGATGCACCCACCAGTACTGTTCCGGCCATTGCCGCACGACCTCTCCCAGGCGGTCATTGTACCACTGCGTCAAGGTTCGGGCGTTCTGGAGGTGCGGCCCACCTTCGACTGGATCGGCGACACCGGCGATCCCCAGTTCGAAATGGAGAGGCTGGTTGGTACGCCGCAAGTAGACGACCAGTTGGGGGGCGCCGCTGGTGAGCGTAAAGAGTGCCACCGCTTTGTGGCTCGAGGCGGGACGCCCCAGAAAGTCGACCCAAAGCCCACGTGGTCCCGCGTGTTGATCGCCCAGGATCCCGATGGTCGCTCCCTTTTGCAGGAGGATGGCGACAAGAGGAGCACAGCCGGCCTTGTCGAGCAGAAACTGGCCCTGCGACTCGCGAAAGTCGGCGATCCAGCGGTCCAGGAACGGGTTGTCGAGTTTCCGAGCGATCGAATAGACGGGAAAACCGAGCATACCCGCGAAAAACCCGGCCAGTTCGAAGTTGCCAAAGTGCCCGGACACCAGAACGACGGGCCGGTCCTGGAGGAGATAGTCGACCAGGAGCCGCTTGTCGGTGAAATGCAGGTGCCGGTCGAAACTGAACGCATGCAGTTTGCGAGGGGCATGGGCCACTTCCCACGCCATGATGAGCAAGTGTTGCCACATGGAGCGGGCAATGCGGCGGCGCTCGGATTCGGACCGGTCGGGCAAAGCATGCTGGAGGTTGTCATCGATGACCCGGCGGCGAATCCGCAGAACGTCGTAGGCCAGCCAGCTCAGAGCTTGAGCCAGCGGCAGACAGGCATCCATCGGTGCGGCCTGCACGGCGCAGACGACGAGCCGAACGGCGAGATAGACGGCTCGATCGAGCCACCGATTCCGTGAGGGGGCCATAGGGGAGACTCCGTTCTCGACAATGGGGAAGCCCTATCGTAGCGGCACGGCCGAAGAAAACTCAAGGCCGGTCAGATGACGGCAGGTCGGCGCTGGGCGCGGATTACCCCCCAACGTGCCCCCGGTGGTGCATAGGTCAGAATTCCAACCTGACGCGTGCGCCCCTGAAGCGTTAGGGTGATTCCGTCAGGCTAGAGCCTGACCTAGTGCTGCCCCAACGCGTTACGGCGGTTCCGTCAGGCTAGAAAGCCTGACCTACGTCCCGACACATACGGGCACCGGCGTGTTCCATCACCTCGCCGCTCCGCGGCGAGAGCTCCTATATGTCCCATACGTCCCATAGGTCGTATTGGAACCAGCGTTCCATCACTGCCCCTCCGCCACCCGTTCCACGATCGCCTGAAAATCTTTTCGCTCGCGGATCGGATCGAAATCGGTATCGGTGCGCAATTCGTTCGCGTTATCGTAGCCGCGCTGGA
>WFWZ01000013.1 GCA_015490875.1 Planctomycetaceae bacterium
CTCCCATCCCCGCCAAAGCGGCAGCGCCCGTCATGCCTCGAGAACCGGCCACGATCAACACACGACCGTAATCCCCCTTGTGCGAATCGGCCCGTCGAACCGGCAGGCGTGGCACCTCATCGATCGTCTCAATCATGGGCGTCGGCTTTCTGATCCGAGTCCTGGGAAACGCCGGCTGAGCCACACCCTGTGGAAGTCGCCGATTTCGAAATGCGAGGATCGCCCGCGTAGCGGCGCGACGCGATCAAGCCGGCCACATATCCACCTTTGAATCCAGCGTCGATGTTGACGACCGTGACATTCGAGGCACAACTGTTGAGCATCCCCAGGAGGGCGGCGACGCCTTCGAAGGCAGCACCGTAACCGACCGACGTGGGTACCGCCACCACCGGCACGGCCACGTGCCCTCCCACGACACTCGGAAGCGCCCCTTCCATCCCCGCCACCACCACGAGAGCATCGGCCTGACGCAGTTGCGGCACGATGGCCAACAGTCGATGTGGACCGGCGACGCCGACGTCTTGGAACAGGGTGACGCCCACACCCATCCAGTGCAGCGTCTCGACGGCTTCTTCCGCCACCGCTCGGTCGGTCGTCCCCGCACTGACAACGGCGACTCGACCGACCGGGGACCGCACCTTTTCCGATTCGGGAGCCCATCGCCAGGTGCGCGCCACGGGATTGTAATGACTGGTCGCAAAACGTTCACAAAGCGTTTCGGCCGCATCCGGCGCAATACGCGTGATGAGCAACCCTGTTTGGCGAGTTCGAAAGTGGTCGGCGATCTCGACAAGAGCCTCCACCGGTTTGCCCTCGCCGTACACCACCTCTGGAAACCCGCACCGGGACTGGCGGTCCGTGTCGAGCGTCACCGACGACCAGGAAGCGATCGCCGCTTCACGGAAGCACTCGACAAAGGCTTCTCGCGACAGCCGGCCTTCCAGCCAATCTCGAGCGTACTGGCGCAAACGTTGGTCATCCATGCCGCCATAGTAGTGTGCCGCTGGTCGCAGGTTCAACTCGACGTCTGCTCGGACGGTTCTTCAACAGCCGGCTCGTCGTCTCCTGCGAACTGCGAGGACGGCGGCTCGGCGGCGGGCCGGGCGAAGAGATAACCTTGCGCGTAGTCCGCGCCGTGTTCTCGCATCCAACGCCACTCTTCTTGAGTCTCAATCCCTTCCACGACAGTTGCGACTTCCAACTCGCGAGCCATCTCCAGCAGTTTGGCCGCCACGAGTCCCTTGTACGGGTCTCGGTGGACATGCCGGATGAGCTGCATGTCGAGTTTGATGAAGTCGGGTTGGAGAAACGTCAAGAGATTCAGCGAGTTGTAGCCGGCACCCAGGTCATCCAGAGCGACTTTGGCACCATAGACGCGGCAGTGGTTCATGATCACGGCCAAGTCCCGGGGGTTTTCGGTCTCCTCGCTCTCCACGACTTCAAAGACGATCCGCTCGGGACTGATACCGACCTTCTCCGCATACGCAAACGTATCCTCGAAACACTTTTCCGGCCGGTTGAAGGCGGCTGGATTGAAATTGATGAAGATCAAACCGTCCTGTTCATGCTTGGCCGTGGAATGGAGGGCGGTACGTTGAGCAGCCAGGTCGAGCGTATAGAGCATCCCGGTAGCTCGCGCCGCCTGATAGAGTCGATCGGGCGAGATGATCTTGCCGTCCTCACCGAGCCCTCGCAAGAGGCACTCGTACCCGACGACATGCAATGGCTGGTGGATGTCGACGATCGGTTGAAAGAACGTCGTCAGACGTTCGTCTTGGAGGATCTTCGAGAGCCATTGGCTGTCTCCCCAGGCAATCAGTTCGTTGAGAGCCTGAGCCTGCATGAGCTGTGCGTGGCTCGGTTCATTGCCGTCCAGCGACATCCAGCACTTGGTGAGTTGCTGCTCGGTGGGGCTCAGCGAAGTTCCCAACTGGACGATCAAGTCGTACAGGTCGGTACCTGTCGTCGGAACGGCGATAATAAACGGATACGGCTCGGTCTCGCGGATTCCGCACCGGCGCACGATCTCGCGCAACATCCGCTCGGTACGTTCCAGCGGCGTCGTCAAATAGAGCGTGATGTGCTCGGGTAACACGCCCCACATGCTTCCCGATGGCGAATTGGAAGTTTCGCTCACTTCGGCTCGTCCCCGTCTTCGGATCGACTGGCCCGCCCCCACGCGCTGGCAGGGATGGCGACTATGTCCGCCGAAATATAGGTTACGGTTCCTCCTCCCCCCGCCAGCGCGAGACGAGGACGCCCTCTCCCAGCGCCCCGAAATGTCCCAATCGCCGATCGCACCGATTGTGCCGACTCGAGCGACCGCCGCTTGCCCGTCAGCCAACCCCGCTGCACAATGGTGGCTCGTGCCATTCCGTACCGATCGCGCCACCTGTGCGATCCGCCTAACGGGCAATCTTCGTGCTTTCCCCTCCGATGTCAGGATCCAACCCCCATGACCGCCTGTGTGCTCGCCTACTCCGGTGGACTCGACACCTCCGTCATCCTCGGGTGGCTCATCGAACGCGGCTACGACGTGCACGCCGTCTATGTCGACTTGGGCCAGCCGTGCGAGGACCGCGAAGCCATTTTGCAGAAAGCCCGCGATATCGGAGCCGCCTCGGCGCGGATCCTCGACGTCCAAAACGAACTCTGCCGGGACTTCGCTTTCCCCGTCCTCTCCTGGCAAGCCAAGTATGAAACGGTCTACCTCTTGGGAACCGCCATCGCCCGGCCGCTCATTACCAAAGTCTGCCTCGAGGTGGCCCAGGAAGTGGGAGCTCGAGCCTACGCCCATGGAGCCACGGGCAAGGGGAACGACCAGTGCCGTTTCCAACTCGCGGCCGACGCCCTCGATCCGACCATCGAGGTCATTGCCCCATGGCGCATGGAAGAGTTCCGCCGCGAATTCCCCGGACGGACAGAAATGATCGAGTTCTGCCGGAAACGCAATATCCCCGTCAAAGCAACCACCGAAAAGCCGTACAGCTCCGATGAGAACTGTCTACACATCAGCTACGAAGCCGGCAAGCTCGAAGCCCTCGATGTCAACGGCCTCGAGCTGGTCGACTTCCAAATGACCGTCTCCCCGCAAGAAGCGCCCGATCAGATCGAAACCGTTACGATCGCTTTCGAAGCGGGTATCCCCTGTGCCGTCAACGGCGAACGGCTGACTCCCATCGAGATCGTTCAGCGCCTCAACAAGATCGGCGGCCGCAACGGTATCGGCCGAATCGACATGGTGGAAAACCGCTTCGTCGGCATGAAGAGCCGCGGCGTCTATGAGGCTCCCGGCATGACGCTCCTCTATGAAGCCCGAATGCTCATCGAACAATTGACGCTCAATCGAGACCTCCTCCACCTGCGCGACCGACTCGCGCCGGAAGTCGCCGAAGCCGTCTATTACGGCTTTTGGTACTCGCCCAAACTCGATGCCCTCATGGCCTTCATCCGTCATGCCCAACAGTGCGTTACCGGTGAGGTAGAGCTGGGTCTGTACAAGGGCAATATCCTCGTGCAACGCCGGAGCAGTCCTTGCAGCCTCTACGATGAAGGCATCGCCACGATGGAAGGAGGAGGCTCATACAACCAAACAGATGCCGAAGGATTCCTCCGGATCCAAGGTTTGCCCTTGCGCGTGCAGGCCTCGAGGCAAAAGACGTGGGAATCGACGGCCGCTGGAAAAACGGGAAGAAGCTGATCCCCGGCAGCCGGCTCGCCGGTGGATGGAACGGATCTGTTGGGAAGTCTCCGACGGCGCGGGCACGTTGACGTTCCCACCGCCGATTCGTCATACTGCAGGCGCACTCTGGAACGCTCGCTGCTGTCCCCCCACGATCGGTCCCAGCCATGCCCCGGCTCGACATCCCCGAACTCGAACACGCGCGCAATCACTGGACGCGTCCCCACCTGCTCGACCTCGAGTCCCTTTCGCTCGACGAGCTCGTCTTGCTCCTGGACACGGCCGCCGTCTTCAAACGGGTGACGCAAGGTTGTACCCGTCACTTCCCGCTGCTCAAAGGGCGCACGTGCGCGAATCTGTTCTTTGAGAACTCGACGCGGACGCGCACGAGCTTCGCGTTGGCCGCGCGGCGGCTGGGCGCCGACACGGTCGACTTCACCGCAGCCGGCAGCAGCCTCTCCAAAGGAGAAACCGTTACCGATACGGCTCGCAACATCGAAGCCATGAATGTCGACGCCATGGTCGTGCGACACCAGACTCCGGGAACGCCCCATTTGCTCGCGCGCAACGTGAGTTGCAGCGTTGTCAACGCCGGCGACGGCCCGCACGAACATCCGACGCAAGGACTGCTCGACATCATGACGATCCGCGAACATCGCGGAAATCTGGCCGGACTACGAGTTGCCCTCGTGGGAGACATCGCGCACAGCCGCACCGCGAGGTCGAATATCTGGGGTCTGAAAAAACTAGGAGCCCAGGTGATCGTCTGCGGCCCGTCGACGCTCGTCTCCCGGCGATGGGAGGCCGTGGGCGTCGAAGTCAGTCACGACCTGGATGCCATTCTGCCTCACGTCGATGTCCTCAACTTGCTGCGCATCCAATTCGAACGCCAGGCGGCCCGGCCCTTTCCCTCGGTCCGCGAATACGCCCTGCTCTATGCGATGAACCGCGAACGACTGGCTCGAGCCAAAGACAATATCGTCATCATGGCGCCCGGTCCGATCAACCGAGGCGTCGAAGTCACGCCCGACGTGGCCGACGGTCCCCACTCGGTGATCCTCGACCAGGTGACCAACGGATTGGCCGTCCGCATGGCCGTGCTCTGGCTCACTTTGTCGGCTCGAGATCGAACGACTTGAAAAAGACGCACTCCTCGAAACTCGGAGATTCCGGACCGGCTGTTCCCGGTCACGCCGAAAGACACTTCCCCAGGAAGACACAACCATGTCACAGCGCCTGTTGATTCGAGGAGGTCGAGTGATCGACCCGAGCCAAAAAAAGGATCGCAACGCCGATTTGTTGATCGACGAGGGCCGCATCGCCGCGTGGGATCCCGGTGATGTCGGCGACGCCGAAGTCTTCGACGCGACCGGCTGGATCGTGGCACCTGGCCTCGTGGAGTTGCACGCGGAATTGCGCGAGCCCGGATGGGAGGAAGATGAGACGATCGAGAGCGGGCTGCGAGCCGCCGTGCGAGGCGGCTTCACGTCAGTCGCCTGCCTTCCCAACACCCGGCCGCCGATCGACACAGCGGCCGGTGTCCAGTTCGTCCAAGCGAAAGCCCGTCAGAGCCGGCTGGCCAAGGTCCACGTGATCGCCTGCATCAGCCAGAACCGCGAAGGCCAGCAACTCGCCGAAATCGGAGGACTCGCAGAAACCGGCGCTGTCGCTTTTTGCGATGCCGACCGACCTGTCCAAAACGCCTCCCTCTTTCGCCGAGCCCTCCAGTATTGCCAGATGTTCGACCGCCCGGTTTTCAACTTTCCGGACGTCGAGGAGCTTTCGTCCGGCGGCGTCATGCACGAAGGTCTGGTCTCGACGATTCTCGGTCTTCCCTCGATTCCCGCAGCGGCTGAGGACGTCATGACCGGTCGCGACCTGCGACTGGCCGAAGCGACCGGGGGCCGCCTCCACCTGGCCAATATCTCCAGCGCCGGAAGCGTCGAATTGATTCGTCGCTTCAAGGCTCGAGGCGTCCCCGTCACCGCCAGCACCTCGATCGTCCACTGCGTGCTCACCGACGAAACACTCCGCTCGTTTGAAACCCGATTCAAAATCCATCCGCCGCTGCGGACGGCCGAAGACGTCGAAAGTTGCATCGCGGCGCTCATTGATGGAACCATTGACGCGATCTCGTCGGGGCACGCGCCGCGAGCCACCGAAAAGAAGATGTTGGAACTCGATCGAGCTCCCTTCGGAATGAGCGGACTGGAAACGTGTCTTTCGCTGGCTGCAACCCACTTGGTGCGTACCGGACGCCTCGATTGGCTGACCCTGCTGGATCGCCTCAGTACCCGGCCGGCTCAGGTGCTAGGGATCGAAGGAGGATCGCTCAAGGAAGGAGCTCCGGCAGACATCGTCGCCATCGACCCGCAAGCCGAATGGGTCGTCCATCCCGATGTGTTCGCATCGCGTTGCACCTCTTCCCCGGTTGCCGGAGAACGACTCTACGGGCAAGTCGCCGCCACGTGGGTCGACGGCCGACTCGTTTACGAACGCCCCGGCTCCAAGACGTGAGTCGCCCTCTGTGGCGGCATGCTCGAACAGGATCGATCGTTGCGTTATGAAGATCCTCATCGACGGCTACAACCTGCTCTATGCCGCCAACATCACCGGCTCGCCCGGCCGAGGCACTTCTCTCTCGAGGGCGCGGTTGGCGTTGCTGCGGCAACTGGCCGAGCGGCTGACGCCCGCCGAGCGAGCTGCCACGACGGTTGTCTTTGATGCACAGAACGCACCCCCCGGCCTCCCGCGGCAACTCGCGTTCGACTCGATCCGAATCCTCTTCGCGCACCACCGCCGAGAAGCCGACGACCTGGTCATCGAACTGGTCGAAACGTGCGGCCACGCCAGAGAACTCACCGTCGTCAGCAGCGACCACCGTATCCAGCGAGCCGCCAAGCGGAAGGGAGCTCGAGCCGTCGACAGCGATCGATGGTGGCGCGACCATGGGCGACAAGTGCACCGCCCAGAGGATCCAGGTGAAGAGCCTCGGCAAGTGCCGATTGGCCATGAAGCGCAAGAGTGGCTCGAGTGGTTCGATGGCACCCTCGAAGAGCTCGAACGCGAGCTTGGCTATCGCCCGGGACCGTACGTCGATGCGTCCCTACCGCCCGACGCGCATTCCGGCCCGACGGATTCCGATCGGCCCGAGACTCAATCGAAGGAGGAAGGCCCGATCGAAAATCCGTTCCCGCCCGGCTACGCCGAAGATGTCTTCGACGAGGAAGGCGGTTGGTAAGCGAATGAGGGCAAGGACGCCACGCTCATCGCCGATCACATCTTCGCCAAGGGGCCCATCATGTCGATCGCCTGATCCATCAGCCGCTCGATGATGGTCCGAGCGTCTTCGGCGATGATGACTCGGTCGCCCGGATGCACGGCGTAATTGCTGGCCATCGCCACGTGGCGGCTCGCCGGATCAAAGGGCACCTGGAGTTTCAACGGGTAGCGCTGCCCCGGCACCCGACGCTCGATCGTGATGTTCATCCGGTTGAACTGTGAGAGCGTTCCCGTCTTTTCCAGGAGATCTTGGACGGTCAGGGGCTCGGTGAGCGGAAGCTGCTTCACTCGCGATTTTTGGCTCTTCCCCTCTCGGACTTCCACGATGAACGTGGGGGCTTGAGGAACCGGTTCGCCGAGCTGAGCCTGAGCGGGCCCCTTGGTCTGCAACGAATGACAGCCGGTAGCCAAGAGGACGACGGCGCCGCCGAAAGCCGCTGCGAAATTCCAACGCGAAAGCATTGTGGGGATCTCCTTTTCGCCCGCTCCCAGCCGCATCACCGGTCCGAGGGAACGAGCCGGACAACCCCCCTGCCGTTTCTTCCATCCCCCCTTATCGACCTTCTCCAACCCGAAACTTCAGAAAAATCGATATATATTTTTCCAGCCCGCCCCCAGAGAGAACGCAAAAGATGGCCGCCACGACACAAACCCACCCAGAGGAGGGGCCCCGGTGATACTGAGTTGGCAACACCGCTTTCCTCACCTGTCACACCCAGAATGCCTGCGTTGTCTATGGAGGTGACGGGGGCGAGATTACCAGCCCCTCCGGGACGGGGAGCCGTCGTCACCGTTTCACGGACCGCCATTTCGAAACATACTAGGAAAGCAGGGAGTGAACCGATGAGGAAGCGACTCGATCCTGGGCAACTGGAAAGTGATGTCTTGGCGGCCGCCTCCGGTTCGCACGAAGCCTTCGCGCGGCTGGTCGAGGCGACTCAGAATATGGTGACCGCCATCGCCCTGGCGATCGTCGGGGACGGTTCCGCCAGCCACGATGTGGCTCAAGAAACCTATCTCACCGTCTGGCAGAAGCTCTCGACGCTCGCCAACCCCCGAAGTTTCCTCCCGTGGCTGCGCGTCATCACGCGGAATCGAGCTCGCAACTGGCTGGCCCGTCACCGACGGCATGCCGACCGCCAGCGTCCGTCGGAAGAACTGCATCTTGTGGAAGACACGGGTGTGTCACCGCCGGAGCACTTGGAACAACAGGAACAGCAGGCGTGGGTGCGCACGCTGCTTTCTCAGCTGCCCGACGACGCGCGTGAAGTGCTGATCTTGTACTACCGTGAAGGTCGATCAACGCGGCAAGTCGCGGAACTGTTGGAGATTTCTGAAGATGCAGTGCGCCAGCGGCTCCATCGCGCTCGAAAACAACTCCGGCGGGAGTGGGAAGCGCGCCTCGGCGAGCTCGAACGGCGTTCGCGTCCGACCTCTGCATTTGCCGTGGGCGTGGTCGCGTTGGTGACAGGGACGACGCCGGCAGTCGGCCACACGGCAACCGCCCACCTCCTCGCAAAGACAGCGGGCATCGCGTCGCTCTGGAAAACCGTTGCACTCTTTTTCACATCGACCGTGATTCCAGCGATTCTGGGAACGGCCGCCGTTGTTTGGGGAATGCGAGTGGAACTGCGGCGAGCTTCGTCCGAGGCCGAGCGGCAGGGGCTACGACGTATTCGTCTGTGGGCCATTCTCCTCGTCGTGTTGACGGCACTGGGCATCACGGCGGGCGCCGTGTGGCAGATTCGAGGCTTGATCGTGGCGGCGTATGTGTGGCTCTTGGCCGGCCTGGGATGGCTCTATCTGGTGCGGCTGCCACGCGTCAACGCTTCGCGGCTCGCGGACGAACGCGCCGCCGACCCGACCGCTGCGGCTCGCCACCGGCGCGAGCATGCCGTTCGGTGGCTTGGTTTCGTAGCTGGTGCCCTCGGCGGCGGCTTCGGCCTGTGGCTTGGCTTGAAACTGGCCGGCTCATAAGCGATCGATGCACAGTATTAGGGAACCAAAGCCAAGAGCCACGTCGGTCCCCCGCCC
>WFWZ01000014.1 GCA_015490875.1 Planctomycetaceae bacterium
CTTTGGATCAGCTTCTATTGGGAGCGAGGCCTGGGCCGATTCCTGCTGGGGTGTCTGTCGGTCGTCGGAGCCATGGTGCTTCTGTTGTTGTTCGTATCCGGCGATCTGACCGACTTTTGGCACAACACGCAGAAGATGTTGGGACTGATGCGGCCGCAGAGCGAGGGGCTTCAAGGGATCTGGGGCCTGGGTTGGCCTCCGGTTTACCGTTTCTCGGTCCTGGCCGCCTTCGTGGCTCTGTGTGGTTCGTTTGCCCTTTGGCCCGCCCAGAAGAACCTCGGGACGCTGCTCAGTTGCACCGCTGCGGTGATGGTGGCGACGCAATTCTGGCACGGTTACGGAGGCGGGCTCTACCTTGCGTGGTATCTGCCGACGCTGCTGTTGACCGTCTTTCGTCCCAACTTGGAAGACCGCATCGCGGTGGCCGTGTTGCGGCCGGCGCGCACTGCCCCTTCGTCAGGTCAGCATCTCAAGCCGGTTGCCTGAGTCGCACGGCGGCGGCTAATTGCTTGCTTGCGGCCCGTGCTCGGCCACCATGTGGCCTTTGCGGAAGGCATCCGCCATGGCGCGCGGCACTTCGGCCTCGGCCAAGAGCAACTGCACGCGGTTTTCGGCGACGCGGACCTTGTTCTCCTGCTCCGCCGCTACCGCTTCGGCGCGCCGCTGTTCGGCTCGCGCCCGCGCGACTCGCGTGTCGGCTTCGGCCTGGTCGGCCTGAAGTCGAGCCCCGATGTTGTCGCCGACGTCGATGTCGGCGATATCAATGGAGACGATTTCGAACGCCGTGTGCGAATCGAGTCCTCGGTCGAGCACGGCTCGGCTGATGTGGTCGGGATTCTCAAGTACCATCTTATGATCGTCGGCCGACCCGATGGCCGTGATGATCCCTTCGCCGACGCGCGCGATCACCGTGTCCTCCGTCGCACCACCGACCAACTGGGCCAGATTGGTGCGCACGGTGACTCGAGCCCGGACGCGAAGTTCGATGCCGTTTTTGGCGATGGCTGAGAGCTTGCTCTTTCCCGAACGTCGAGGATCCGGGCAGTCGATGACTTTCGGTTGAACGCTGGTGCGCACGGCGTCGAGCACGTCCCGGCCGGCCAGGTCGATGGCGGCCGCTCGGTCGAAATCGAGATCGATACGAGCTCGATGCGCAGCGATGATCGCATGAATCACGTTGGCCACGTTACCCCCGGCCAGATAGTGAGCCTCGAGGCGCTTCGTGCTGATCCCGGTCTTGCGGTTGATGTCGAGTCCCGCTTGAGTCGCCATGATCTTGGCGCGCACGATCAGCCGAGGATCGACGTTCCGGAACCCCATGCCGACCAAACTCAGGATCGAGACGTCGGCGTGGCTCGTCCATGCCTGAAGCCAGAGCTTCCCATACGCTGCGATGAAGAAGATGAGAAACAGGAGTGCGACGATCCCGGCGAATACGAGGATCATCACGATCAGCGACGTAATCTGCATCCCTTGAGCGATCAACGCCCAATCTCCGACGTGTGCAAGATCCATCGACACGATCCGTCCTCCCATCTAATTCTGACGCGAGTTCAGTTGCTCGAGACGATCCAGCCGCCTCCCAGCAATCGCGGACCATCATAGCAGACCGCAGCCTGGCCGGGGGCCACCCCATAGCACGCTTTCTGGAATTCCACGACAAACCGGTCTTCCTCGACCGTCACGGTAGCCGGGACCGGTTCGGAGCGGTACCGGATCTGGACGAAGCATTCCAGACGACTTGGCGGCGGAACGAGCCAATTCGCACGGTCAGCGGTCAGGCGGCGGCAGGCCAGCGCGCTGCGAGGCCCGATGACGACTTCGCGTCGGTCGGCATCCAGGCGAACCACGTAATGCGGCGTTCCCAGTGCCACGTGGAGCCCCTTGCGCTGGCCGATCGTAAAATGCTCCACTCCCGAATGACGCCCCACGCGTCGGCCATCGACGGTCACGATATCGCCGGATCGGTCACCCCCTCCCTGCTCCCGGAGCCGGCGGCCCACCAGTGTCGCATGTTCGCCTGGAGCTACGAAGCAGATCTCCTGGCTGTCCGGCTTGTCGGCGACGGCCAGCCCGAGTTTCTCCGCGCGAGCCCGGATGTCGGTCTTAGCGAACCTTCCTACCGGCAAGAGCATCCTCGAAAGCAATGCTCGCGGAATACCGAACAGCACGTACGACTGGTCCTTCGTCGCGTCGGCACCTCGCAGCAGAGCGACTTCGCCTCGAACCGCCTCAAGCCGTGCATAGTGCCCCGTCGCCACGTATTGGGCTCCCACGCTGTCCGCGTACTCGAAGAGCCGCCCGAACTTGATCCAGTGGTTGCAGACGATGCAGGGGTTGGGCGTTCGGCCCCGAGCATACTCATCGACGAAGTAGTCGATGATTCGCCCGAAATCGTCGCTGAGGTCCAAAGCATAAAACGGGATTCCCAGCGCCCGGGCCACGCGTCGCGCGTCCTCGGCATCGGCCGCGGTGCAGCAACCTTGATGCGAACTGTTGGCGATCGGCAGAGAGGGATCGGTGTCGTCTTGGCAGCTCGAGGCGGCCGAGCCGTGCCGCATGAAGACTCCGATCACTTCGTGTCCGTCGGCGCGCAGCAGGTCCGCGGCCACGCTGCTGTCCACTCCGCCCGACATCGCCAAAAGGACTCGCGCCATTGCGCCCTCACGTGTTCATCCCTTGCGAACGCCTCGTTCCAGCGGGCGCATTCCCGGGCCGACGCCCGGAGGCTTGCGCGGAGCGTCCGGCCGTCGCCGACCGCACTTGGTTGCGCGCCGCTTCAGGCGTATGATTATAGAGCCGTGCGGGCCGGCCGGTATCGGTGCTCGCCGGTTCCCAGATAGACTTTCCAAACTCGACCACACTGCCAGCACCATGGAATCGACACTCATCGATCGAGCTCACGCCATCCGCCAGCGCCTCCTTCAACTGCGGGACAGTCTTTGATGTCCCTGCCCTGGTGGAACAACGGGAACGGATCGAGCGGGAGATGGCCGAGCCGGGATTTTGGGACCGGCAGGAGGCTGCTCAAGAGAAGACCCGCCAACTGAAGCAGCTCAAGGCGACGACCGAGCCGCTGGAGGCCGCATTGGCGGCGGCCAACGATCTGGTCGACATGATCGAACTCGTCGAGGAAGATCCCTCGTTCGAGGAAGAGTTTGTGCGCGAGTTGAAGCGGCTGGAGCACGAGGTCGAGCAGCTCGAGTTGCAGGCGCTCTTAGGGGGACCGCACGACGATGCGGCGGCCATCCTTTCGATCAACGCTCGTGACGGCGGCACCGACGCCAATGACTGGGCTGAGATGCTTTTGCGCATGTACACGCAGTGGGCCAAGTCGCACGGGTACGACGTGGAGCTCATCGACCGCAACGACAACGAAGAGGCCGGCATCAATAGTGCCACGATCTTGATCCGAGGCCCCAAGGCGTACGGGTACCTCAAGGGAGAAACGGGCATCCACCGGCTGGTGCGCATCAGCCCCTTTAACGCGGAAGGCAAACGGCAGACGAGTTTCGCCGCCGTCGATGTGTCACCGGAGATCGAAGACGAGTCCGAGATCGTGATCAACAAGTCGGATGTTCGCGAAGACACGTATCGGGCCAGCGGTGCCGGCGGCCAGCATGTGAATAAGACCTCGAGTGCCGTCCGGCTCACGCACCTCCCGACCGGCATCGTGGTCCAGTGCCAGAACGAGCGAAGTCAGCACAAGAATCGGGCGCAGGCGTACAAGCTTTTGCGAGCTCGACTGGCGAGGCTGGAGGACGAGAAACGTGAGGCCGAGCAGGCGGAGAAATACAAGAACAAGGCGCGGGTCGGGTTCGGATCGCAGATCCGAAATTACTTTCTCCATCCCGATCAACGCGTCAAGGACGCCAGGACCGGCTACGGAGAAACCAATTTCCACTCGGTTCTCGACGGCAACATCGACGGCTTTCTCGACGCATATTTGCGCTGGAGCACCGCTCCGAAAACGCAGAAGAACTAAACCGCCTTTGCGTCTTCGCGTCTTTGCGTGAGGCTCTTTGTTTTTCTCGCGCAAAGACGCCAAGGCGCAAAGAAGAGGAATCCGTGTCGCATTTTGCCCGGAATTTCGCCGGTGATTCTGAACAAGCGAATTCGCGTCAGCGGCCGTGCGTCGCCCTGAGGCGGTGCGCTGCCGAGTCCCGCGCCGTTACTTAATCTCTTTGATACGGATCTTCTTGAATCGCACGACCATGGGCGGGCCTTTGTGCAGTTGGAGGGCCAGGACGCCGTCGCGAGCCGCCTTCTCCTTCTGCTCATCGACGAACTCAGCCATCAGCACGTCGTTGATGTAGTGCTGGAGTCGGTTGCCTCGAGCCACAATGCGGTAGTGGTTCCACTTTCCTCGATGGATGAACTTGGCGAGTTCCTCCGGTTTGGCGAACGACGTAACCTTCTTCTTGCCGTCGGCCGTCATCGTCACCTTCTGGCCTCGCTCAGCCAAGATCCCCCTTCCCCGCTCTTCATAGAGAATCCCCGTATACCGGAGTGTCGCATCGATGTCCGCCTGATAGCCTCCGACGATGTATTCGGCCTCGTCGATGACCTTGCTGCGGTATTGAATTCCCGAGTTGCCGTTTTCGATTTGAAAATCGAGATGCAATTCGAAGTTCCCCGGCAAACGACCCTGATAGATCAAGAAGATGTTGTGCGCAAGGGGAGACTCGGCCGTGGTCCGTCCCACGATGGCTCCGTCGGATACCGACCAATAGCGTGTGTCCCCTTTCCATCCCTTGAGCGTCTTTCCGTCGAAGAGAGGTTCTTCCGCAACGGCCTGGCTCGCCAGACCGGCCATCAGCACGCAAAGGAAGTTTTGCCGTAGGGAACCTATTTGCTGGAACATCCGCATGGGTGACTCCTCATCTGGTGACTCGCTTTACTGGATCGATCGTCCATTGTAACACGACGGCAAAGTGGCTGGGTCCTCGTCCGCCACGGCGAGACTTCCCACGCCGACCTCGAGGGGCGCCGCGGCCGCGTCGTCCTGGCAATGCGCTGCTTCGGGACGGGGTGGCCGGTGTTTCTTTGGTTGCGTCACGATCAACACGAGAGCTCCGACGACCATCACAATTCCGCCTGCCCACTGGTCGGCGGTCATGACCTCGCCGAGGACCCACAGGGCGATCACGGCGGTGACGAAAGGAGTCAGGGTCTGGACCGAGGACGTAATCGAGGCGCCGAGACGCTTGACCGAGTAGTACATCAGGATATGGCCAAAGCTGATGCCCAACAGCGTGGAGCTGGCGACTCGGAACCAGTCGGTGCTGTTCAGCGCCGGCAATCGTTCCATATCGCCCCACAGAAGCATTGTGGTGATCGTGCCGACCGAGACGAATTGGGAAACGACGGCGAATCCGAGGATCGGGTTCACGTCGCTCAAGGCATAGCGAACGCTGACTCCGTAGAAGCCGAAAAAGAGGGAACAGGCGAGCATGATGAGAAAGCCCTGCCAATGGCGCGTTGCCGCGGCGTGCGTCGAGTCGACGTCTTGGACCATCGAAAACCAGAGGAACCCGCCGACGACCAGCAGCAGCCCGACGTAGAATCGCGGCGTTACCAGAAGCCGTCGTTCATCGCGAAAGAGCAACATGGCGGCTCCGAGCGCCGCGACCATCGAAAACCGCACATAGAATCCGATGGCGCTGGCCGGCAGATAATAGGGTGCCAGTCCCCAGAAGACCTGGCCGAGCCAGGCGAAGAGTGCCGGCACAAGCGATCGCTTCAAAAGCGTGCCGTCGATTTCGTGCCGCCGGTAGAACCACCAAAGGACCGGCCAGTAGCAAAGCGCGGCCAACGGATAGCGGATGCCGTTGGCCGTCCAGGCGTTGATGACGGGCGCGAGTTGGCGCAGGATGACCGGCACGACGCCCCAACAGAAGACGCAGCCGATCAGGGCCAAAGCCCCCAACAGTTTTTCGCGGCCCGTTGCCTGCATCGAACGCTCACAGAAAACTCGAAGAATGCCCCAATACGGCGGGCAGAAGTTCCGGCGGGAAGCCGCATTATAATTGGGAGGTCGATTGGAGGTCAGGGCGATGGGCGCGACCGGTCGATTCGGTCGTATTGCCGGAAGCTATAGGCGTAGGGGTGCCGAGCGTCGGGCGCGTGCCAGCAGTCATAGACGAGTTCCCAGTCCTCCCAGTCGATCTCCGGCAGGTAGGTGTCTCCCTCGACCTCGGCGTGTACCAGCGTGAGATAGATGCGATCGACGCGCGCGAGTGCGGCTGCGTAGACGGAGGCTCCCCCGATCACGAAAGGCGAAGCATCTTCGCGGCACAGCTTGAGGGCTTCCTCGAGACTCGTGGCCGTCTCCACACCGGCGGGCATCGTGTCGGGTTGCTTCGTGAGGACGATCAGTCGCCGGCCGGGCAGAGGGCCGGGGAGCGAGGTGTACGTCCGCCGTCCCATGATGACGGCATGTCCCATCGTCAGTTTGCGGAAGCGGCGCAAATCGGCAGGAAGCCGCCATGGCAGATCTCCTTGGCGGCCAATCACCCGGTTTTCCGAAGCGGCGACGATCAGGGCCAACATCAGGCGGAGCCTCCGGAGGACGCAAAGGTGGGACGGATCAGGCCAGCGGCGTTTTGTGTGGTCGCCCCGGCTCCTCGCGGACCAGCCGAGGCACGAGGTATCCCGGCAGTCGAGCTCGCAGTTCCTCCACGATCGCCTTCGCCTGCTGGTCGCTTACGGCGAAGTGAGCCGTTCCCAACGCTCGGTCGAGCTGGTGGAGGTAGTAAGGGAGGACTCCGGCCTGGAGCAGACGCCGAGAGAGCTCAGCAAGCACTTCCGCGTCATCGTTGACGTGGCGTAGGAGCACCGACTGGTTGAGCAACATGACGCCGCGTCGGCGAAGCGGCGTCAGGGCCTCCTCGAGTGCGCCATCGATTTCGTGAGGATGGTTGGCATGGAGGACCATTACCAAAGGAATGCGAAGGGCATCGATCCATTCGAGGAATCGCTCGTCGATTCGCGAAGGGATGACGACGGGGAGTCGCGTGTGAATGCGCAAGGTTTCGATGTGCTCGATTTGCAC
>WFWZ01000015.1 GCA_015490875.1 Planctomycetaceae bacterium
AAAGGTAAACGTACCGGTATCGGGTGGCGGTTATTTTCGGCTGAAGCCGTGGCCGATTTATCGGCGGTTGGTTCGTCGGGTCCTCGAGTCAGGACGTCCGTTCATGTTCTACATTCATCCTTGGGAGGTAGATCCGGAACAACCGGACGTGGGTGTGGGAAGTCGGATGTCTCGATTTCGGCACTACTTGAATCTCGATCGCACGGCAGGTAAGCTAAAAGGACTGCTTCAGGAGTGGCGTTGGGATTGTCTTTCGGCAATCGTGCCGGAGGCGTTTTCCGAAGCCACTTTGGCTGGGGAACTTGCTGTGGCGCCCTGATTGATTGGCGCAAGTCGCGGATCATCGATTGGCGCAAATCTTAGCTCGAGTCTCGATGCTCGGCAGCAGCGAGTTCGCAAGTACACTCGATCGTACATAAGCCTGATGTTCGCGCCGACTCTTCGGGCGCAACACCCGGCGGGGACGGAGTCTAGACCGGAAGCCAGGAGAAAGCAGGTAGTTTGGAACCGAATCGTCGAGGAGTGAGCCGGCAGGTCATATCTCGGCTGAGCAGTTTGCGGTTCACAGGACACGAGCTTCTTCATTTCTAGTCTCGGCAACACTTCGTAACGTCTGACGAACTTGATCCGCGACTACTCGTTCTGTCATCCAACGCGATTGGACACTCATCATCGAATGAGCGCTGCGGCTCGGCCCAGGCAAAGCTCCTCCTCGACTCGGGCCACGACGTGGCCTGTGTCTTCCCGCATTTCACCGAGCCCGTGCGATACCTCCGTTACGTGAAGGGAATAGACGGTGCCAAAACGCGATGTTTACCTAGCTCGGGGCCGCGCCGCTTCAACCGATTATATAACGGTAGGCGTTGGCGCGACCTGTCATGCAACGTGGCAGCTGCAGTGAGTGGCCACCAAGAACGCTCGCATACAACGTGTAGACCAGCGGCGCACACCTAACGCCTTGACTCATAGAGATGCCCGAAAGACTGGCGAGCGGCTCTGATCGCTAGCTGCCCGTCGTGGAGACCGGCATCTCACCAGAACGGAGTAGGTGCTATCCAGACCGCGTCGATCGTCTTCCTTGAGTAGACCATGTATACCTCCTTCTCTTTCCAAAAGGCATTGAATGGCTATTGAGCAGTTGAGACACGCGTCCCCAAACCAATCGCTAAAGTACCAGACGCTGGGGAAGCAATATGAAAAAGTCACGTATGGCAAGAGTCACTTGCAGCTTTATCGGCGTCTACGGAATGAAGCGATCGGAGCCGCGATACGTGAGAGTTTCAGCACGCGAGCCGAGCTGGACATCTTAGAGGTAGGCTGTGGGACTGGGCTGGTATTGGAATATCTCACATCCCTACCAGGGCGACACCATGTCCACGGTCTGGATGGATCATCAACAATGCTATCGCAGGCGGCAGCGAGGTTTGAGCATTCCCAAACGCCTCCGCGACTGATGCTCGGTTCTGCAGACGCGTTGCCTTTTGAAGCGGAACGCTTCGACGTAGTCGTAGCAACTCGCTTCATCCATCTCTTTTCGCACGATAAGAAGAAACAAATCTTCGCCGAGTTTCTCCGAGTCCTGCGGCCGGGGGGCATTGCCATTGTTGAGTTCTATGCTCGGCCGCATGCCGTGCTGCGCTATTGCTTTGGCGGGGCTCGCGGAAAAAGTCGGAATTCGTTTTTCTCACATTACCCAACACGTGATCAAGTGACCGATATCACTGGGACGCCGCTACATCGCCGGCCGATTCGTCTTGTCGGCTCACGCGTGCTGTACCGTGTCATCGGCGAGCGATGGCTCGCCAAGCTCACACGGTCGCATTGGTTTCCCAATATTAGTCCCCTCGTCGATGAATATCTTGTCGTTACACGAAAATAGAGACCATCGCCAACTGGCCGACGGCCTCACCGGCCTGATTTCGCAGAACGCACGAGCGCTGCGGGCAACTCGCCTCGGCAAAACATTTCAGATCGGGAACGCGACATTCAGGCTTTATTCGCGTGGACGCAACACCATCTACCGCATTCGATGTGGACTGGATTGGTATCTCAAGATGCCTCGACGGCTTGAATCGGATGCCATTCGTCGTGAGATAGTCGGGGCACACGCTTGTCGCGAGCAGTTAGGCGAATGCCCGGAATATAAGCACCCAGCCGTCATTCGAGCCTGCACGACCGAGCAATTCATTTTGACGTCGTCGGTCCCCGGAAAGATGCTCCAGCGGAGCCTTTATCGCTTTGCCATACTACCTGCCTTCTGCCGACCTCGCAAACTGCTGGCGCATTTGCGAGCACTTGGGCGCGCCTTGGCCAGGCTACACGGGGCAGCGGCATCGGATATCGCCCCCCTGACGAGGACAGCCGAAATGGGATTGAAATCGGCGATTCGTGAAGCAACACGGTCCGATAGAACGCGAACGTCGGTAGAAACGACGCTGCTGGAAAGAAACACTCGAGACTCCGTCCCGCACACAGAGACCGATGGCTTCGTTCACGGCAATTTCAAGCTAGAGAATGTGCTGGTGAGTGACAACGGCGTCACGATTATCGATTTTGAGAACTGCGGGTGCGGCTCCCGGTACGAAGACCTGGCCTTGCTGGTTTCACAGTTGTTCTGCATTGGAGCGGCGCGACACATACCTCAACTACCGGTCAGGGTGGCTTGTCATACGTTCTTGAGAGGATATGCCGAAGAACGCGATTTCAACGCCGGCCTTTTGGGCGCTTTCGTCGCACAGCGTGTTGCAGAATACTACGTTCGTGGGTTTTGCGGAAACGCACCGCGACCGACAGTTGCCGCTATTCCAGTCTCGCGCCGGAGCGCACAACGGCTTGTTGAGGCGGTACTTTGTGATCCGTCTCGCATCGTGTTTTCGCAGTTTCCAACTTCTTAGATACAGAAGATGCGAATGGAGAATCTCGGTTGAGCCGATCAACAATGGCCCTTCCTGACAACCACCTTTCATGACTTCCATCAGCAACAAATCTCTCGCAATTCGAGGCGTGGCTTGGGCGTCGACGTCACACGCTATTTCAATCGCAGTGACGTTTCTAGTGACACCAGTACTGCTGCGAACACTCGGCGCGGAGCAATATGGTATCTGGTCAATTGTGATCGCGCTCACCGGCTACTATGGCCTCGTCAACATGGGAATTGGAAAGGCAAATACGAAATATATCGCTCAACACGACGCCTTGGATGACTCCGCCGCTGTCTGCTGTGTCATGTCGACCGGTCTTGCCATTCTGTCAGTCCTTGCAGTTGTGGTGATATCGGTCTCCTTTCTCGTAGCATTCTTCTTTCCATACGTTTTCGATCTGCGCGGCTTTCCGGTTCGGATTGCTCGCTGGGTCGTCATATTGACAGGAACGAAAGTCGCTACCGAGCTCGTTGGACAGGTCTTTGCCGCAGGACTTATCGCACGCAAGAGATTCGATCTCTCGAACGCCCTGCTTTGCGGACGGCTCATTGCGACTGGGGTACTGACGATTCTTGTCGTGAAGGCAGGCTGGGGGCTTCTTGGGATGGCGTGCGTCTATTTTGGCATCACTCTCCTTTCGGTTCTAACCATGTATGTATTCGCCATCCGGATTGAGAACCTGCCTAGCCCTAGGCTGTCCTCAGTGGAAGGTCACACTGGTAAGAGTCTATTCCATTTTGGTTTTCTCAACTTGGTTATCCAGCTGGTTCGAAGAACCTCATTGGTTGGAGGCAGCTTACTGCTCGGACTCATCTCTGGCCCGACAGTCGTAGCCTACTACTCCATTGCTGAGTCCCTGACACGAAAAAGCGTCAATCTCGGAAAAACCCTTAACAGCGTCGTGATGCCCTTTGCAAGTCAGTTCGAAGCGCAGTCCGATAAAGATGCTCTTCGCCAAATGCTGATCTTGCCGACGCGTGTACTGATGGCATTGGGGATTTTAGTGGCAGGCGTGTTGCTCATTATGGGAAAACAGTTCTTGATACTGTGGATCGACGCCAACGTTGCCTCACACGTCTATCCGATCACTTGCATCCTAAGCCTGTCACTGCTCATCAAATTGCCGGCGAACGGATTGCAATCGACACTAACGGGTATGGGAAGAATGCCTCTGCTCAGCCGACTTGCCATTGGAGAAGGGCTTGTCATGCTCGGACTGGGAATCGCACTGACGCATGCCTTTGGAGTCGTGGGAATGGCTTCGGCCGTTGTGGTCGCTCAGCTGCTGTTTAGCGGAGTATTCTTGCCCGTGTACGCGTGCAGCAATCTCGGTTATCCTCTTCGGTCGTTTGCTCACTCCACGATCGTTCCAGCAATTCTTTCGAATCTTCCGTCCATCACGACGGCAGTGCTATTCGCCACTCTCTCCCCGGCAACGTCCCTTGTGGCCATGCTGCTCCAGATTGGGACACTCTGCCTGCTTACCGCAGCGACTGCATTCTTTATCTGTCTCGATTCGAGCTTTCGAGCAGAAATCATGAGGATGGGCACAAGATGGCTACGCCACAAACGCCAACATCCCGCACCCGCCACGCGCAAATAGTATTTCGTGTGTCCACCTCTCCACAATTGCAGTCATCATGAAACTACTGCTAACGCTCGGACCCGGACTCAAACCAGACTCTCAGTGCCATATTCTAGTAGTCGACTGGAAAAAGAAGGCAATCGTCGATACATACCGATTCCAACACAACGTTTATCATCAGACGCACAAGGGATTTGCAGGCGCAAGCCATAACAATGGCCGTCTATTGGCCGCAACGGAGGTAGAGCTACTTGAATTTGATCTCGCTCCGCTACGACTGTGTGCATCTCATACTTATCCGTTCCTGAACGATGTGCACCATATCGTTGAGACCGCCAACCGGATCTGGGTCTGCAACACAGGATTGGATTGCGTGGAGGAATTCGACAAGTCATGGCAATGGGTTACGACGCACCATCTCATTCGCCCGTTCGCCAGACGTCCACGGCGTATCGCGGAACTGATGATCCTGGACGCTCGCAAGTCATGGAAACGACTGCGCGGCAAATACGAGTATTACACACACCTCACGAAGCGCCCACCCTTCCGGAACATTCGAAAGCTCTGCCGCCAAGACGCGTACCGTCGCGGCCGGAGTGATCTTCGTGTCATGGATTTTCGGCCGCATGTTCTGCACCCTAATCACTTGCTACCCATAGGTGATGACTTGTGGGTTACTCTCTGGCAAACTGGAGAGATAATATCATTACAGCGAGGGAGGGTGGTTGCCTCACATTTGGGCCGGCCGCACGACGGTATAATAGCAGGCAACCAGTTATTCGTTACCGACTGCAAGACGAATCAAGTTATCGTCCATGAGATCGAATATCGGCAATCAGGAATTGACGTTGGATGCCGAGTGTCGCGATGTGCAGTCACGGAGAACGTCTCGGAGGGATTCTTGCGAGGAATCGCTGTTCAAGCTGAAAGTGTCTTTGTAGGATTGACCGCCCGTCGAGGCTCCAGTCGGAAACATCAAACCGCGCGAGTCATCGAATTAGAACGTCGGTCACTCCAAATCCTAGATGAATGGGTTGTGCCTCTACAGTATGGACGCCACATCTTTAGTGTGGTCAACGTAACTGATGACTACGCATGAGACGGGAGCTATTGTCGGAAGTTGTGGCCTTGGCAGCAGGGAGGCGACGGTCCTCTTCCGATTCGACACACGAACTGTTGGATGGGCTCAAATTCGACACACTTCTGTATAGGGTTCGACAAACTCTTACTAGGATGCTCTTCCGTCACATGCCAATGCGACAGTTCGGGATTTCATTTTCCGTTGGACGCGACCGCGATGAATCCCAACCAGCCTTCGAGACAAGAAGCGATTTCGGATGAGCCATGGCGCATCGCATTTGTCGTCCATGGACTCGATCCCGGGGGGATCGAACGATTCGTCACAACGCTATGCAACAGTTTGCCGCGCGACCAATATGCTCCGTCGATCATCTGTTTGGCACACTCCGGCAAAGCCGCTGCGTGGCTCCGTCGTGACGATGTGCCCGTTATCGAATTGAAAAAGCGGCGAGGCAATGATCCTCGACTCCTCGTCCGCCTCGCCCAGACTCTTCGCCGCCTCAAACCAACCGTCGTCCAATCACACAACTGGGGCACGCTGGTGGAGACGACGATTGCCCGCAGAATGGCCAAAGTCCCTACGCACGTCCATGCCGAACGAGGAACCGTGCTAGGGCGCCTCGAATCCCATGGCTGGCGGATGCGCGCTCGTGCCCTTGTAATGCGACGCTGCCTCGATTCCTCCGATGCAGTCGTCACGAATGCTCATGCTGTCGCGCGTCGAGTCGAATCTGCGTGCGAGTTTGCTGCCCGCAGGATCACGGTCATCCCGAACGGTGTGCCGACGCCATGCCAGCACTTGCATGCTGAGAGCAGGTTCCGTATCCGGAGCCAACTGGGAATCCGCCCGAATGATCTCGCCATTGGCACTGTTGGAAGGCTCGTCCCAGTGAAAGGGTTTGATGTTGCCATCGATGCATTTCGGCGAGTGCACAAGTCCTATCGTCAAACCCACCTGATCATCGTTGGGGACGGTCCCGAGAAGCCCGCTCTTGCCCAGTACCTGAGAGGCCTCGGCATGGCTGAACACATCCATCTCGTCGGCCATCAAGCTGACGTATCGCAATGGTTGGCCGCAATGGATATCTATATCAACACTAGCCGTAGCGAAGGGATGAGCCAAGCCATTCTCGAGGCGATGGCGGCCGGTTTGCCAATGGTAGTGACCGACGTCGGAGACAACGCCATTTTGGTCGGTGGTTCCGATTCGTGCGGATCCATCGTACCCGCCGATGATCCGTCGGAACTCGCCAAACACCTGATCGAGCTGGTTGCCGACGCCGGTAAACGGCACACGTTCAGTGAGAACAGCCGGGCGCGACATGCCTCTTCGTATACGCTCGATTCGATGTTGGTCGCCTACGATCGCTTCTACCGGCGACTGATCGAACGAACAGGCCACGCCTTGAGTGCAGCTCGCACATAGTATCCGGCCGAAACAATAGACGATGTCACTGACACTTGCATGCTTCCTGCTCGCATTCGTCGTCCTTGCGGTACTGACGTTTTACCGGCCAGTTTTCGGTGTCTCCTTCTACCTTCTGACCTTCTTCGCTCATCCGGGCTATTGGTGGTGGGGCGAGCCGGTCAACGCCTCATTCCAACGATGGAATCTCGTAGGAGGCATATTCCTGCTCGGGGCAGTCGTTCTCTCAGGCAGGCTCTCGATCCCGTTCAGCGGGAATGCTTTGATTCGCCGAATTCAATGGGCGGCCATCGCAATGGCGATCAATGCCACACTCGTCCATCTGTTGTTGGCCCCGGATATGACAATCAGTGAAGGACC
>WFWZ01000016.1 GCA_015490875.1 Planctomycetaceae bacterium
GACGGGGCCGAGGCCATCGTTCTGGGCTGCGCCGGCATGGCCGATCTGATGGCGCGGCTCTCGGAAGAGTTCGGCCTGCCGGTGATCGACGGGGTGGCCTGCGCCGTCGGCCTTGCCGAGGGGCTGGTGCAGACGGGCCTGCGCACCTCCAAAATCGGCGCCTATTTCTGTGGCTGAACTGCGGCGGGAGGAATGCGGGTGGTTTATAGGTCTATACCTTGGGGCCCCGTCTCATAAGATCGCAACCAAATCCCGACAATAGCGAGCTGAACGGAGGCGAGGTAGTTGTCATTGCGCTTGTCGTATCTGGTGGGCCACCGCGCGAAAGTGTTCGATCTTGTTATAGAAGCGCTCGACCAGATTGCGCGGGAGTGTCATGAACTCCGTGTATCTGTCCCGGTCCATGCGGGTTTCGGATTTGGTCACGCATTGAAGCGGTCGTCGAACATGATAGCGAATTGCTTTCTGGCTGCATACTGTGAATCGGCGTGCAAAACTGCCCCATTTAGGTGGGTTATGAGCGAGTAAAATTGGCGGAGGGGACGGGACCGGGGTCGGACGTTCTCCAAGTCTGTCGGGTCTACCGGCGCTCAAAGCGCAGCCTGAGCGAGCCGCGTCCCACCACGGAAAACTGCGCCTGTGTTTCCTTGTCCATCGGGTTGGGTAGTTCGAAGATACACCACTTTTCGGGTGAAAAGACATGCGGAACATAGAGGATGCGATATCGTCTGCGGCCGGTGCGCGAAGCAGAGCTGGCGACGCGCAGTTCGTTCGAAGTCAGTTCGAATTCGCATCCATCCTCTAGGGTGGACTTGACCTCAAACATCCAGTCGATCTTAGGAGTCTGCACAAGAAAGTCGTAGCCGGCTGATTCGTCACCTTCGCTGCCGCCAAAGAACTTCGTTCTATTCTCCGATATCCACGAGCTTTCGTCGACGTAATCTGGAAACCGCCGCTTGAGGTACTGATAGGCCAACCATTCACTCGCGACGCCCATTGCGACCTTCTGCGTTTCCGTCAGTCGTGTGGCGCGCTGCCCGCGCTTGCCTCCCCCACCTTTTCCGCCATCGGTGTCTGATTTTGACGCCCCGTCAAATTGCACCAGCCTGGTCCGCTGGCGGCTTCGTTCAAACCAGCTATCGTCAGATGCGATCGCGGCCTCTGCGATGTTGTGCAGGTCCGAGGCAAAGGAGGGATCACCCGGATCAAGATCCTGTCCTGCGAATTGTATGATGCGCTTCCGACGCTCCCGTTCTTGCTGTTCCCTGGCCTTCCGCTCCTCCTCCGCTTTCACAGCGTTTTGGTCGAGACCAAGGCTTTTCGGATCAATTCCTTCAGGCATTCCCTCAGGCCAAAGCCCAGCACGCTTGCAGAGAACTGGCACAACGTCTGAGCTGACACTGTCGAAGTCAAGAAAGCCAGCATTTTCGACTAAACGCACGACGTTTTGTTCGTCTCCTTGGTCCCAAACCTCTGGTAGATCAACAAGGTTTTTTCGGCACCACGCCGCCAGTATGGATTTGGCTTCCTTCGCAAATGCACGAACCACTTTGCGGTTCTCGCTGATCATCTTCTCAAAGGAAGGAAGATCGGCATCAGGCACCTTCCCCAGTTCATTGGCGAAGAACTTCTCCACATGCTCGACCACCGTATGCCGGTCGAGCGCCTCGAAGTCGAGGACCCAAGACTCGTCGAACGGGATGAATGTCAGTTCTCTTCTTGAAAGGTAAATCGAAAGGTCATTACCCCGACGGTAATCTTCAAGATGCAACCGTCTTAGTTTGTCTCTTAGTTCAGGCGCCATCTCACGCAGGTACGCTTTGAATGTGGCCTGCAATTCGGCTTTGCTTGTCAAAGTCTCCTCACCTAGCGATACCAGCACTCGATTGAATTTTCCGTAGTCAAGGCCCAGTGCCGCCACGATCGAACGCCGATCAGGGCTATTCGCACATGCCGTGAGCAGGTCACCGGCGGCAGGAGAGTTCATTGAAAGATGGTCCTCCAACCAAACCCGAAGATTGAATTCCGCTTTTTGATCTTGGGCGGCATCAGCAAGGTCTCGAGCGATATCGACATTTTCAAAGTACGCGACAACTGGAATGATCAGGTGAAGAACGTGCCCTAGATCAGTCCGCATCTCAGCACGCATGTCTTCGACAATTGCGACATCACATCCAAGCACAGAAGCGAATTCAGAATCGGTAGGTCGTTCTAACGAGCCATCGGGGCGTCCTGGTGCCAACCGAAGAAGGGCCAACTCAAGTGATCGCAGTCGAGAGTCGACAAGGTTGGAGATCTCGGCCGCAAGGCCCTTCGCGAGTTGTGGCCAGTCAATCGTGATACTGTCCGTCAAGATGAGCGTCGGGTTGGCTTCGTCTCGATAGCCGTACCGCTCCATACGATTGCCACTCGCAACTTCCTGGCCAGCCACTATCAGTGAAATTGACCTGCATCTCCGAAACCTGATCGAACGAATTCGATTGTCGAGGGTCTTTGGGAGGATGCCCCGCTCGAGGTTCTCGCCAATCACTTCGTTGGCAATCACTGCAACTTCAGGAAGCCAATCCAAGCCCAATGACACGAGATATTCATCGTCGGCCGTGGGTGCGAAATCTGTACCATCCACCAGCAATCGAACTGTGTCGCGGTCCAGTCTCATTGGAGCGTAGACCTCGATATGACCTAAGCTTTCTTCGATTATCCCTAAGTCGACCTCCCCCAACTCGAGTACCGCCAAGCCCGCTGAAGAAATGGTTCTTGCCTCAACGTTTTGTGCATTTTCCACGAGAACCACAGTGGTCTGTGCACCTTCGTCACCTTCAATCCGCATCAAGTTACCAGAACGGTGAACCGCGAGCGGGAAGTCGGATGGCAAGTCCGCTTGGCTCTCCGCAAAATCGTTCCACGCCCGCTTGTATTCGCGCCGAAAAGTTGCGACATCCCCGGACTGGAGATTCTCGACGCAGTTTGCCAACGCAACAAGGCGACGTACGGCTGTGTCCAGGCTATCCCAGTCGAGAATCCCGAGCCCTTCGCCAAATGCGACCTTCGCAATTTCGTCACGTTCTAGGAGCACCCGCGCATCGTCGGAAAGGCGTGGGATGAATGAAGGAACTCCTGGTCTCTTGGTCCTGGATGCCCAACATTGGCTCGGCACAAGAAATATGCGCTCTCCGCGCAAGTCTCCCTGCAGCCACTCCTCTGATTGAAGGAAGGCGCCAAAAGGCGTGATGACGCGACGCTCGTCCCATTCACGCGTCAATCGAGTGTAGCGCCCGATACTGGCGAAGAAAAATTTGTCTCCGTAACAGGAGATATGATGGACAATCAACTCATAGAATGCCTCACGAAGATGTTCCGGGAACTCGTTGTATTCGATCTGCCCGGGCAGGCGCCAGAATTCTTCTTCCTCCTTCAGTTCGTATTCCGTGTATGGGTGATTAAAGAAAGTCTGCCGCGCCAGTTCCGTCCACTTTTCCGTGAGGCCTCGGCTGGCCTCTCCGTAGGCCAGAAGGTTCCGCCAATAACCTGAGGGAGTACCCGATCCCTGGACCCCGGATTCCACGACCCGAAGGCCATCCGTTACACCGAGAAAATCCAGGAAATCTCGCCACTTCCGCCGGGAAACCTGATCTTTCAGTCCCCAATCGTCAAGCGGTTTGAGTAGCTGGTCTTTAGCATGCCCGCAGTCCTTCGAGTATTCGGAAGATTCGCTTAGAAAAGCTTCCAGACGCTTTCCGATCGCAGTCCAGCTACCCGAGAAAACAGCCCTGTTAGCGGCCACCCATCCTCCTATTGTTGGGACGTGCAGATCCGCGTCTTTAATTGCGGCCTCCGCACTTTTCCCCGCTGCATCCCAGACACGAAATGCCCAATCAAGAGCATCCATCCGCCGCTTGTCGCTGGGTTTCTTACCCAGCGCCACACCCAAACCAGAAAGTGCCTCCAAGGGATTGAACTGCCGGACAAGCCCTGCGTCGGTGAGTGCTTTTAGAACATCGTCGGGCAGAGGGATCTTCTCATCGAAAAAGCGATAGCCTCTCGTGAGGGAGGATGGCGGCAGAGGAACGTTCCCCTTCTTGCGTTTGCCGATTTCACTGGCTTCGCGAACATAGAGACCGCGCCGATCATCCTCATCATGTCCACCAGCCGAACGCAACTTCCCCGCCCGGTCAAGAAGAACCTCGGCGCCATCCAAGCAATCCAAATCTACGCCCGAAGCCTCGCAGAGCGCGACAAGGTCCTTGTAGAATTTGGCCCACGTCCGCGGCTTTGCCGACCGCTCTACCAGCGATTTCGCATAGGTTTCTGCCCAATCGGGGATCTCAGCAGGCGATGGGAGGCGAGAATACTCACAGCCATACCGGCCGAAACAGCGGCCCGCCATCTCGCGTAGACGTTCAAGACGCTGACGATCCAACTCGGACGAAGTCAGATGAATTCCGACATGCTTTACGATTTCACGAGGCTTTAACAGGGTGAAATTGGCGTCGGGCCAGATGGTTACTTCATTGATCGTCGACCATTTTTCACCGTCTCCGGTCGGAATGATTGGAACGAGGCGAAGGTCCTTCAAGTCCAGGCCTGCCTCCTCTACCGCAGTATCCAGTTTCGATGCGACAACCCCGGTCCAGGCAATCAGGTCAAAGACACTGCGAGGTGGGACATCCAGTTGCTCCTTTACGGCGGCCAGAGCGCCGGAAAGGCAGGTTTCCGCGACAGCATCCATCAGGAGGCCGTTGAGCGGAATATCCAGGTCGATATTGCGCCTGTCGATGTCTGAGAAGAAGGGGGCATCAATGTGCCCCATGAGTGGCGACTCAGCTTCGTTTGCCATCGGCAGGAAGTTATAAAGTTGCCCTTTCAGAATTGCTGCCGTGGACATCCCGACTGCAACAGAAACAGTTGGTTGTCCCTTCCAATCCAACCAACGGTTCAGCGCGGGGGCACGCTCGATACTTTCCCTGACGGCAGCAAGTACCCTCTCCTTGTCGACCTCCTGCTGCACAAGGAGGAAACGACGGCGCTCTCCTACGTCAATCGCAGAGATCTGCGGGTTGCCCGGGCCGGCCCCCTCGCGCAGGATTGTCTGGCGTCTGGTCAAACGACGGCTACCTGTTCGTTTTCCCTCGAGTTCGACGTCGATGCGCACTTCAGCGATGCGATCGAGAAATAGGAGAAGCGGGTGCTCCAAGTTTGCGATCTCATCGACCTGGTCTTGCACCAATTTTACAGCAGAAGAAGATCGTAGAGGCGCAACAACTACTGTCGCGTAACCAGCAGCGGCGAAGCGTTTGACATCAGGGGGAATTTCGTTCAGCGGTTGGGGGACAAGGTATCCGGGAATCGTCTTCGAGATCCGATCCGCTTCATCCTTCCGAACGTTCTCACGCCGCAGTTCGGACAGGATGATGTCACGTATTTCATCGGGTTTGGAAAACCGAAAGCAGTATCCGTCAAATGTATTGGACGCCCCGCCC
>WFWZ01000017.1 GCA_015490875.1 Planctomycetaceae bacterium
AAAGGTAAACGTACCGGTATCGGGTGGCGGTTATTTTCGGCTGAAGCCGTGGCCGATTTATCGGCGGTTGGTTCGTCGGGTCCTCGAGTCAGGACGTCCGTTCATGTTCTACATTCATCCTTGGGAGGTAGATCCGGAACAACCGGACGTGCGTGTGGGAAGTCGGATGTCTCGATTTCGGCACTACTTGAATCTCGATCGGACGGCAGGTAAGTTGAAGAGTCTACTTCAGGAGTGGACCTTTGGGAGCCTTTCCGGGGCGGCGAGTGCTTTTGTCGACTCCACGCGGCTCGGGCAATTAGCCTGCACTGCGGTTTGAGCCAAGTACAAGGGCGAATCGGCAGGTTCGTCATGGATATGGATTCTTGAGGTCGAAGAATGTTTCGCCAGGCCAACGTAAGGACTGTCCCCTGTTGACGATTCTCAACAACGCCCCAAACGGTTTTCTCGAGTTTCATCCGTTTCGGAGCGAGAAAACCTGAGGCGTAGGGGGATTGGCTCTTGGGTGGTCAGGCATTCCGGATTCTCGTCCGGTGTTGGCACGCTGACTGCTGTAATTTCGGCCTCCATCTCGGGACCGGCTGAGTTTTCTCGAACGAGAGCGGGGGCGGCCCCGAGACCGACGCAATAGAAATACGACCATGATGGTCTCTCGAAAGGGACAGTTTGCTGTACCCGACGGGCACGGAGTGTGCGCTGGAGCGTTACTCTTTGCCAACGCCGTGTGACACTACACAGCTCATTCCTCCGACATGTAACGCGACTGTCAGCGTCTCTTCGCAGCGGATTCTGCCAGCAGTGAATGATTCTTCCAACAACGGTCCCAGCCTCAAGTCTCTTGCCGTCCGGGGTGTCGCCTTCAATTGGATCGGACGTGGAATCTCCGTAGCGATTACATTCTTTCTAACTCCTTTTCTCTTGAAGTATTTGGGTGATGAGGACTATGGCCTCTGGTCAATCGTGATGTCTCTAACTGGCTATTACGCACTGGCCGACCTGGGAATTCGCACATCAACAACCAAACTACTTGCCGAAGCACACGCAACTGGTGCACAAAATAAAGTAAATCGCTTAGTCTCGACATCTCTCTTCCTATACGGAATTCTGAGCGTTGTAGTTGTATCGGTAGCTATTGTCATCGCGCTCGCGTTTCAATCAATCCTCATAATGGAGCGCACTGTAGGTGGGGAAATCTCGGTAGTAATTCTTCTAACGGGTCTAAGTTTCGCAATCCAACTATTTGCACAACCTTTTGCCTCTATTCTGCATGCCCTGGCGCGGTTCGACTTTGCCAATTCGATCGCTGTGATGTCACAACTTGCTTCTGCGGTCACCATGGCCACCGTTGTAGCGTTCGGAGGCGGCCTTACCGCAATGGCAGTCGCCACCCTGGTGCTGGCTCTATTAACGCAGATGGCACGAGTTGCGGCTGCGCTCCACCTGTGTCCAACGTTAGCACCATCAAGGCGTTATATTTCAGCCACCGAAATCAGATCATTGGCCTCGTTCGGTGTCCATGTGGCCTCACTGAACGTCCTGGGACGGATTAGCCTGCATTCATTGCCCCTCATTGTAGGTTCGTGCCTTGGAACGCCGGCCGTCGCCATATTCGCGATTGCGGAGTCGCTTGTTCGGAAATCAGCTCGGCTAATGGCGTGTTTTCCGACGGTAATCATGCCACTTGCGAGTCGCCTCAACGCAACCGGCAAGCAAGACTCTCTGGCCAGATTAACCAAGCTAGTGAATCGACTGATGCAGGCTGCCTCATGGTTTATTGGGGTAACTCTCTTCTTCCTCGGAGATCATTTTCTTGATCTATGGATCGGGCCAGGGTACGGACAACGCACGCATAGCCTGCTTATGCTGCTTGCCGCTACCCAAATCGCGACTGCGACCGCAGGAGGAATACCGTCAACCATGATCGGAATGGGGCTCATTCGGCCACTTCGAAATATTGCCATCGTCGATTTGGTTATGTCGATAGGCATTGGTTTCCTGCTAACGTACTATTATGGCCTAGTCGGCACGGGAATCGCCCTTTTTGTGACGCGACTTACTTCCAATGCGATATTGACGACTCTTGTAATGACGAATAGTCTGGGCATGTCATGGCGAGCGTTTTGGGCAGCATCGACGCCGCACGCACTCGCGTCCGTAATTCCAGTCGCGTTGTATGCAGCCACCCTGAGGAACCATTTTCTTCCCACGACATTGTGGACGCTCGTCCCGCATTTCCTTGTTCTTGGCGTCATCTTTGTCATCTCGACATTTCTCTTCTGTGTTCCAAGTGATCTCAAGCCTCGGATAATGTCGCTGTTCTTACCAGTCGTTCTACGAACATCGAAGCACTCCCATCGTGTGGAGAAGATCGCCACGCATCCCACAGACCGTGCTTCGACAGCGCGATTAAGTAGACGAGACGGCGCTTACCTAACTGACGATGCAGTCTGATTAGCAAGGTGGACCTTCCACGGAACTCTTCCTGAATTGGTCTTCTTTTTTTCAGTTTCTGGCAGGCTGAGAACAACGGTCGCTTACGATATTTCGCGTGCATATCGGTCGCTCCGCATCAGGCTACGATCCATTGCCTCATCCAAATGTAGTGTCACGACATTTTCGCAGGATGAGCCTCCGGAAAGTCCGAATGCGCACAATTTACATATCAGAGTCATCGCAGCTCACGCCGAGATTGGATGAGCGCCGGAGTGCCGATGGTCACCGAAAAAATTCACATCGCCCGCAACACCTAGCTTTCGCACGTAGCCATTACAGGAGAGTAGGACGATGACACTGTTCGCCGGCGTCTACAGCCGTCATGACAAGCCACCGGCACCTCAGACAATGCATGCGATTCGCACTGAGCTGTCACGCTCTGGCGACAAGGTTCAGGAATTTGAGTCTTCGACGCTATATCTTTGCAAGCTGGATATCGGAGTTTTTCCGGAGAAGGCGTTTATCGCGAACAATGTTGCTGCTGCGCTCACAGGAGAGCTACTCTTAGAGCACCATGGTGTTTCTCCTTCTCGGCGCGACGCAGAGTTAGACATCGTCGTGCGGTCCGCTGCACAAGGCAATCTCCATGAGCATCTTCGAGACGCCCGAGGGAATTTTTCGCTTTGCGTCCACCTCAATGATCCGGATATGCTCGTGCTTGCGACTGATCTCGTTGGCACCCGTCCGATGTATTTCTGTGCAACAGAGGAGTTCCTCTATTTCTCAAGCTGCTTGCGCGTCCTGAGAGCTGTCGCTGAGATTCCGCGCGAATACTCGTTTGAAGCCTTTGCTGATTCCTTGACCTTCCACCACCCAATCGGTGATCGCACGCCTCTCGCGGGCGTCAGAGCCATGCGAGGTGGACAAGTTCTCACTTCTAAGGGACGTAGCCTGCAACTGTCGCACTACTATAAGTGGGGGGCGACTCCCACCACAAGCATGTCGCGAAAGGAGCTCCTCGTCGCCGCTCACAATGAATTCGTCAATGCTGTTCGCGCGCGGTCTCAACGGGATGACATGGCGCTTGCTTTGCTAAGTGGCGGCTTGGACTCTCGAATGGTAGTTGCGTCGTTGCTAGAACTTGGTAAGAATGTACATACTCTCACTTTCAGCCCTGCTGGCTACATTGAGGGTGCTCTAGCGGAGATGTATGCACGAGCCGCTGGTACATATCATGTCTCCCAAGTAGTCGAAGATTGGTTCAATCCACGAATACAGAACTTGTACAAAAGGAAGGCTAAGGAGTTTTTTCGATTTGAAGGCGAAAATAAGCCTCGTTATCCGGGCATTCTGTTCGCTGGAAGTGGCGGCAGTGTTGGTGTGGGCGGACTTTACTTGCACTCGTCTATTCTTAGCCAGTTACGGCAGGGCAACCTAGAGGAAGCGAGTCGCGAGTTCATTCGTAAAGAGCGGTCTACGCCACCCAGGCGCGTGTTTGCCCGTGACATATTCGAACAACTTACCGAGATCCCAGTAATGCATCTATCCGAGGAACTGAAATACTATGCGCATCCGGATCCTGGCAAGGCGATGTATAGTTTCCTAATGGATGGAGATCAGCGACATCATTATGCGGCCATTACAGAGGATCTCGATATCATACGTACGGAATACATGCTTCCCTTCTTCGACGGCCTCTTTCTTCAGCTCGTAGATTCCATTCCAGTTGATTGGCTACTTCATCACGCATTTTACAATGACTGGGTGCGACTCTTTCATCGACCGGCTTATGAGACGCCATGGCAGGCTTATCCCGGACATAATCCGTGCCCTATACCGCTCCCAGTAAATCATCTACGAACGCAGTGGGAACGTCCGCGTCGACTTTGGCACCGCACGACTCAGGATCTCGTACGTCGGTCTCTGAGATATTGGCAAGTCCATAACTGGAAACGTTCGCCATTTCGCAGGACTCCCCTTTTCCTGGCAATATGGTTGCACCGGCTAGGTGTTCGGAATTGCGCAAGTTCGCTTCGATCGTTCGAGCTGTTTTGTTCGAAGTATTCCGAAAGCATGCAGAGTTCTTCCCCTTGATCCAAGATATCGCGATCAAGGGGCCGAGCCGTCCTAGGCACGCTAACAAATTCGTCTGCAGCAGTTCGGGGAGTAGGGCTGTTTTTCCTCTCATGGAATTGGAATTTCCACCTGGATGCGTTAGCGTAGCACCCAAAGGAGGACCATTTCATGACGAGAACTCGAAGACACTTCACGGCTGAACAAAAGGCCACAGTTGTCCGGCGTCACGTCGCCGGCAAAGAAGCAGTGTCGGACCTGGCCGACGAGCTGGACGTCCAGCCGAGCCAGATCCACCTGTGGATCAGGCAAGTGCTTGATCAAGCGGAAAAGGCCTTTGAGCGCCCTCAGGCCAAGCGAACTCGAGAAGAGCGTACTGAACGTAAGATCAAGATGCTCGAGGAGAAACTGGCCATCAAGAATGAGGTCATCTCCGAACTCATGGAGGAGAACGTCAAGTCAAAAAAAGCCAATGGGGAACTCTAAAAGGACGCTGGGTTCCCCACGATGTTCGCGACGAGCTGGTCGACTATGTCAACTATTGGTCGACTCGGACGGAACTACCAGCGAAGACGTTGCTTTCCTGGATCGGCCTGGGCTCCAGCAAGTTTTACCAGTGGAAACAGCGCTATGGAAAGGCGAATGAACACAACGGAAAGATTCCTCGCGATTGGTGGATCGAAGACTGGGAGAAAGAGGCGATCGTCTCATTCCACGATCGGCATCCATGCGAAGGGTACCGGCGTTTGACTTTCATGATGCTCGATGAGGACATCGTTGCGGTAAGTCCCTCCACCGTCTATCGAGTCTTGAAATCGGAAGGACGCCTAGACCGGTGGAACCGGAGGCCCTCCAAGAAAGGAACCGGTTTCGTTCAGCCCAAACGGCCTCACAGCCATTGGCACGTCGACATCAGTTACCTCAACATCGGCGGCACATTCTACTATCTCTGTTCGATCTTGGACGGCTATAGCCGGTATATCGTCCACTGGGAGATCCGCGAATCGATGAAAGAGCAGGATGCCGAGACCATTGTCCAGCGTGCGTTGGAAAAGTATCCCGGCGAGACGCCTCGGATCATTACCGACAATGGCCCTCAGTTCATTGCCCGGGACTTCAAGGCATTTGTGCGCATGTGCGGCTTGACTCACGTGCGAACTAGTCCGTATTACCCCCAGTCCAACGGCAAGCTCGAGAGGTGGCACCGGAGCTTGAAATCCGAATGTGTTCGTCCTCAGGCGATCGAGACGTTAGAAGAGGCGCGTCGCAAAGTCGCGGATTACGTCGAGCATTACAACACCCGCCGACTTCACAGTGCGATCGGTTACATCACGCCACTGGATAAGCTGGCTGGAAACGAAGACGTGATTTTCGCCGAGCGAGACAGAAAGCTCGAAGCTGCCCGTGAGCAACGTCAGCTTCGTCGCGTGCAGGCTCGAAATGTTGCTTGATACTCGAGGAGGTTCTAAAATACGATTTGCCCCGGCAGAGGATAGGGCAACGCAGAAGTGCCGGCACCGCCCGCAGGGTGGTGCGAGCGCTGTCCGGGGGCCAAGACAACAGGCCGGGCGGTGGGGAGCACCGCTCCCCTCCCGCCCCAACACACACTCTGTTGGATTGGCCCAAATGCGATAAACTTGCGCAGCAGGATGCTGCGACATCTTCGCAGGATGCGCTTCCGTCAGTTACTAACACGTCCGTTTCCGAATTCCAATTCCCGGTGAACCAAAACAGGGCCACTTGATGCGTGAAACGTGCGAGATATTAGAATGACTAGCGAGAAATCCCAGTCTGAGCAGTGTGAGATCGCATTCTATAACGATCGTTGGCGGAAACAGGCGGGTGAACCAGTTCCCTTGATGCGGCTTCAGCGTATTGCCGTAATACTTCTTGAGCTATCGCGATTGCGAATACATGCTCCTCGAATCCTAGACCTCGGTAGCGGTGTGGGATCACTTGCCGGAATGCTGCAAGACGTCGGCGAGGTTACGGCAATCGAATTGAGCCCGGTAGCAGTAGAACTTGCTCAGGCACGATGGCCCCGCGTAGAATTCATCGCGGGGGATTTTTTCGCGGAGTCCTTGCCCGGCGATCACTTTGATGTTGTAGTCTCGCAGGAAGTGCTTGAGCACGTGGACGACCAGCCTGCATTCGCCGCTTTGTGCCACCGTGTCTTACGGCCAGGGGGGTACCTCATCTTGACAACTCCGAATGCGCGGGTGATTGAAAAATGCGGCAAACTCGATAAGGCAATGGCCAATGACGCACTTCAGCCAAAGGAGAATCTGCTTACAGTGCGTCAAGTGCGCCGACTATTCCGACATCGGTTCTCCATTTGTCGGTGCTACACCATCATCCGCGGTGGTCACAGGGGACTCTACCGACTCTGGAATTCGCCGCGTCTGAATAAAGTACGTCTTTGGAAACTCCTGACGGATTGCCTTCCGATTGGACTCCACACCGTGCTCGTAGGCCGCAAGCCGCTGGACTGAGGTCGGTCACGTCTGCGTAGTGGTACGAGCCAATGCCGGTCTGGTTGCATCATTTGAGTCGGTCGCGCACCTCTTTGGCGACACTAGGAAATGTTGGGTAGAAACCAACAGCTAAAGAGTGCACTGTCGGATGCAGTGCGCGTCATGCCAAATGCACGTGCACCTTGGATCACGACGCATTCCCCAACTCCTTTTTTTCCTGATGAGAGCAACGTAGAACATGGACCCCCAATCATTCGAACAGCGCTATACTGCCCGTATTGAAAGCGGAGAGTGCCCGCACGCTTCTGCACGTGTTCCATGTGAAGGTTCCGAGGTAGGGAAACTCCGATCACCCGAGTCGGTGTCGAATACTCCGTGCAGAATCATGTCAATCCTCCCTCAAAGCAAATCACCGAATCTACTGACCGGATCTAGTCTTCTCGATGAAGAAGTACCCGCGATGTCTAAGAAG
>WFWZ01000018.1 GCA_015490875.1 Planctomycetaceae bacterium
AAGGACGAGATCGAGGAAATGATGCAGTTGAAACGATCGGTCATGCCCGAAAAACTCCTCGACGCATTGAAGCCGGAACAAGTTCGCGATTTGTTCGCCTACCTTCGAGCTTCTCAGCCGCTACCCTAACGCGTCGCGCGTCTCTTCCTTTTCTGCCAGTTCACCGTGATGACCCCGGTCGCCCTTCCCTACCGGACTCCCGATCTGCCGGGCATCGGCGGTCGGATCAAAGTCGAGCCGGAGGATTTTTTTGTTGAGGAGATCCCAGCCTATCTTCCTTCGGGTGAAGGTGAGCACCTCTTTATATGGATCGAGAAGCGTGACATCTCCCACGAGTTTCTCATGAGGCATCTGAAGCGCGCTCTCGGCGTAGCGTCGCGCGACGTGGGAACGGCGGGGATCAAGGACCGTCGAGCCGTCACCCGCCAGTGGATTTCGGTTCCCCGCTCATGCGAAGACCGACTGGCCCAACTCGAACGCGAACTCGAAAACCTTCGCATCCTCGACGTTCGGCCTCACGGAAACAAGCTCCGTACGGGACACTTGCTAGGCAACCGATTCCGCATCATCGTTCGCGACGTCGGTCCGGATGCAAAGCCAGCCGCTCAAGCAATCGCCCGGCGACTCCGGCAAGTCGGCTTCGCCAACTACTACGGGTCCCAGCGATTCGGAAGGGAAGGCCAGACGTTGCGCACCGGGTGGGAGTACTTGACGGGAACCCGCCGGCCGAGGCGCCGTGATAACCGGTTGCGTCTCGAGTTGAGTGCGCTTCAGTCGTATCTCTTCAACGAAGCTCTTCGGCAGCGCATCGACGACGATCTTCTCGACCGCGTGCTCTCCGGCGATGTGATGCAAGTCGTCGCCAGCGGCGGGCTCTTCCTGGTGGAGGAAGTCGAGGCGGAAGCGGAGCGAGCAAGAGTGGGACAGACAGTTGTCACAGGTCCGATTTTCGGTCCGAAGATGAAACGGCCAGAAGGGGAAGTGTGCGAGCGAGAAAAGCGGGTCCTGAATCAGGTCGGGCTCGAGGAAACCGCATTCGAGCGTTTTCGAAAGCTGACACGAGGAACACGTCGGCCCTACCTCGTGCGCCCTTCCGAACTCGAAATCACCGACGCAGCCGACGGTCTTTGTGTGCAGCTCACGCTGCCTCCCGGGAGTTACGCCACCGTCGTCTTGCGGGAACTGATGAAGGCGGGGGCCGACGAGACGCTAGGCCACTTCGAACCCGGATCGCTGAGGTCTTTGAAGTAGCGCGTTGGCCGCGTCGTCCCCCGGAAAAATCTCCTTTTTCGGGTCCCACTGCAAGGGGCGCCCCAGTTTCATGGCACAGTTACCGAGGTGGCACGTCGAGACGCTTCGATGCTGCGAGAAGCAATCGGAGATCGGCTGACGCCGTGCCTGCACGCAGTCGAAGAAGTTGCCCATGTGGTTGATGATGGCATCGAGCTTCCCGGCACGGGGCGGCCGACTCAGGTTGTCAAAGTCGTACAGCCGAAATGACTCGCGGGGAAACGGACGCTTCTCAAGTGCGTCGACCACTTTCCCGGCCACCGTCCCTCGGTTGACGAACAGGCGTCCTTCCGTTCCCTCGAACAAAATGCCGTTCCGGCCGTGGTCGAGGACGCGCAGCACGACTCCGTTGTCGTACGTGTAGGTCGCCTCGAAGTCGATGGGCACATCGTAACCATTTTCGATGTGAGGATACTTGGCCTTTCCCTCGATCCGAACCGGCAGACCGTCGATACCCCATTGGGCGATGTCGATGTGGTGAGCGCCCCAGTCGGTCATCTGGCCGCCTGAATACGCCTGCCACCATCGAAACGTGTAATGCGTCCGCTCGGGAATGTAGGGCACTTCCGGAGTCTGACCCTGCCACAGGTTCCAATCAAAGTGTTTGGGTACCGGCCAAACGTCGAAGGGGCCCCCCGTTTTGTTCTTGCCCAGCACGACAGTGACGTGCGTGAGTTTCCCGATGCGACCGGCGCGTACCAGTTCCACCGCAAGTCGGAATCGGTGGTCGCTTCGCTGCCAACTCCCCACCTGCACCACGCGCTTCGTTTGCTCGACAACGCGACAGATATGCTTGCCTTCGTCGATCGTGAGTGTCAACGGTTTTTCGCAGTAAACATCCTTGCCGGCTCGACAGGCGTCGATCAGCATCTTCGCATGCCAATGGTCGGGCGTACCGATGAGGACGACATCCACATCACGCCGCTTCAGCAGATCGCGGTAATCCTTGAAGATCCGCGGGGTACTCCCAAAGCTCGCCCGCGCCTGCTCAAGCACATGCCGGTCGACATCCGCAAGCGCGACGATATCGCCATAGGTACGGGCCTTTTCGGTGATGACCGATCCTTGATACCGAAGTCCAATCGCACCGACTCCCAGACGTTCCACTTTGGCTCGAGGTTTTTCGCGGCCCAAGAGGGGAAACGTGTGGACCCCGCAGCCCAAGCCGGTGACGCCGGCGGCGACGTGGCCGAGAAAACTACGACGCGTTGCAATCGGGACGCGAGACGATGTCGTCATGGCATAGATCCCTGCTCAAAAGCGAACGACAAAGACGTCGCACAGTCTAAATCAACGTGCGTGATTGTGAGACACCGAAACTCCTATGCCGCATGGTGCGGACTGTAACGTAGACGAATCCATAGGTTGGGAGGGCGAGGCTCCTGACGAGCCACAATACTTCACTTCTCCTTAACCCACTCGAGTCTGGCATCGCCTTCTTCGAGTCGTCCGGCGGGTCGGATCCCGCGGCCCTTGCGTTTCTGAAGTCGGTCACCGAGATCTTCTCGAGCCTCTTCGGCGTACTTCATGAGCCGTTTGGCCACTTCGGGATATTTGTCGATCACGTTGTTCTTCTCGCCCACGTCGTTCTTCAAATCGAACAAGGAGAGCCCGATCTTGGCCGTCTCATACGGCACGGGTGTTCCCCCCTTTCCCCCGGGTCGACCATTGAGCGTTCGGTAGTTATGAGGAAAATGAAGTTTCCACCGACGATCGCGCACCGCCTGGAGCTGCCCGCCGGCGTAGTAGCAATAGAAGACTTCGTGAGGCGACTTGGCTCCCGGCTCGCCGAACATCAGCGGCCGGATGTCCTTCCCGTCGATCTTATGCTTCGGCAATTCGGCACCAATGAGTGCAGCAACCGTCGGTAGAATATCAATCGTGGACGCCAGTTCGTCGCACGTCGTTCCTGCCGGGATCTTGCCGGGCCACCACATGACCGTCGGCTCGCGAATCCCCCCTTCGAATTCCGTGCCCTTTCCTTCTCGCAAGGGACCGGCCGACCCGGCATGCTCGCCATAGCTCAGCCACGGGCCATTGTCGGACGTGAAGATCACCAGTGTGTCCTTGCTGAGTCCTTGTTGCTTAATCTCGTTGAGAATCTGCCCGACCGACCAATCGACCTCCATCACGACATCACCGAACAAACCCGCTCCGCTTTTCCCTTTGAACTTGTCGGACACGAAGAGAGGGACATGCACCATGCTGTGAGGCACATAGAGAAAGAAGGGGCGGTCCTTGTTCCGTCGAATGAAATCGACTGCATGTTCGGTGTACCACGTCGTCAACATCGCCTGGTCCTTGCCGGTCACTTTTGGATTGATGACGCGATTGCCTTCGATGAGCGGCAAGTCGGGGAACCCGCGTTTCCGCTTGGCGGAATTAGGAGGCAGGTTCGCGTAGGCGGGATGCAACGGCCACATATCGTTCGAGTAAGGAAGGCCGAAATACTCATCGAAACCATGCTGCAAGGGGAGAAACTTCGGATGATGCCCCAAATGCCACTTGCCGAAAATCGCCGTAGCATATCCCTTCTGTTTGCAGATTTCCGCCAAGGTGACTTCGCGCTGGTGGATGCCGATCTTGGACCGAGGCCCCAACGCGCCGGCGATGCCCACGCGCCGGTGATAACACCCCGTCATCAACGCAGCTCGCGACGCCGAGCACACGGCCGACGAAACAACGAAGTCGGTGAAACGCATCCCCTCTTGAGCCATCCTGTCGAGATTCGGCGTCGGGTAGTCCCGAGCCCCGAAGGGGCCGATGTCCGCATAGCCCATGTCGTCGATGAAGATGACGACCACGTTAGGGAGACGCGCC
>WFWZ01000019.1 GCA_015490875.1 Planctomycetaceae bacterium
AGCCTGACGAGATTACGTAGGTCAGGCTTTCTAGCCTGACAGAAATCAGAATCGTGCGTTGTAGCGATCAATGCGCTGACGCGCCTGATGAGTCCGCTACTCTTCTTTTCGGCCCAACGGCCTTCCCAAACCGACCGTGTTTTTCGTAGGCCATCCGTATCCTCCCACCGTCATGGGATACTACCACCAGGCCGCGCCCCTGGCCAGAGTCCAATCGGGTGAACAAATGGGCCATTGTGCCGACCACATTGGCCGGTGGTCGGAATGATTGGATTCCGGCGAGCCAGTGTCGATGAGAGTGCCTCCGACATGGGGGCAAGTATAGGCGGCTATGCCTGACGCTGGAGAGACGAGTGCCACGGCAGCGATCGTCGCAAAAGCCAGGCATGGCCGCCTCTCTTCCGGCGGCCAATGCCCATGACTAGAGGTATTCTTCGGGTAGGTCCGTCATATCCACGGCCTTCCGAAGCCATCTTTTGAGGTGGCCTGTTCCTGTAACGTCGACGATTCGGCCACCTTTCTTCGTATTCTTGGATGGTGCGTCGGAAGACTGCTGCCCCTTCGTCTCGGGATTTGTCCCAGCTGACTCCGAGCTCTTCACCTCGTCCCGTTGTCTTGGAGATGGTGACATTGTGCTCTTCCCCAAAACGTCGTAGTCGACTCTCTCGTGTATCATCTACCCCCTCGCTATCCTCTAGCGGGAGGCCATCGTCATAGATGACAATCCGAAAGACTCCTGTGGAGAGTCGGACGATTGATCTTTCTGTCAATCCCGATCTCGACAGCGCATCCCGCACTTCAGATAGTGTACCACGAATTTCAAAATCAAACACGGCTTGCTCACCATCCGGATCCTCTTCGAACACGATGACCGCCTTCTGCTCGGCCAGAAGTCCTTTCCACGCCATGGCATAGCGCAATTCGTCGTAGTCCTGGTACTGGTCGTATTCGATGAGGACGGAGTTCTCAGCGCCGCCCCAGTCTCCCACGATGTCGATCTGCCTGTAGCCAAGTCCCAGCGCATCATCCACTTGCTGGAAGGCGCGTTTCATCCGTTTATGCCGTTCCGAATTGAGCGCCGCAAACGCCTCCTGGACGGTCATTTCGTCGTCAGACTTGTTTGGGCTAGCGAACCCAATACCGGGCTGACGTCTGTCACCTGTTGGCTGCCCACCCTCACCCGCGTCACGGAGTGCAGCCCTTTCCTCCTCAGATGCTGCATTAAGCACTTCCTCTGGAATGAACTGTCCTCCCACAAAATGCTTTCCACCGATGGTGATGCCGCCCTTGGGAGCGCGGGCTCCGCCCATGCGCAACACCTGCCGCGCCTCCTTCACCAAGTCGACGGTCGTCGCGCTTTCGGCCCACCTGAACACTCGTGAGCTTGGACATGATCTGTCCCCACGTCTGATATAATGGCCTCGCCCATGAGGGCAAGTTGGCTCTTGTAGGGAATCGGGAGGCTCGGTGGTGGCGAACTCAGTTCCGCTCTTACGACAGTGGCGGTTGATCAATGCTCTCTCCACGACTCGGATGGGGCTGACCGTTCGCGACATGGCCGACTTGTCCGAAGTGTCCCCCAAGACTATTCGCCGCGACTTGGACCTCTTTCGCAGCCTCGGTCTTCCCTTGGAAGAGATCGTTACCGATCACCGGGGAACGAAGCGGTGGCGGCTTGGTGATTGGGAAAACGCTCCCGCCATGACGCTGACCTTCGACGAGGCTCTGGCGCTGTATCTCTCCCGCCGCTTGCTCGAGCCACTGGCGGGGACTCCCTTTTGGTGTGCCGCACAAAGTGCCATGAAGAAGATCCGCGCTTCTTTGTCCGACCAAGTCGTGGCCTACATCGAGCAGATGGCGGACAAGCTGCATTTCACGGTTCGTGGAGCCGGCGATTACGCGCATCAAGAAGACATGATCGATCGGCTGATCATCGCCATCGAGGATTCGGTCGTTGCGAGGATCGTTTACCAGTCCCAACGAGCGATCGAGCCCGTGACCTATCCCATCCATCCTTTCGGCATCGTCTTCCATTTCGGCTCGCTCTACCTGATCGGATACAAACCGAAAGATGATGACATTCGCACTTGGAAAGTGGATCGTATTGAAGACGTCGAACTGACAGATGAGACGTTCGACCGCCCGGAAGACTTCGACCTCTCTCGTTTCCTTTCAGGGTCTTTCGGAGTTTATCACGGCCGTAGTCATGTACGCGTTCGCGTTCGATTCTCTGCGAAGGTGGCTCGGTACGTTCGCGAGTCTCATTGGCACGACTCTCAAAAACTGACGCCCAGCACGGACGGCAGTTTGCTTGCCGAGTTCGAGTTGTCTTCGACAGAAGAGTTCAAGAGTTGGGTGTGGAGCTTTGGACGCCACGCGGTCGTCTTGGAGCCCCAGTCATTACGTCAAGAGATGATGAGAGATTTACGTTCACTGCTGGATGTTTATCAAGACGGTGATCCGGCAAATGGAACCGCGTCTCATCGTCTCCATTCATGGGACGACCCAATGATCTCTCCAGTGGCCCGTACGTTGCAGGAGTCACATGATGAACATAGTTGATGTTGCGTTTTCTGTGGTGGCGACCGAGTCACTACCCGCCGATCACGGATATGCCTTGTATGGTGCGCTCTCGCGTGTTCTTCCGGCCATCCATCGGGAAAACGGTATCGCCATCCATCCGATTCGGGGTCGGCAGGTGGGAGAGCGTCGCATGGTTCTCGTACCATCAAGTCGCCTGGTACTGCGTACCTTAGCGTGCAAAATCCCTGAACTGATTCCTCTCGCAGGTGCCTCCATTTCGCTGCGGGGCGTCCGGATCACCATCGGCGTGCCGGAGATTCGAGTTCTGTCCCCGGCCTCCGTGCTTCGTAGCCGGTTGGTCGTAATCAAGCAGGCGACCGCCTCGTCGGCGGCTGACGTCAACGCAGACAACTTCGAAGCCGCCGCACGCCGCCAACTGAACTCGCTGGGTATCTCGCCTCAGGTGCAACTCACCGTCGGCAAGCGCCGCACACTGCGACTGAAGCAAAAGGAAGTCGTCGGCTATGAGGTGATTCTGAACGGCCTGGCTCCCAGCGAGTCTCTCGCCGTGCAGGCCGAGGGGATCGGAGGAAGACGCCACATGGGGTGCGGCGTCTTTGTGCCGGTTGCCGCCGCACAGGAGGCTCGAACGTGAACCGACGCCTGCTTGCCAAGAGTCGACCGGCGACGGAAAGAGCAACGGAGTCGGTTTACCTGTCCGGTCACCTCCGGGATGTCTTCGAGGCCGGAGAAGCCCTGCTCGTCAGCACCGGTCCTCAGCAACTCCAAGCGTTAGGGCTGTCTCCCGGCGATTGGTTGAGTCGACTGCGCCGAGCCGTCTTGCTTGGGGCGGCGACGCACGATTTGGGCAAAGCCAACGATCATTTCCAAGGGATGCTGGAACCGGCCGCGTGGCCCTCTCGAAAAAACAGACAACAGGGACTGCGGCACGAATGGGTGACGTTCTTCATGCTCACCTCTTCCTCACTAGCCCTCGGCCAGTGGCTCGAGGCAGCCGCCGGAGAGGATCCACTCGTATGGCACGCGGCAATCTGGGCCGCATCGGGCCACCATCCCGCCTACAACCGGCCCTCCCCACCCACGTCTGCCGTGAACGGTGCGGGGAGCATCATGAAACTGCTCTTGGACCATCCCGAGTTCGCCCGCTGTCTCGAGTGGATCGCCGACCAATTTGGTCTGTCCTCGCCACCGAGGCTCGATCATCAAATCGTTGCGCTGACAGGCTCTGACAATGTCTTTTGCGACATTGTTCACAACCACAAGACCACGAATCGCTTCTGGGAGCAGCTCAATGATGAAGAACGACGGTTCGTGGCGGCCGTCAAGGATTGTCTGGTGGCGGCCGATGTGGCCGGTTCGGCGCTTCCCAAACAGATTGACTCTCCAGCGAAGCGACACGAGTGGATCGAGGAGGCCTTCCGACGCGTCCCCGGTCCCCATGACATTCGGCAGATCATCGATGATCGTCTGACGGACTCGGAGGGGAGAAGACATGAACTTCGGCCGTTTCAGAAAGAAGTGGCCGAAGCGTCCGGCGAAGTGATCCTCGTGAAAGCCGGATGCGGAACCGGGAAGACGCTCGCGGCCTACCATTGGGCAGCATGTCGCTGTCCTGGAAAACGGCTTTATCTCTGCTATCCGACGACAGGGACGGCGACCGAGGGCTTCCGCGACTATCTCGTAAGCGGCGAAGCAGCGCGTTTTCACGCTCGGCTCTTTCACGGACGGGCCAGTGTCGACCTGGATATGCTGGGCGTTCGCGAAGACGCATCCGATGACACAGAGTTGGCCGCGCGCATAGAGTCCCTGGATGCATGGTCCACTCCGATCGTGTCGTGCACGGTCGATACGGTTTTGGGCTTGATTCAGAACAATCGACGAGCTCTCTTCGCTTGGCCGGCCCTGGCCGGCTCTGCGTTCGTCTTCGATGAGATTCATGCATATGACGACAGACTCTTCGGAGCTCTGCTGCGATTTCTGAAAGCGTTGCCTGGCGTGCCCGTCTTGTTGATGACGGCCAGTCTGCCGGAATGCCGCCTTGAGGCGCTTCGCGAAGTCCTTAACGGCCGATTGGGAGAAGTCGAAGGACCGCGTGAGTTGGAAGCTCTGCCTCGTTACCACAGGCACGATGTAGGCGACGCGGCGGAGCTCATGACTGTCGTGGCCGACGAACTCAAGCACGGCGGTAAAGTGCTGTGGGTGACGAACACGGTGGGGCGCGCCTTGGAGGCAGCGGAACTCGCGGCCGACCTTCGACCGATTCTCTACCATAGCCGCTTTCGCTACGAGGACCGAGTGCGCCAGCACGCTCGAGTCATCGATGCCTTCGACCCCGAAAAGAATCCAGGGGCAGCGTTGGCGATCTGTACTCAAGTAGCCGAAATGAGCCTCGATCTGTCGGCCACGCTCCTTGTCACCGACCTTGCCCCCGTCCCTTCTCTCATCCAGCGACTGGGACGACTCAATCGCCGAGCGACTCCACCGACGTCGCCCGACCAGGCTTCGCCACCGACTCGACCGTTCACAGTGATTGAACCGACAAACCGTGACGGCACTCCCGCCACGTTGCCGTACACACCAGCCGAGCTCGAGGTAGCACGTCGGTGGTTGGAGATGCTTCCTGCGGATGGCATCTCGCAGGCTGATTTAGCACGGACCTGGGAGGCCCACGACGACGCTCGAAGTCGGAAAGTGTTGCCTGCCTACAGCGCGTGGCTTGATGAGGGGCCTGTTACGAAGGTCCTCGAGTTGCGAGAAGCCTCGCCCGGGATCACCGTCCTGCTGGCGGAGGACCTTCCAGCCTTGGTCGATCCGGATTCGGCCCGGCGGAAATCGGTCGCCGAAGTCGCTCTCCCCATGCCGCCACCCCCTTCGGAGCTACGGTGGCGCCAGTGGAATCGCTTTCGTGGAATTCCCGTGGCACCCGAGGGCACAGTCGACTACGACCGAGAGCGAGGTGCCCAATGGAAATAATCGCCTGGCGGCGTCAGCGAACTGGCAAGCCGCTTTACGCCACTTCCAAGGAGCAACTGTAATGGCTCGAAAAAAGAGCAAGAAAGATGAGACGGGTGTTCGGCGACTGACGATTCGTTTGTTTGGTCCGGGGATGTCGAGGATGCACCGAGCGGGACTCGGCGGTTTGGCCTCGACCTTGAAAAAGATCGAGCGCGAAGTGAAGCTCGGGCAATTGGAGGAAGACCAGATCCCCGGATGGCCTTGGGAAGATGGAAAGCCTCCTTGGCGGATCGGCCCGACAGAGCTCGTGTTGGATTTCGGCACGCCGGAGGGTGCCCGACCATTTCTAAAAGCGCTCTTTCAGTTCGCTTTTCAGATTCGGGACGATCTAATCTTTCTCCCGGGGCAGTATGGTGATACGCCGCCTTCGATGGAAGTGCGCGCCTATTTGCAGCAGGGGATGACGCTCACTTTCCTTCAGCATGGGAAGGCGCGAAAACTCGGGAAGAAGGAGGTGACCTACAGTTATCAGCCCGAAGGAGATACCGGTCCCACGATTCAAGTGTCCTACAAGCCATGCGCTGGATACAAGCACCAGGACGGATGGAAGGAGCTTGTAGAGGCGGACGGCTGTCTCACGACGAAGCCAGTCGAAGTGGCCGGACCAGTGAATCCAGGCTCGGTCGTACGGCATGTTGCATACACCGGACAGACCAAGATCAAGGAAGGCGTTGAACACGTATTGTCGCTCTATTTTGCGCTCGTGGGTTGTTTGGCGCTGCCGATCAACCGGGGATCTGGTGTACTGATTGTTCCGGACGTCACCGATTTGGAGGCTTTTTCCACAGCCCGTGCTTGGATGACTCCCCCTTCGGCTCGCGATTGCCGTATCGCTGGAGCCAGTGACGCTGCTCTTCAGGCACAAGTGAGACTCCGCAGCAAGATGACGGCGCGAACATTGGAACTTCCCGGTTGCGACGCAATCACATTTCAACCGACTCCGTGGGCCACGCAACAGAAGTCTCGAGTGCGAGCCCTGTTCGTACCGAGTGGCTCGGACCGAGTTCTGGACGTCTTCGAAAAGGCACTGGCCGAATTGCCACCTCGAGTGATTTCTCGAACCGTCCAGGAGACCTCGGGACGCGGCCGGAATCGCACGGTGGTCGAACGGACCGAGTGGTTTTGGGTCGATAGCGTGGTTCGTCCGTTGGTCGCCGAAAACCTGGCTCGCGGCGATCCGTGGTATTCGCATTTTGTGGACCTGATGACAAAGATCGATCCGGCGACGAAGAAGCCGATTCGAGACCGAATCCTGTTCGAAAAGAGAGGACTGCATGCAATGATCGAAGAGCCCGTTTGGAAAGACCGTGGTGAGTCGACTGTCGTTCGCGCCGTTCACCAAGCACTCCGCCAGAGATATGGTCAGATCGCCGACGAGAACTCGGGCAATCCTGTGGCGATGAAAAACCGCATGGATAGTGAGTACGATCGATGGAGACTCGCATTCGCCGGCGCGAAGACGCCGGATCAATTCCGCAAGTCACTATGCGATCTTCTCAGTAGGGCTGGAGTCAATCCCGTCTTGCAGGCGGAGTGGGAACAGTTGCTGCCGATGCTCGACGCGAGCCGCTGGCAGCAGACTCGCGACCTGGCGCTTCTGGCTCTCGCGAGTTACTCGCGCAAAGAATCCGACGAAGAGGAAGGCGCACTGAATGACGAAGATGCGTCTGAGGCCGTGGCTTGATCGATAACTCTTGCTTTGAGGAGAACAAGAATGACTCTGCACGTTTTTGCGAACATCGTCACCGCCTTTGGAACGGCTGCCAACAATCGAGCCGAAACGGAAGGCAACATCACGACCTTGCAGAAGCTCATCTGGCAGGGGCAGGTCCACTCGACGGTCAGTGCCGAGGCGATCCGGTTTGCGCTCAGGCAGTTGCTGGCCGAGACGGAGGAGGAAGGGACGAACCGCATCTGGAACGAGGAGGAAAGAGTCAACGAGTGGAAAGACCACCAGTTCCAGGGTTGGAACTCGCCCGACGGCTCGACGTACATCGATGATGACCTCTTGGGGTACATGACGGCGGAAGCGGCGAAGGAGGAAGGAGCTGCCGGGTCGGCCAATGTTCGCCGGGCCGTTCTGGAGGTGACGCGCGCGGTTTCGGTCACGCCCTGGCCGGGGGATGTGACCTTCAATGCGGCTTCTCCCGGGGCAACGCCCTCGGCCCAGAAGAAAGGGAGCAACCCGGTCCCCTACGGCACGGAGTTGCACGCGACGCGTTATCAATTCGGGCTCGCGTTGACTCCGCAGCGGCTTCGCGATCCGTCTCGAGCTGCCAAGGCGATCCGAGCGGTCGGCAGTCTGCGGTCGGTGGCTGGCAACCATGGCCGTTTCCTGTTCGATTTTTCGCCGGAGGCGATTGTTGTTCGCATCACTGACGACCCGGCGCCGCGACTCCTTTACTGCTTCGAGTCGAACGATGACGGCAAGACTGTGTCGGCGCCGTCGCTGGTAGCGCGAGTTCGCTCGGGGGATATTGCGCCGTCCGAGCTGATTGTTGGAGGAGCCATTGCTTCTGGGGAAACGGGCGGGCAGCTTCGGGAGTGCGGCGTCGAGTCGATCTCGGAGGGTGTCAAGAGCGCGATCGATGCGGCTTGCGAGCGGATCAACAACCAACTTGGAGTAGCGAGTTAAGAACGATGCTTGGCATTCACGTTTCGGTACCCGTTGCATGTTTCCGAAGAGGGCTCGCCCGCGAATACCTCGAGACGGAGATGATTCCGCCGCCTTCGACTTGTTATGGCTTCCTCTTGTCGCTTGTCGGAGAAACCGACCGACGGCGGCACGTGGGAGCTCGCGTCACTCCCGTGGCGATTGGCCGGCCAGATCTTTCCGTGGTATTGCGAACGGTATGGCGAGTCAAGAAAACGCCTTTGGGAGCCGCGGGGAATACACGACCGGACTACCAGCAACTGCTTGTCGGTGTGGAACTGGTGATCTGGCTTGATTCGGACGGCGAAGTGGTGGAGGGGGAGAGTCTGGAAAGCCGTGTTCTCGCGGCACTCGATCCCGCTCGGCGTTCGCGGATTGATCGCTTCGGAGGGCTGAGTTTGGGAGAGAGCACGCATCTTGTGGACGCGGTGTCCGTTTTCCAGCCGGATGCGGATCGGAAAGGGCGTGCGTTCCTCTTGTCGGAGAGAGGGCGGTTGACGTTACCGGTCTGGGTGGACCACGTCGGATCCGCGAAGACCCGATACGTGACTGGAGATCTTGCGAGCACTCCCCTCGTTCCACCGGAGCCGGCGACTCTCCCTGTAATTCAACCAAAATGACAAATCGATGTAGATGACATGGATCTCGAACTGTCTGTGCTCACGGATGATGTTGATTCTGAGAATCTGGAGAGCACATGGACCGCCAACCAACCCATGAAGAGCGTTTTCCAAACGACGCCGTCGTCGCGAACCCAACTTGCCCTGACGTGGGCGTAGAGCCCATACCGAACGGTCGAGAGGCAGCCGCCGGTTCGGAAGAGCCGCCTATTCGCGTCATGGCATTGCACGCACTCTTGTATTGCGAGCGTCTTTTCTACTTGGAAGAAGTGGAAGAGATCCGTGTCGCCGATGCGAGGGTCTATGCGGGTCGACGTTTGCACGATGACGTCGCGGGCACGTCCGATGAGACGCCGGAGAAACGTTCCTTTGAAGTCGCCAGCGACACCTGGGGGCTTTTCGGCAAGGTAGACGCTGTTCGGCGTCGGGATGGAGCCTGGGTGGCTTATGAGCACAAGCGAGGGCGTTGCCGCAGAGGCGACGATGGAAAGGTGCTGGCATGGCCCAGCGATCGGATTCAAGTCATTGCGTATGCAGTGTTGCTGGAGGAGACACTGGGTCAACCGGTTCCGCAGGCGCGCGTGCGCTATCATCGGGACAATGTGACTGCCATCGTGGAGGTGGACGAGGCGGCGAAAGCCGAGCTTCGTGAGGTGGTGCGGCGCGCTCGCGAACTTCGACGAAGTCTGCAACGGCCTCCGGTGACTGAGAATGAGCGCCTCTGCCCGCGTTGTTCGCTGGCGCCGATCTGCCTGCCCGAAGAGGAGCGTCTTCTTGCTCGAGGGAACCTCGCTGGTGAACGATTGGGGAGCCGTCCAAAGGAGTCGCCGAGGGAGAATCGCAAAGGAACGCCGCTTCCTCGGCCGACGCTTTTCCCCTCCGATCGCCAAAGGCAAACGCTTCACGTCGTGGATCCGAAGGCTCGCATTGGACGCAGTGCCGACCGGCTATCGGTGACGACCGAAGAGGGAAGGCAATGCATTCCGATCAAGCAGGTGGATGCGGTCGTGATTCATGGTTTTGCGCAGATCACAACGCAGGCGATCCATCTTTGCGCGCGGCATGACGTGGCGGTTCAATGGATGACGGCTGGAGGCCGTTTTTCGGCGGGCACGAGTGCCTCGCCTGGGCGCGTCCGCCAGCGGATACGACAGTATGCGGCATTGACGGATCCTTCGGAGCGACTTCGGTTAGCTCGCAGGCTCATGCATGCCAAGGTCGAAACACAGCTCCGGTATGTTCTGCGAGCGACGCGAGGCGATCCAGGGCGGCGCAAGGAGTGTCAGATGGGAGTCGACCGGATGCGGGAATCGCTTCGAAAGATTCCCAATGCCCAGTCAACGGCCTCGCTCTTGGGGTTGGAGGGCATGGCCGCCAAGGCTTATTTCTCTTGTGTTCCGGTGTTGCTGGGAAGTCAGGTTCCCGATTTGCTGCGGCCGGCGGGGCGCACCAAGCACCCGCCGAGGGACCGGTTCAATTGCCTGCTCAGTTTCGGGTACGCGTTGATCCAGTCGCTGGTGCATCGCAGTGTTTTGGCGGTTGGACTGGAGCCGGCATTCGGTTTCTATCACCAACCGAGGACGGCGGCTCCGCCATTGGTGCTCGACCTGATGGAGCTATTCCGTACGCCCATCTGGGAGATGCCTCTGATTGGCAGTGTGAATCGTCGTACGTGGGACGTCGACGAAGATTTCGAAGTTCAACCGGGCCACGTTTGGTTGACGGAGACGGGGCGCAAGAAGGCGCTACAACTGTTCGAATCACGGCTGCAAGAATCGTACAAGCATCCTTACACCCGACAGTCTCTGACGTATGCTCGGATGGTGGAACTGGAAGCTCGTTTGCTAGAGAAGGAATGGTCTGGCAGCCCCAACCTTTTTGCTCGACTGAGGATCCGCTGACGGCAACTCTCCCTCCCCAACCGCGAACCCGAACCCCAAACCCCAACGATGGCATCCAAACATTGGCATCTGGTTGCGTATGACGTAAGGGATCCCAAGCGGCTGCGTCAAGTCGCCAAGACACTTGAGGGATGGGGTACTCGGATTCAGTACAGCGTGTTTCGATGTCGGTTGGACAATCTTGAGCTGGAGCGGCTGCACTGGGAGCTGAACCAGATCATGGCCAAGGAAGATGACTTGCTGGTGATTCCCTTGTGCGCGCAGTGTGCCGGAAAGGTGCCGCGACATTCGACGGAGGCGCACGCGGACTGGGCTGAGCCACCACCGTCGTTCAGGGTGGTGTAGTGCGACCGGTCATGCACTGCGACGTGGTAGAGATTTCCTGGCCACGTGCGGACAAAACTCTCGTCCGGTTCTGTGTTTACGAGTTCGGTGAGCAGGTTGAGGAGCATGAGCATTCGAGGGCGCAACATAAATCGGCTTTCTGTAGCGAGTTTTGCGATGACTTGTTGGATTGTGACAGGCGAGATGACGAAGATTCGCGACGTTCTCGGCGAGTTTCGTAAGGTGCTTGAAATGAGTGTCGCTAACTGCAAGAATCTGATGGAGTTATGCGCAGTGCTGTGACAACTTCGTTGATGCCGCAAGGCGTTGAGCACCCCGACGTAACTCGCTCGGGCGACGCCCCCAACCTCGTGACAACTTCGTTGATGCCGCAAGGCGTTGAGCACGAAAACCCGCAATCTGATTGAAGAGATTACCGGCCGAGTGACAACTTCGTTGATGCCGCAAGGCGTTGAGCACATTATGGAAGCGTTGACGGCGTTCAAGAATCTACTGGTGACAACTTCGTTGATGCCGCAAGGCGTTGAGCACTACCCGAAGCTGGTGCCTTTCTTCGAGGCGTGCCGGGCGAGTGACAACTTCGTTGATGCCGCAAGGCGTTGAGCACGCGATGCAGGTGGCCCAGCAAGCCGGGCAGCTCGGGCGTGACAACTTCGTTGATGCCGCAAGGCGTTGAGCACGCAAGGTGTTAGGCGTTGTGGGCAACCGATGGGAGGTGACAACTTCGTTGAT
>WFWZ01000020.1 GCA_015490875.1 Planctomycetaceae bacterium
GACTACGAGTCGCGGACTTACGGTGCCCCTCATTTGGAGGCTTATCGCGAACTGCGGAACCGCCGAATCTCCGAGCAGATCGCACTGCATCCGCGTGTATCGCGCGGCCTCGCCATCCTCGAAGTGGCATGCGGCACCGGCCTGGTGTTGCAGTCGCTCGCAGCACTCGGCGACGGGCACCACATCGTCGGGCTCGACATTTCCCGAGTCATGCTGGCGCAAGCGCGTGACAAGTTCGCTCGATCGAACAACCCCCCGTTTCTGCTCACGGCTTCAGCACTGGCCCTTCCCTTTCCCGACGAATCGCTCGATGTCATTGTCGCCACTCGGTTCATCCATCTGTTCGATCACGATACCAAGCGGGCGATCGTCCAAGAGTTCCGCCGAGTTCTTCGTTCGGAAGGTATGATGATCATCGAGTTTTACGCTCGCCCTTACCATACCCTGAGATATTATTTCTCCTCCGCTGCGAAGGGACGTTCCAGGGAGGCATTTTTTTCGCATTATCCGACGCGCCGAGAGATGCGAGAAATCATGGGCCCGTCGGCCCGATCGATCCCGATCCGCTTGGCGGGCCAGCGGTTACTGGTTCGAGCTCTTGGTCCGAAAACCTGCAACCGACTGACGTCCGCGATGCCTCTAGCCGGACTCAACCCGCTCGTCGATGAATACCTGGTTGTCCAGCAACGATCCTAGCCGGAAGGGAGAGCTCGAACGGCTTGCGACCGTGATCGAGCAACGTCCGGCCGACTTGAGGCTGCGAGCGTGCGGGCGCCGGTTTCGCATAGCCGGCTTTCGCTTTCGACTGGTGCAGGCGGACCGCAACACGATCTACCGCGTGCGGGGCGATTATGAGTGGTTTCTCAAGATGCCCAAGAGCGGGAACCGGGAAGTGGCAGTGCGAGAGAGAGTGGGATCCTCCGTAGCGAACCGCCTCGGCGGAGTGGAAGGCTATCAAGCGTCTGCTGCCTGCGGTGTATCCGAGGATCCGGCATATATCATCACGTCGAGAATAGATGGTGAAACGTTAAGTCGTCCTCTTTATCGAGCTGCATTATGGAGGAAGGCGGCACCGTTGAACCTGTTTTTTTCCGCTGGAAACTGCCTTGCCAAATTCCATTCCGTTCCTTGTGAGACGGGCGCTCCCAAGTTGGTTCGTACAGCTCGAACGTCGCTGCTGGATCTTCTTGACAAGGCGGCACGCCGGGATTCCGTGGTGGCTGAGCTAGAACACTTCGTAGAGGAAGTCGCAGTCTCGGCAGATGAGGAGCGGTATTGCCACGGCAACTTCGGAATGGAGAATATTCTCGGGCAAGGGACCAAAGTCACATTTATCGACTTTGAGAATTGTGGTGTAGGGTCACCCAACAACGACCTGGCAGGGATCACATCCCAGATGTTGACCACTACGCTTGCTCCCCATCTCGACCAAGGCCGTATCCGGGCGTCACTGGAAGCATTCCTGCAGGGCTACCAGGACGAAAGACCGATTGACAAGTTTTCCCTACGTGTCTTGTGTGCACTCAGGATAGGCGCGGACTATGTGCGGGGATACTGCTGTGCTACTGGCGTGCGCACCGTATGTGGCGTCCCCATCATGAGACGTCACTTCGGAGGTTTTGTCAGACGCTGCATTGATGGTGGCGATGCCTTCCGGAAGCTGGGAGACGGCAAGCTTCTTGGCTCGCGATGGACACCCACATGATTGCTGAGCGCAACTCTAGGAAGATATCCGTCGGGCTGATCGTGCGATCACTTCGCATGGGAGGTGCGGAACGATACGTAGTATCCCTTGCGAAACATCTTGAACCATCTCAGTTTCACCCGGTGATCGTTTGCTTGGAACATGTTCGTGATGGAGCCGAATGGCTCGCGAATACCGACGTACCGGTTCATGCGGCCGGAATCAAAAGCGGTAACTCCGTCACCTCGTTTTGGAAGATCGCTCGCATCCTCAAGCCGCTGAAGCTGGACATCGTCCACTCGCAAAACTGGGGTACGCTCGTGGAGACAGCAATCGCTCGGCGGCTTGCTGGTGTTCCGCACCATGTCCACGTCGAGCATGGAACCGTGCTAGGAGCGAGATCGCTACAGAATATGCGAGGCCGAGCGAGGGCATTGGCAATGCGGTGCACCGTTGCCCTTGCGGATTCTTGCGTTGCCGTTGCGAGCGCGACTCGCGATCGTATCGTGGAGTGCACGGGGATTCGCAGCCACCGAATCCGAGTCATCCCCAATGGCGTCGAGGATCCAATGGTTCACGGGTTGACGTGCCGCGACGACGTCCGCCGGAGACTCGGTGTATCACCAGAGAGTATCGTTGTCGGTACAGTAGCCCGATTGGCTCCTGTCAAGAACCTGTCGATGCTAATTGAAGGAGCGCATCGACTAGCTCATCGACTGCCGGAGCTTCAGATTCTAATTGTCGGGGACGGCCCCGAACGTCAGCGGTTAGTCGACGCCGCCTCAAAGGGCGATGCCGCTAAAGCCATTCATTTTGTAGGAGCTCAGTTCGATGTCGAACGATGGCTGTCGGCGATGGATGTTTACGTGAATTGCAGTCTAAGTGAGGGACGAAGTCTCTCTATCATGGAAGCGATGGCAGCGGGATTGCCAACCATCGTAACCGATGTAGGCGACAATGCACTGTTGGTTGGAGAAGGAGAGGCTGGCATTGTCATACCTAGCGGCGATACCAATGCCCTGATGGGGGCCATCGAAGAGATGCAAGACGCAAGGCGCCGTGCCACATTGGGAAGAAAAGCACGTCATATGTTTGAGAAATACTATGACATTCGCCGAATGGTACGTGCCTACGAGGCACTGTACCGAGAACTGTGTGACGTGGCACGCCCGCTTCGTCGAGCAACACTCGTATCTAACCTCAATATCCTATAATCCAGCAAACATAAATACTATCACTGTTCGCCCTGTGAGAAATACTCGACTCTACTCAATCGGGATGGGCGCGAGATGAGTCTTACGGCTGCAGTATGGCTTGTCTGCTTCATTGGCCTGGCGACTGCGGCCACCCGCCGAGCGGCATGGGCCTTCGGGCTATATTGGCTGACGTACTACGCGTCTCCGCCGTTCTGGTGGTGGGGAGCACCTCTGAACAGCCTGACAATGAGATGGAGCCTGCTTGCTGCGGTGATTTGCGCTGTGGCTGTCGTCCTGCACCGAAGAGCCGAACTGGACGGACGTTCCAAACTTGCCATCTTTCTGTTCGGACTGTACGCGCTCAATGCCGCATTAGTTCATGCTACATCGGCAAGCGATCCCGTTCGAAGCTACACCTGCCTCACGTACGTGTGGAAATACTACGGACTCTTTGTTCTTGGTCTCTATGGCCTTCGTTCGCGCAAAGATTTCGAACTGGCGCTTTGGTTCATCATTATCGGAAGCGCCTATATCGGGTACGAGGTAGTGGTCAATGATCGCGGCACGTGGAACCAGGGGCGATTGGAACTGAAGGTAATTCCGATGGCAGGAGAGGCGAATGCCCTTGCCGGTCTGTTGGCCGTATCCCTTCCGATGGGTGCCGCCTTCTTATTGGGTGGCCGACGCTCATGGCGTACGATGGGCGCGCTCACAATTATGCTCGTATTCATCTTCGAAACAGTGATTCGATGCAACAGCCGGGCGACGTTCCTGAGTTTGTTCGGCGGGGGTTTCATCTGGTTACTTCTAGCAAGGGGCAAAGCTAGAAAGCGAGCGTTATTGGGGCTGTTTCTGGTCGCAATCGCAACGTCCATGATGGTGAAAAACGAGAAATTCATCAGGAGATTCAAGAGCATATTTGTAGCTGAAGAGGAACGTGACAGTTCGGCAAAGCAACGTATCATCTTGTGGAAAGCGGCACTGAGGATGCTTAGACGCTACCCGTTCGGTAAAGGAGGAGAATGTGCTTTTCGGTCCCCCGTTGGAAGATCATACACACGAGCATTGGGTTTCGAGAAAGACCGAGCTGTTCACAACGGCTATCTCGACATAGCCTGCGGCTGGGGAGTCCAGGGGCTAGCCATCTATCTGGGGATTCTACTGCTTGGTGCATGGAACCTCTATAAAGGGATCGCGACAAGCTGGAACGGTGATGTCGAGTGGCTACTTGTCGGAGCTGCACTGATCGCCGACCTTATTATCATTTTGGTCTGTGCCATGTTCACAAGCACACTCGACAACGAGTGGATGATTTGGTGGTTCTTCCTTTCCTTTACGTACGGCCGGATCTCGCAACAAGAGGCGCACCAGCGGAATGCCGTTGCCAATCGTTCGTTTTCCGAGCAGGCCACGGCCCGCGTCGTACCGGAACTCGTCCCGGCCGGATAAACCGCCGTGCGTTGAGAGGGCGAGGCTCTAGCCGAGTTTTTCGGCTCGGCGGGAGCCTCGCCCTCCCAACTCGGGAAATCGCCCTCCTATTACAGGAAACGTCCTCCTTGCCTGCGGCGATCGCCTACTCGAAAAGAGCCTAAACCAGATCACGGGTGGCAGGTTCCAGTCTCTGAAGAATCTTCCACGAAAAGATGCCGCCATTATCCGGTGGCAAGGACCTCATGAACACTGTCGTTCGCGTTCGAACATCGCAAGGCTGGGGCTATTGCAAACGGTATCCGATACGCCCAGGAGACGAAGACGACGAGCGGCGGCGGAGACGTTTCGTGGTGGAAACGGCAGTGCTCGAACGGCTCTCGAGCGAGCCGCCCGGCCATCCTCGACTCGGAAGCTGCATGCTGGAACATATCGATCCAGAACGCCGGGAGATCGTGACCCGAGAGGTGCCAGGCGACACGTTGCAGGACCACCTTCTGGCCTCGAGCCGGCATGCTCGGAGACGTCTGTTGCGAGGCGTCTTCCTGGCCGGTTACTGGCTGCGTCACTGGCAGCAATGGCCTCTTAATGCTCTGGCGAGAGAATCTCTCGTCGATAACGGTGCATCCGATCTGGTAGCCTATTGCGACATCCGGATAAAACGTCTACAAAGTGAAAGACCACGTCTCTTGCCTCCGCGGCTAGTGGATCGCATTCGAAAGTTCGTGGGTGATTCGACCGAAAATGCGGCGGAGCTTTCGGAAGAGATGGTGTGGAGTCACGGAGATTATGCCCCCGGCAACATCATCTGGGACGGCACGACGCTGACGCCGATCGACTTCGGAATGGCGGGATTGGATTACCCGCTGACAGACATAACATATTTCATCCATCGCGTTGAGATGTTGACCATATACTTTCCGTGGAAGCGGATTCCCGTTGCATCGATTCGCGAGGCTGTTCTCAGGGGGTATGGTTCGCATCGAGACGTCACAGGAACCGCCGCCTACCGCGCGTTGATGATCCGCCATCTCCTGTGCCGGCTTGTGACGCACTATCAAGACGGCGGCAGCATGGCGAGGCGCATTCATCGCGAGTGGATCCTCAGCCGAATCGTTCGACACTTGGCAAGTATCGTGGATTGACCGAATCACGAAATGTCCGTGCGCGATTGCGAGACACGGGCACCGCGATGCCACATGGTGGCGGCTCAAACGCGGACGAATCCATAGGTTGGGAGGGCGAGGCTCCTGCCGAGCCGAAATACTTCATGTATGCTGGACCAACCCCACGTCATCCGTCGTGACATCGACTATCCATGACTTGCAGGTTCCCGTCTGCGGTGCTGCTGTCGCTCCTTTGTCGGCTCGACAGGAGCTTTCGTTGACCGACAGAGGTACGTTAACAGAAAACGAACGTCTTATTCGGCTCGGCGGGAGCCTCGCCCTCCCAATTAGAGGGATCACGCGTATGCGACATGTTTGTGACCGCTAGTCCGCTGACCCTGCGACTCGATGATGAACTACAGTAAACTTGCCAAACTCTGCAAGATGCCCCGGGAAGAAATCCTCGGGCGTCTCGCTGAAAGGTCCCGCACTTGGCGCGAGCGGGCCGTCTTTCACGTAGGTCAACGGGGGCGTCCGACGAGGCATGGCTCTGGGAAGGCGATCCTCGAGAACGCGAGACATTTGGTTCCCGGTACTGGCCGTTGTTCGCTCGAGGAACTCGCGCGAGGGCATGAGGATTTTTATTCCGGCCTTGTGGCATCAGCCGCCGAGCGGGGACGAAGAATCCTTGCGGGCAACTGGCGCATGCTAGGCCACCAGTTCGATCTGGCGGGAACGGTGGACTGGCACCGCGACCCGATTACGAAGACTAAGTGGCCCCGTCGGTTCTATGCGGACGTTCCTCTCAAGCAGGACGAAACGGCGAATGCTGATGTTAAGTACGTCTGGGAACTTGGACGCCAACAATACTGTAGCGAACTGGCGAGGGCATGGCTGCTGTCTGGTAAAAACGAGTTCGCCCAGACGTGTCGGCGACTCATCCTGAGTTGGATCGACGAAAACCCACGTTTCGAAGGCGTTCACTGGACGAGTGCGCTCGAACTGGCCATGCGATCGATCGCGTGGATCTGGTCGCTTGCGGCTCTTGCTGACTGGGAGGAATGGAGAGACCACGAGCTAGAGGTAATCGCTGGGGCGCTCTGCGACCACGCCGAGTACCTACGTGGGCATCTTTCGTTTTACTCGAGCCCCTATAATCACCTGATCGGTGAGGCAACGGCGCTTTGGTTGATTGGACTGGTAACACGCGATCTTCCCGAGTCTTCACGGTGGCGACAGACAGGAAGGCGGGTGCTGCTCGAGCACGGACCGAGGCAATTCTATGCCGACGGTTTCTGTGTTGAACAAGCGACAGGCTATCACTTCTACACGCTCGGTTTCCTGGTCCAGGCAATCCTGGCTGCCAGAGCCCAGGGCGAGCCGATGACCGAGTTGGAAACGGTTGCCTGTCATGCTTTTCGTGCAGGGGCTGCGATGAGACAGCCGAACGGCCGATGGCCGGCCATCGGTGACGTCGATTCGGCCCGATCGATTCCCGTGCATCCAGGCGACTTTTGGGATTTTGGATCGCTTTGCGCTCTGGGGGCTGTCCTCTTCGACGACCCGGGACTCAAGGCGGCAAGTGACGAGCCTGGCGAGGAACTCTATTGGCTGATGGGAACCGACGGGGTCCAGCGCTGGCATGAGTTGGAGCTAAAGAGGCTATCACGTCACGTGTTTCTCAAGGATTCCGGGTACGTCGTCGGTCGTTCCGATGGAGATTGGGTTCTCTTTGATGCGGGCCCCATCGCCGAGGGGCTCCACTGCGACGGGACTCCCTCGGCTGCTCACGGACACTTGGACGTCCTTCAGGTCCTCTTCTGTCACAAGGGACGCCCTGTGCTGATCGATCCCGGCATGCCGTATTACTTCGGCGATCGCGAGTGGGTTCGTCACTTCCGCAGTCCATCGGCTCACAACACGATTCAGGTCGAGGGAGCTGCTCCCGCTAGTAACGCTGGTCCCCTGGCATGGTCGCACGTAGTCGATTCGCCTGACCTCGACGCCACCTTCGGAGATCGAGTTTGTCTAGCGCGGGCTCGAGCTGCCTGGCGTCCGGGGGTGAGCGTGGAAAGAAACGTGCTCTGGATTGCCGGGCGAGGGTTGTGGGTCGCGGATTACCTTGAATTCGACTCACCTCGCCGCGTGCGCTGGAACTGGCAGCTCTCGGAGAATGTCGTCAACAGCGAGGAAGACGAACCTCGCGGTCAACTCAGCATTGGGAATGGGGTCGCCATGACGATGTGGGACGAACAGGCGATCGTTGATCCGATCGTCTGTCGCGCTTTTGAGGGCGATCCGACCGGGTGGAAGGCTCCCGGTTACGGCGAGTGGCAGCCGGGGTGTGCCGTGCGATTCGAGTCCGAGGTCACCGAAAGTAGGTTATTCGTAACATTCGTTGGTACGAGTCCACTTCCGTTGGTTGTGGAGACACGAGGCCGGCGCGTCATGTGTGGTCAGGACAAGGAGAGTCGACTGCAGCGTGGGGACTCGAAGCAGAAGGGTGACGACGCCATTATCTGGTCCCTCTGGGAAGACGTGACGACGGAACCGATGTCCGAGCTCACGGAGTACCTACTTTGAGCGAAATGGAAGCCATGCACACCGCCAGCAAGCGTCCACTCGCCTCGACCGCTTGCTCGGAGAACATCCGAACCAAGCGGGTTCTCGTCGTAAGTACGAGTTTTCCATCACGCGTCCAGCCGGTTTACGGTGTCTTCGTCAAAGAACGGCTCCGATTTCTTGCCCAGCGGCCCGACGTCGACCTGCGAGTGATTTCGCCGACACCGTACTTTCCGCCCATCAAAGCGTGCAAGCGCTGGTATCCATTCTCCCAGGTTCCACGTGTTGAAACAGTAGATGGAATTCATGTGGAACGTCCAAGGTATCCGTTCTTACCCAAGATCGGCGGGTACTGCCACCCCCAATTGATGTTCCCATCTGTCCTTTGTGCAGTGAGGAAGCTCAAGGCATCTTCGTTCGACTTTAACGTGATCGACTCTCACTTCGTGTATCCGAGCGGGGTTGCGGCCGCTCGCCTGGGACAACGGCTCGGTATACCAGTCGTCATTACCGGACGTGGTGAGGATATGCTTCGCTTTCCTAGGCTTCCGTTGATTGGTAAGCAGATTCGTTGGGCGCTGCAGCACGCTACCCAGCTGATCGCTGTCAGCGATGAAATCGCTCACGCAATGATTGACCACGGAGCAAATCCACAAAAAATAACAGTAATTCCAAACGGCATCGACACAGACAAGTTCGCTCCCATCCCCATGCTCGATGCGCGTCGGGACTTGGGCTTATCGCCAGAAAGGAAAATTGTTGTCTCTGTCGGTTATCGGCTGGAGCGCAAGGGATTTCACATTCTCGTCGATGCGATCCCAAGAATCCGGGAAGTTCATCCAGATATACTCCTGGTAATCGTCGGAGGGCAAGCAAGATGGGCTAAGGACTATCTACCTGTTATCCAAGAGCGTGTCCGTGCTTTGGGTCTAGAGAACCATGTACTGATTGCCGGCGACCGCCCTCAAACAGAATTACCCCTGTGGTATAGCGCCGCCGATGCCTTCGCACTCATGACCTCGCGTGAAGGTTCGCCAAATGTACTTATGGAAGCGCTCGCTTGCGGTGTTCCCGCGGTCGCCACCGGAGTAGGTGGCATTCCAAGCGTCCTCGGCGATCGATCACTCGGTATCGTACTCGAAGAACGGACGGCCGAGGCGGCGTTCACGGGAATCACAAGAGCACTTTCCACCAGTTGGGATCGGAACGCGATTCGAGATTCGATGCTACAGTACAGTTGGGCTAAGACCGCTGGAGAAGTAGTGCAAGTATTCGACAAAGCTATTGCACCGTCAGCACATAGTTCCATGCGTACTACTTAGCGACAGCCGAAGTCTACAAAGAACCGGTTGAGCCCAAAGGACTTGTGATCGGTGGATGTCTGCACGCGAGTGATCGTGTTGAGTGGTGCGTTTCCCTCCCACGTCCAACCGGTGTATGGTGTCTTCGTCAAAGAACGGCTCCGATTCCTTGCCCAGCGGCCCGACGTCGACCTGCGGGTGATTTCGCCGACACCGTACTTTCCGCCCATCAAAGCGTGCAAGCGCTGGTATCCGTGGTCGCAGATCCCTCGGCAAGAAGAGGTCGATGGCATATACGCGGAGCGGCCGAGATACCCGTTTATTCCGAAGTTGGGTGGCTATTTTCATCCTCATCTGATGTATCCCGCCGTTCTGCGAGCGTACCACAAGCTGGCCACGTCCTTTGAATGCGATATCATCGATGCGCATTTCGTCTACCCAAATGGAGTCGTTGCGACTCGCCTGGGTAAACGGCTGAATAAATCGGTTGTGATTACAGGCCGAGGAGAGGACATCGAAAGGTTTCCCGATTTGCCGTTGATCGGGCCGCGGATCCGGCGAGCATTGCATGATGCGACGGCATTGATTGCCGTAAGCGAGAAAATCGCGGAACGAATGAGGTTGCTTGGCGCCGATCCGGAGAAAATCACAGTTATCCCAAACGGCGTCGATTGCGAGAGGTTTTACCCGGTACCGAAA
>WFWZ01000021.1 GCA_015490875.1 Planctomycetaceae bacterium
TCGACGCCAAAGAAAACCCGCAGCGGCAAGAAGAAGACCACCCGCAAGCGCAAGCCAAAGGGGGGCGGCTCATGATCGCACGGCGCACCCCCAACAACTTCATACAGCATCGCTCGACCGCGTCCACATCGCTCGCTATGCTTCTGTCAGCAGACCCGCCATGCCTCTGCCCGTGGGCACGCACACTTTGGCGGGTTTTTCCATGCGACATCCCGAATCGAACCCACGCCGAGGAACGCGCCGACCGTGCGATTGGGAGCAGCGCGGGAGAGGGGGAGCATTATGCCGAGTGATCAAGTCATAAAATTAGGGGAGGTGGCGGATATTCTCATGGGGCAATCGCCTCCGGGCTATACATACAACAAGCATGGGGATGGATTGCCCTTTTTCCAAGGCGTGCGTGATTTCACATACCGTTTCCCGACACCGCGGGTGTTCTGCAACGCACCATCACGAATCGCCGAGCCTGGAGACATATTGCTCAGCATCAGGGCTCCAATCGGGCGTGTGAATGTGGCTGCGGAACGCTGTGCAACCGGTCGGGGAATCGCAATAATTCGACCCCATAGGTACGACGACCGACGCTTCATTGAATTTGTACTTCGTCACCTTGAGTCTCGCTGGCAGATGATCGAAGGCGGAGGTTCAGTATTCGGAAACGCAAAGAGAGCCGATATTGAATCATTAGAGATCCCATGGCCTAACAGCGGATACCGATGTCGCATCGCATCGATCCTCGGCTCATTGGACGACAAGATCGAGTTGAATCGGCGGATGAACCGGACGCTCGAGCGGATGGCCCAGGCGTTGTTCAAGTCGTGGTTCATCGACTTCGACCCCGTCAAAGCCAAGGCCGCCGGCCGCGACCCCGGCCTCCCCGCCCACCTCGCTGCCCTCTTCCCCGATTGCCTGGAGGACTCCGAACTCGGCCCAATCCCCAAGGGGTGGGTTGTCGGACCACTTTCCGAAGTTGCTACTCTACAGACCAAGACGGTCCAACCAGGCAAACGACCGGAAACACTGTGGGAGCATTACAGCATTCCGGCCTTCGATGAAGGCCGACAGCCCAAGTGGGAACGGGGTGGAACGATCAAAAGCGGGAAGTATGCAGTGCCGCTTAACTCAGTGCTTGCATCAAAAATGAACCCACGATTTCCACGCATTTGGCTGCCGGAGATCATGGATTCAGGTATGGCAATCTGCTCAACCGAGTTCATGCCCTTCGTCCCGGTTCAAGAAAACTGGCGACCGTTCCTCTACGAACTTATCAAATCTCCTGCAGTTCAGGAAGAGATTCGCTCGCGTGTGTCAGGGTCAACAGGAAGTCGTCAGCGAGTGAAACCGAAAGAAATAGCGATTATTCCGGTCATAATCCCGAAGTCGGATATCATCAACGCCTTCTGTGATATCGTCGGTCGGATGCACAAAAAGCTGTTAGGCAATCGTCGCAACTCTATCTCGTTGGCGCAGATACGCGACACCCTTCTCCCCAAACTCCTGAGCGGCGAGCTCGAAGTCCCCGAGGCCGAGGGTTTGGTTGAGGAGATGGCGTGATGGCAAAGGCTAAGGCAACACAAGAGCCGGACAAGTCCGTCCTTGACATGCGGGCAACACAGGCTCGCGCGTTCTTTCTGAAACCCGAGAGCTATTGTAGTGTTGAACTGCCGCCTTACTTCGCCTTTGACAGCCTGTTGTCCGCTGTATGCAAAGTCGTTTCAGGCAAGCAGCTTTCAAGTTTGAGCAAGAAGCCCCGCGCCCACGAGGGCGTGAACTACGCGATGCTATCGAACAAGGATGGTCGCCACGCTTGGCGTCCGTTCCAATTGATCCACCCGGCTCTCTATGTGTCGTTAGTCGAACGGATTACGACGAAGGAACAGTGGTCGCTGATCCGTAAGCGCTTCAAGGTGTTTCAGAAAGCAGGCCCGATTCAATGCCTCAGCATTCCGCTACAGGCGTCACCAAAACGCAAGGACAAGGCCGCACAGATTATGAACTGGTGGCAAAGAATCGAGCAGCAGTCTATCGAACTATCGTTGGAGTACGACTACATCATCCACGCGGACATTATGGATTGCTATGCCGCGATCTACACCCACTCCATCGCGTGGGCCCTGCACGGTAAGGAAACCGCAAAGAAGAACAGAACCGACAATTCCCTAATCGGAAACGTGATCGACTGGCATATTCAGGACATGCGTCACGGACAGACGAACGGAATCCCGCAAGGGTCCGTGCTGATGGATTTCATCGCAGAGATGGTGCTTGGGTATGCCGACCTTGAGTTGGCTAAGCGTTTGAAGGATGCGGACATCGATGACTACCGCATCCTTCGGTATCGCGATGACTACCGAATCTTCGTTCACGGCCCACAAATTGGCGAATCGATCCTAAAAACACTCAATGAAGTGTTGATTGACCTCGGCTTGAAGCTGAACACAACGAAGACATTGGCATCGCACCAAGTCATCGCTCACTCGATAAAGACGGATAAGCGAGCGTGGTTTCGCAGTAGGCAGGGCGACCGCAACCTGCAGAAGCATCTTCTCGTGATTCACGCACATGGGATGGATTTCCCCAATGCTGGAAGCCTTACTGTTGCGCTTGCGCACTTTCATCAGCGGTTGAGCAAGGTGAAGCAGATACGCAACCCGCGCGTCCTCATCAGTATCGCCGTTGACATTGCTTACACCAGCCCACGGACATTCCCTGTGTGTGCGGCGATCATCAGTAAGTTGCTGAGTGTTCTCGATACCGATGATGAGCGTATCGATGTAATCAAGAGGGTGCATTGCAAGATATCGAAGTTACCCAACACGAGCCACATGGAGATCTGGCTTCAGCGAATCAGTCATCCAATTAAGCCTGATTACAAGTATCGAGAGAAGCTGTGCCAACTCGTAAAGGGCGAAAGGGTAGTGGTATGGAACAATGATTGGATCACAAACGCAACGCTGAAGGCTGCAGTTGATCCGTCGAAGATCATCAAGAAGGCCAAGCTTCGTGCACTGAAGCCTGTAGTCAAATGGAGCGAAATTGCTGTGTTCGAATCGGAGAGATACTGACAAGTGAGATTCTGGTGAGTAACTACCTCGACGAATCCCAACTCGAGATCGCCACGGTTGATGTCTTCCGCGAGCTCGGCTACGACTACATCCACGGCCCGCAGATTGCCCCGGACGGCGAATCACCCGAGCGGCAAGACTACGGCCAAGTGATTCTCGTCAATCGGCTCCGTCACGCCTTGCTGCGCATCAATCCCGATGTGCCCGATGAAGCCATCGACGAAGCGGTCCGCATCATCACCCGTGCTGAGAGCCCATCGCTGATTGTCAACAACCGGGCTTTCCACCGCCTGCTCACCGACGGCGTCGATGTCTCCTGGCGAGACAACGGGCAAGAGCGACACGGCAAGGTCTGGCTCATCGAACGCGATCCTGCCAAGATCGACGACAACGAGTTCCTCGTGGTCAATCAGTTCACGGTGATCGAAGACAAGCGGAACCGCAGGCCGGATGTGGTCGTGTTCGTCAACGGGCTGCCGGTGGCGGTGATCGAGCTCAAGAACCCGGCAGAGGAGAAGACCACCCTTCGCCATGCGTTCAACCAGATCGAGACCTACAAGAACGACATCCCGTCGCTGTTTGCCACCAATGAGGCTGTGGTGATCTCGGACGGGTTCTCAGCCAAGATGGGGACGATCACCGCCGGGTGGGATCGGTTTATGCCCTGGCGGACGGTGGATGGCCAGATGGTGGCCCCGGTCTCCCAAATCCAGCACGAGGTGCTCATCCGAGGCGTGTTCGAGAAGCACCGATTCCTCGATTACATCCTGCACTTTGTCACCTTCGAGGATGACGGGAAGTCGATCGCCAAAAAGGCTGCAGCCTATCACCAGTACTGGGCGGTCAACAAGGCGGTTGAAACGACGATTGAGGCAAGCCGACCGGACGGCGACAAGAAGGCCGGGGTCATCTGGCATACGCAGGGCTCGGGCAAGAGCCTCTCGATGGTGTTTTATGCCGGGAAGATCATCGCCCATCCGGCAATGGAGAACCCGACGCTTGTCGTCATCACCGATCGGAACGATCTCGATGACCAGCTCTTCGGCACCTTCAGCGTCAACAGCGAACTGCTGCGGCAGAAGCCCGTGCAGGCTGAGAGCCGGGAGCACCTCAAGAGTTTGTTACAGGTCGCATCCGGGGGTGTGATCTTTACGACAATGCAGAAGTTCGAGGGAGGAGAGTCACTCAGCGAACGCCGAAACATCGTGGTGATCGCTGACGAGGCGCATCGGAGTCATTATGGGTTCAGCGCCAAGGTCGATCGCAAGAGCGGCGAGATCAAGTATGGCATGGCGAAGTATCTTCGCGACGCCCTCCCGAACGCGTCGTTCATTGGGTTCACGGGTACGCCGCTTGAACTGGATGACAAGAGCACCCCAGCGGTGTTCGGAGATTACATTGACAAGTACGACATCCTCCGCGCCGTGGAGGACGGCGCAACGGTTCCGATTTATTACGAATCGCGTCTGGCAAAGCTGGAGTTGAGCGAGGAGGAGAGGCCCCACCTCGACCCGGAGTTTGAGGAGATCACTGAGGGGGAGGAGGAGAGCGACAAACAGAGGCTCAAGAGCAAGTGGGCCGCGCTCGAGGCGATGGTTGGCACAGAGAAGCGGTTGGGGCTGGTTGCCAGGGACATCGTGGAGCATTTCGAGAAGCGCCTTGAAGCGATGGATGGGAAGGCGATGATTGTCTGCATGTCCCGCCGGATCTGCGTGGACCTGTACGACGCGATCATCAAGCTGCGCCCAAACTGGCACAGTGACGACGATACCAAGGGTGTCATCAAGGTCGTGATGAGTGGGTCAGCGTCGGATGATCCGGCGTGGCAGCCTCACATCCGAACGAAGGCGCAGCGGGAGGCGATCGCCAGACGGTTCAAGGATCCGCAGGATGAACTCAAGCTTGTGATCGTGAGGGACATGTGGCTGACGGGCTTCGATTGTCCCAGCATGCACACGATGTATATCGATAAACCGATGACGGGCCACAACCTCATGCAGGCGATCGCCCGTGTGAACCGTGTCTTCCGCGATAAGCCTGGTGGGCTGGTTGTCGACTACCTCGGCATCGCCGACGCGCTCAAGAAGGCCCTGCATACATACACCGCCAGCGGCGGCAAGGGCCAGGCAGCGGTTGATCAGGACCAGGCAGTCGCAGTGATGATGGAGAAGTACGAGGTTGTTCGCGACATTCTGCACGGCTTTGACTATCAGGCGGTGCTGCGTGCCGAGCCCGCGAAGCGGATGTCCGGCATTGCAGACGCGATGGAGTTCATTCTTGGGTTGGAGAACGGCAGGCGACGATTTGTTCAGGCGGTCTCGGCGCTATCGAAGGCGTTTGCGCTTGCGGTGCCGCACGAGCAGGCGATGGCGATCCGGGACGAGGTCGGCCTCTTCCAGGAGATCCGATCGGCGCTCGTCAAGGTCGCTGCGTCGGAGTCGGAACGGTCGCCGGAGGAAATCGAGTCTGCCATCCGGCAACTCGTCTCCCGCGCGGTGTACCCCACCGAGGTAGTTGACATTTTCGCAGCCGCGGGACTGGAGAAGCCCGATATCTCGATCCTGTCAGATCAGTTTCTCGCGGACATGCGACGCCTGCCGCATCGGAACCTCGCACTCGAACTGCTCAAGCGCCTGATCAACGACGAGATCAAGACGCGGATGCGGAAGAATGTCGTTCAGGCGAGATCATTTGCCGAGATGCTCGAGGAATCACTGCGAAGATACCAGAATCGAGCGATTGGAGCAGCGCAGGTTATCGAGGAGCTCATCAACCTGGCCAAGGAAATGAGAGCGGCCCAAACTCGCGGGGAGAAACTCGGCCTGACCGAGGACGAGGTCGCATTCTACGATGCCCTTGCTGACAATGAGAGTGCGCGGGAGGTCATGGGGGACGATAAGCTTCGCATGCTTGCACAGGAACTCGTCGATCGAGTCAAGCAGAGCGTAACGATCGACTGGCAAGTGCGAGAGAATGCCCGCGCGAAGATCCGTGTGTTGGTAAAAAGGCTCCTAAGAAAGTACGGATATCCGCCGGACATGACACGACGGGCGACAGAGCTCGTGCTGGAACAGGCGGAGGTATTGTGCAAGGAGTGGACGAGCTGAGAATACGGGTCTCAGAGAGCGACGCGTGCCGATGGCCAGGTTTATTTGTTATGAATTCCCTATGGCACGAGTTCAAATCTCTTCGAAACGGGATGCTTGCGCTCTTGATATGATCGTGGGATGATATGCGTCGACCAAGGAGGGACGATGCATGAATCGACGAGTGGTCGCGGGTGCGTTGTGGAAACGGGCCGAGCCGCTGATCCCGAAGACACCGCCGGATCCTTGGGGTGGGTGGGCACGCGTCGACGACCGGCTCTGCCTGACAGGAATCCTCTTTGTGCCCAAGACCGGTATCTGGTGGGCGGAGCTGCTTGGCGAACTCGGCGTCGGCGGATCGACCCACTGGCGGCCTATACGCGGCGGGGAATAGGCT
>WFWZ01000022.1 GCA_015490875.1 Planctomycetaceae bacterium
CGCATTGATAGAGTTCGCATCGATCGCAAGGAGACCCGGCCTCGCCCACCGCTTCACTCGGTCCGATGCCCACCAGGCCCGACACCGATTTGCTCGGACGCATCAGACACGAATCTGTCAGTGTCACCCCGGTATCGATGCCCTCGAAGAGCGCAAAGAGCGTCTGTTGCTCTGTCAGCTTCATACCGCAATAGCCTGGACTATAGGGAAGCGTGGCAGCATACCCGACCGGCTCGATCCTCACCCGGAGACGCCGGGTCATTTCGGTCTCTGCTTCCTCCGCCCGCTCGGCGCCGACCGCGTTCACGACCATCGCCCCCAATTCTTCTCCCTCTTCGCGAAGCTCCCTAGCCAACGCTTCGATTCCCTGGCCGGCCGTCGCGACGAACACGGCGACGTACTCGGCAGGAGCTAGAAACTCGCCGATCGCACCTTCGAAGGTACTTGTAGGCGAAGACTCGAGATCCCGTGCACCGGCGGCGTGCGAGGATGCCGACGGGTCCTGTGATCGTTGTTCGAGGGGGGGGCGTTCTCGAGGCATGCGCAGCGTCAAGCGGCGTCGGGTCTTGGAAACGACCGGAAGGACTAGAAACGTTGCACGAGGCTCGGCCACCGCTATTGCGCGTGGAATCCATCGTTGCAGCGCTTCCGCGACGCGCTTCGTCGGTTCGGTCCCCGCCGGATAGCCCAAGTACCGGACCACCTCGTCTTCATCGACCGGCGTCGTTACCGTGCCGGTCGAGTGCGGGTTGCCCGCGATCAGTTCCGCCATGACGGCTTGCGCGTCCACGGATTCTCCTGGGAAGGACGTTTCCACGCTCCGGAGACCCTCGCTCATTCAGAGGCTTGACAAGACAGTGGCCACCGCAGTCTACCCGATGCGAAACCGCGGATGGTCTTCGGGTGGCCGAGAACCTCGTTCCATCATGATCTGGCTGAGCGCCGTGTCGACCATGGCGACGGCCGGGAAGACCAGCGGCGCATCTTCCACGGGGCCGTAGAGAAGGAAGTCCGCGCCAGTGGCGACCGCCGCGGCGCAGGCCGAAGCGGCGCACGGGCCGCTTGCCTGTCGGCCCATCTTCTTTTTCAGTCCCTTCCACGTGGCCACCGCGTTGTGCACTCCAGCGCCGGCCGGCAGGCCGAATGCCCGCTTGACTTGGAACAAGGCTTCCAGCGCCTGTCCCATACTGGCGAGATCCAATACGCAGGTATCAACCATCACCTGTTCGATTCCTGCGTCTCGCAGTCGCGGCACCAGTTCGCGCACGGCTTCGACGCGACCGGCTCCAGTAAAGTCCCGCAAGTTATACGCCAGTAGAATGGCCGAGCGAACTCCGAGTTCCTCGATCGCCGCCAGCTCCTCGTCCTTCGTCTCCGGCTGCACGGAGTTGTACACGACGCGATCGATCATTCCCTTTTCCGCAAGGTAGCGGACGCCCGCCAATCGTACCTCGGGCGTCGTACCATCCACAAGCAACGGCGCCTCGGAAACGCTGACCGTAAACTCCAACAGACGCTCGATCGCCTCGGGGTTGGCTCCGACCACATCAAGCATACAAGGATTGCCGGTTCGCTGAGCGAAGTCCTCCTGGAGACGGATGCACGCTTCCGCCGCGTCGCGATCGCACTCGCCTCGTTCCTCGTCGACCAGCACGTCGTGCCCGTGGTAGAAGACCGAACCGATCAAGACGGTCGGCCGCAGCCCCGGCTGCCCACCGACACGCGTCGATCCCACGTCGAATTGCTGCTGAGTCGCTTCGAACTCGAGCCACTCCTTCCGGCCTGTCGTGTCTGTAGCACCACCCATCGTCTTCTCTCCAGATCCGGCCCGCCCGTTTGCGTTCGCCAGCCCCAAAAAGCACCCTACAACACGGCGGTTCGCGCCACCACCCCCAGATATACATTAAAGTATGCTTCGTCTATAATGTTTTCGATTCTGGAGGAGTGGCGGCACCACTTATGGCCTCTAGAGATAAAAGGAGACGGCAATGCCTCGCTTGGTTCGGATCGGCATCCTCGCATGCGTGCTCGGCTCATTCCTGCTCGGTTCGACGGCCCCAGGGCAGCCTTCCCATTCCTTTCGCTGGAAGAAAGGTCCCTCCTTCCTGGCGCTTCTTCAGGGTGATCACGTCGTCTGGCAATTCAACCACCTCGGAGATGGCAAAGAAAAGGGATGTCCCTATTTTCACCCTCTTGGCACGACGGAAGGTGCCGTCCTGACTGACCGGCAGCCGGCCGATCACCCGTGGCATCGTGGCTTGCGGTTCGCATGGAAGAAGATCGATGGAGTCGCCGGCTACTGGTCGTGGCCGGAGGGACTCGATCGGTGGCCTGATCACAACGGAATGACGGAAGTGACTTCGGTTCACGTCATGAGCCGGCCTGACTTTTCGGCTCGTTTCGAACTAGCGTTGGTCTACCATCCCCCGGGCGCTCCGCCGGTGCTGACCGAGTACCGCGTCATTTCCGTCAGCCCGCCGGATGCCGCTGGCACGTATCGCATCGACTGGTGCGGCGAGTTCCAGGCGGGAGCCGAG
>WFWZ01000023.1 GCA_015490875.1 Planctomycetaceae bacterium
CAGCACCTCGCCGCATAATCTGATCCAGCATTTTGGATCCAATCTCGCGGATCGGCTCGATTTGCGAGTGACACGCGATGCACCCCGATTTCTTGGCTTGCGGGAAGTGCTTCACGAGCGAATCGGCTTGCACTGATACGGAAAGACCGGCGAGCATAAGGATAAGCGAGAATAGCAGCGGTGGCAGTCGCATCCGAAGAGACTCCTCAATGACCGTCCGTGAGTGTGAGACGCTGGCACCCCTATACCGTATGGTAGCGGCTCGGGCACGGATGTATCCATGGGGCGGGAGGGCGAGGCTGGGATGAGGCGGCGCAGGCAGTGCCAATCTACTTATAGGTCAATGCAAACACCGTATCGCTCAGCCACCGCCGAAAGCCCTCGTTGTCCGTGAACTGCTTGAAGAGCTCCGTGTCGTCCTGGAGCAGCGCGGTCATGACTCGCACGAGCGCGTGGTCGTGTTCAATGCGGGCGTTCTGCTTGTCGGAGTTCTTCACGGCGTTCCGATAGGCCGGATCGGCCGCCACTCGGTTGGGGATCTCTTCGGTGATGAGGCGATGCACGCGGTCCCGGTCCGTCCACTCGATGTTGCCGAACTGATCGTTGAAAGTCTTGATAATGTTGGACAATCGGTCCAGTTCGGGCTCGGGTTTCCGACTACCGCCCGCAGTCGGTACGGGCTCGATTTCGCCGTCTTCGTCGGGCAACAAGATCTTGACCGCAGCACGCTTTTCGACGCGATAGCTGTCCATGTCGATGGCCTCCAGAATGCCCCGCGATAAATCCTCCTCGCGAGGAGCGGGCAGTTTGGGAACGAGGAACGTCAGGAAGATGGACAGCTTTTCCCAGTCGGCATTCGCATATGGCAACACCTGCGACAAGAAGCCGTAGGTGCGCAGGAACGCTTTCGCCTTGCCCTTGAAGTCGACCTGGCCGTCCTCGTCCAGCTCTTCGCAGTAAGCGGCCACACAGGCATCGAGGATCGGGTCGAGCCGGTCCCGGTCGGCGCCGTCCATGTAGAGTCGGACCAGCTCATCCACCTGTTCGGGCGCATAGACCTGGTAGCCGTCGAGGGCGGCTTTCAAGTCGTGGAGCTTGTTGGGATCGGTCTCGTCCGCCAGGAGCGTCGCGCGGTAGTACGGCTCGAAGGCCTTGCGGATCGTTTCGACGTCGTTCTGGAAGTCGAGGACGAAGACGTCGTGCTTCTTCGGGTGCGCGCGATTGAGCCGTGAGAGTGTCTGCACCGCTTTGACACCCGAGAGCGCCTTGTCTACGTACATCGTATGCAGCAACGGCTCGTCGTAGCCGGTCTGGAACTTGTCGGCGCAGATCAAGAACCGGTAGGGATCCTCGCGGATCTTGTCGGCAATCTGACTCGAAGGAAAACCGTTGAGTGACGCTTCGGTCACCTTCTCGCCGCCGTACTCGTGTTCGCCGGAGAAGGCGACAATCGCCTGGTACAGACTCTTGCGCTCCCGCAGATAGTCGCGAAAGGCGTGGAAATACTGAATCGCGCGCTCGATGCTGCCAGTCACGACCATCGCCCGCGCCTCGCCGCCGATCTTGTTCTTCGCGAGCACCTGCTGGTGGAAATGGTCCACCATGATCTCCGCCTTGAGCCGAATTGCGTGCTCGTGGCTCTCGACGTAGCGTCGCAACTTCTTCTGCGCCTTCTTCGTGTCGAACTCGGGGTCGTCTTCGATCTTCTTGACGAGCCGGTAATAGCTGTCGACCGGCGTGTAGTGGGCGAGCACGTCGAGGATGAAGCCCTCTTCGATCGCCTGCTTCATTGTGTAACTGTGAAACGGCCGGTGCTTCACCGTACCGTCCGGCTGCGCGACCGGTTCGCCGAAGAGCTCGAGCGTCTTGTTCTTGGGCGTGGCCGTGAAGGCAAAGTAGCTCGCGTTGGGAAGCAGCTTCTTGGCCTCGATCAGGCGGTTGATCCGGTCCTCGAGCGTCTCATCCTCATCGACCGCATTCCCACCCGCAAGCGCCTGATGCATCTTGGCCGTCGTGCGGCCGCCCTGGCTCGAGTGCGCCTCGTCGATGATGATCGCAAAGCGCTGGCCGGCGTGCTCGCTGCCGATCTCATCCAGGATGAACGGGAACTTCTGAACCGTGGAGATGATGATCTTCTTGCCGCCGGCCAGAAACCGGCGGAGGTCGCCCGAACGCTCGGCGTGGCCGACCGTCGCGCCCACCTGAGCAAACTGCTTGATCGTATCCTTGATCTGCTGGTCGAGGACGCGCCGGTCGGTGACGACGATGATCGAGTCGAAGACCGGTGCGCCGTCTTTGGAAAGCCCGATAAGCTGGTGGGCGAGCCACGCGATGGAGTTCGATTTGCCGCTGCCTGCCGAGTGCTGGATCAGGTAGCGCTTGCCGGCGCCGTGCTCGCTCGCGTCGGCCAATAGCTTGCGCACGACGTCGAGCTGGTGGTAGCGCGGCCAAACTTGCTTGCGACTCTTCCTGCCGGTGCGCGGGTCTTTCTCGACGATCACTTGCGCGTAGTTCTCGAGAATGTCGGTCAGGCTTTCGCGGGTGAGGATGCGCTTCCAGAGATAGTCGGTCTTGAGCCCGTCGGGGTTCGGCGGGTTGCCGGCGCCGTCGTTCCAGCCCTGGTTGAAGGGCAGGAACCACGAGGCCTTGCCCTTCAGGTGCGTGCAGAAGCGCACCTCGTGGTCGTCCACCGCGAAGTGCGCCACGCAGCGGCCGAACTCGAAGAGCTTTTCGCGCGGGTCGCGGTCGCGTTTGTACTGCTCGACCGCGTCGGCGACGGTTTGCTTGGTGAGGCTGTTTTTGAGTTCGAACGTAGCGATCGGCAGGCCGTTGACGAAGAGAGCGAGGTCGAGCGCCCGCTGGGTGTGATCGCGCGAGTAGCGGAGCTGGCGCGTCACGCTGAAGCGGTTGGCGGCGAAGCGCTCGGCTGCCTTCGGGTTGCCGGGCGAGGGCGTGCCGTAGAAGAGGTCGAGGTGGTGTGGCCCGTGCTTGATGCCGTGGCGCAGCACGTCGATGGTCCCGCGTTTGGTGATTTCGCCCTGTAGCCTCGAGAGAAACTTGCGCCGAGTCGGGCCGTCCTCGTCGAGCGTCAGGGACTCGGCCACCTCGGGTTGGGTCTTGCGCAGGAAGGCCGCGAGCTGGGCGAGATCGACGCAGTACTCGCGGTCATAGTCCTCCGGCCGCCCGCAGATCCAGCCCGCACCCTCGGCCGGTGGACGCTCGGGGACCTCGTCGGCTGCGGGCACGGTACCCGGATCGCAGGCCGAGCCGGTCAGTGCCGTGCAGATCAGACGTTCGAAGCCGCGTTCGGAGGTGTCGGTGGGGTTCATTTTAGTTGCCGCCGTGTCTAGGTGCACTGACTGCCTCGCGAACGGCATCGCGGAAGCACTGAAAGCTCTTCGAACGGCAACGGTCGGGGTCAACAATCTTGCCAAGCATACGGGCGACCTCGATTTTCCGAAGTCCACTCTTGTAGTACCCACGGCGTTTCAGAAGCCTTTCAAAGGCCTCCCACGTGCCCCCGGCGATGGCGTCAGGATTTCGAAATCCTCTTTGGCTAGGGACGTTCGGCGACAGCCTCGGAAAAGCGGATGTGACCGCGTCCCAGTCACCGAAATACCACGCTTCCAATTCTTCAATGGCAATCCGGTTCACAAGTTGCCACGATCGGGGCAAACGGCTCCGAGTCCGCAAACCAGCCTCCAATGCAAGCTCCTCCAACTGCCGCTTCAAATCATGGCAATCGTCGTCATCCCGATCCACAACCACTACGATTCGCCAATCGGGAGGCAACCAAGCCGCATACCCCCGAAGTCGCGCTTGCAACTTCGCCAGCAGGTCCATTTTTCCTTGAAATGGGTGCACATTGAAAGTTCGTTCCTCTGGCAACAGCCGGGGAAGCAAACCGCGAAGAAAGGCCTCCATGGACGGTTCTTCAACAAGCATCTCGAGGTGGCTGGCCGTCACCGCTTAGCCTCCTGCGCTTGCATGGTCGGCATGCCTTCGTTGACAAGCGGGTCACCCACCCCTAGATGACCTTCCATCCAGAGGTGCCCCAACAGTGCCCCATGCTTGACGAAATCGGTCACTCCCTGGAGTGTGGAGACTTGCTTGGCTTGCGTGTAGCCGCGTTCGTTGCGCCACAACACCCACACTTCTTCGGGAAGTAGGGGGTTGAGAAAGAAAGGCGAATGCGTGGTGACGAGCAATTGCGTCCGATGGGTGGCTCGCCGGCATTCCTCCGCGAGTTCGGGCAAGAGCCGAGGATGCAGAAAATTCTCCGGTTCCTCGATGCCGATGAACGGAGGGGGCTCCGGGTCGTACAACAGCACCAGATAGGCAAGCATTTTCAGCGTGCCGTCCGAAGCGAAACGTGCGAACACAGGATGCGAGAACGGTGCATCTTTGATTTGTAACAGCAAGCGGCCATCCGGCATGGTTTCCGCCACGACCTTTTCGATGCGCGGAACACGTTGCCGCAATACTGCGAAAATCCTCTCGAGTCGTTCCGGGTGTTGCTCGGACAGGTACTGGATCACGTTCGCCAGGTTATTTCCGGTTCGGGATAACTGTTCATGAGGCCCTGCTTCCGGTTGCCCCCGGGCGCTGTCCGCTGACAGATAGGAAACGTACCAGCCGGTGATGAAATCGCGCAACGCCGCCACTCGCGGATGTTCTTCGAATTGACCGAGAGCGTTGACTGCCAACAGGTCCGCGCTCTTTAGAGGAATCTCGACTCGCTTGTCTTCTGCATCAGGCAAATCGCCGCTGATCGCACGGCCTTTGCCCTCGCGGTACTCAAGAAACCGGAAGGGCTTTCCGTGCGATCCCCGACGCCACTGCAACCACTCTTCCGCCACGAACGGGCTACCGTCCTTCTCGTCGACACTCAGGTGATAGGTGACCAATGGGTAACCGGGTTCACGGTACTTGATCTCGATCACGACGGGACCTTTGGCATCCCGCGATCGAAGCTCCTTGGCTCGGCCTCGTTTATCCCAGGCTCTCCGCAACCCGCTTTCAAAGCACTCTGCAAGAAAAGCAAAGACATCGAATACCGTTGACTTGCCGCTTCCGTTGGGACCCAGAAGCACCGTGAGCGGCCTGAGTTTCTCAAATTCCACGTCTCTCAATACACGAAAGTTTTGTACTTTCAGAAACTCGATCCGCGGCGGCATCGAACTCTGTTCTTCTCGATCATTCATAGCGTTCCCTTTACATTCGCGGTCGTCGCCCTCCCGCGCGAAGTGTCTCCCGCTTGCTTGCTGCACCAGGCGTAACTCGCACCGCACGAGGGCGCTCAGCCGTCTTCATCGTACGGGGCGAGATTCCTTTATCGTAGTCGGAATTCGGTCTCGTTAGGAGCACTCTCCGATGTCATGTCCCTTCGTAATCGCCATCCTGACTGCCCTCCATTTCGCTGTTCTCCTCCCCGGTGAACCAATCCGCCTCGTCGCCCTCGTCATTGACACTTCCCTCTTCCAACTTCACATTTCTCACGTCCAGCTTACCGGTCACCACGTCGGCGATCAGCCGAGTGCGGTATTCCTCAAGCAGCTCGATCTCGCGCCGGGCGGCGCTACCGGCGCGGTCGATCTTGGCGATCTGCTCGTCCAGGTACTCCACGATGGCCGTTTGTTCGGGGAGGGGGGGATACGGTGACGACATACTCTTGAAGTCTTCCCAATAGAGCCGGTTCCGGTCCTTCACTATCCCACGTGAGCAGCGATCAATCTCTGATTTGTAGTCAGGAATCGTGAATAGCCTCACATAATAATGCGCGTTAACCCCCGATCGAGGTGCAGCAACGATATACGCTGGACTAACTAGGCCATCAACAGGAGCTATCCCGACTGCCCCCTGCCACATCCTCATCATGTTGTACGCGACTTCCCCCTGGCGAACTCGCTTATACCCTTCACGTTCTGACATGACCTGCTTACGCGCACCATCTGCCAGGTCTCGTATCCGGACACCGGTCCTCAAGGAGACCTCAAGGATGGGAAGTTGTGCGAAGCCGGTTTCGTTACGCTGAACAAACAGCTGGGCGTTGCGCCGCACCTCCCAATGCGCCGGCACCTGGCCCAGCCATTCGACGCCGGAGTCCTTGTATTCGGGGTACGGCTTACTGGTACGGACATCCATTCTTCCGGTAACGGCCTGGTGGATGAGCGCCTGCTTGTACTCCTCGAGCAGCTTGATCAGCTTCTGCTTGGCGCGGATGTACCGCCGAATCCGCCGCTCCACGTAGTCCAAGAACCGCACAATGGCCGTCTGTTCGGGGAGGGGTGGGAG
>WFWZ01000024.1 GCA_015490875.1 Planctomycetaceae bacterium
AGAGAACTGAGATGGCTCCAAGAACGAGATTCCGACTTAAGCGCAAAGACCGCGATTCCTACTTGGAACTCGTGTTGGCGTTTCCACTGGCCTCGATCAAATCGGATGAGCATTTGGCTGAGGCGCAAAAGGTCATGGACCGATTGCTCGCTCAGGGGGATCTCAACGATGGAGAGACGATGTACCTCGATGCACTGAGCGACCTGGTGGCTGCCTATGAGGATTCCCACCACGCCATCGAGCCCGCCTCCGATGCCGAAATGTTGCGGCACTTCCTGGAAGCCAAGGGCATCACGCAGGCCCAGCTAAGTAGGGAAACAGGTCTGGCTAAATCGTCGATCTCGGAAGTGCTGGCCGGCAAAAGACCTCTGAGCCGACAGATGATCCGCAAGCTGGCGAAGTATTTCGATGTGGATGTGGGCGTGCTGGCTGCTAATTTGTAAGAGGATTCTCGCTCCTGCACGAAATCGATACTGATTCCGCCATTGCCCGAGAACAGCTCGGCGACATTCGACAGAACGATAAATGCGGCGCGCCCGATTCGTTGTGACTTTCGACTGCGACTACGAGCACCGCTGCGCTGAGCACGAAGGCGATGGAGTGGCTCAGTCGAATCGTGTCCTCAGGATAAGAAGAGCACTCCCGGCGGGGCAGCCGTCACTTCTTGGACGTCCCGTCTTGATCCATGTGCCGCCTAAGTTGTTGCGCAGGTTGGATTGCTTCCGCGGGCCGTATCATGGAAAACATCGCTGCCACGACAAGTGCCGCGAGGGCAAAGTAGGCAACAGACAGATAAAGGTCGTGCCTCCAAAAATAGTACGCTGCCAAAGTGCCCAACACAGATGGCATCAACAAAGCCGGCACAAGTCGCTTCAGTTGACGTGGACGATCGAAGACGCAATACTCTCTAAGCTTTCGAATCAGAGGCAACGCTGTGGCAATAGCCCCCACCCCAACTGGCAGGAAGCATGCGGCTGCGACAACATTGGAAGAGACATAATATACCAGTAGCATGCTGCATGCCGCGCCGAACATCAGTACAATGTAATCGAACGTGCCGAGCTTATGCTGAACCATACGCGACGCCTCCCCGTCCAAGGCCAATCGTTGCAGGTACACGGATTGTAACCGATTTCCCTCTAACGATGCAACGGATTCCGTTCAGACCTTCGGGCTATTCCCCCGTCATGCAACGACTCCTCAATCCCGTGGCGCCCTAGATCCACCCCTTTTCCTTCGCCTCTTCGTACCCCTTGGCCCTCAGGATCGACGCGGGATTGTCGAGCCGGCCGTAGCCCCACTCGTGTTTCTCGTCCCGGTTCCCGTAGTAGTCCGTGTGCGTCCACTCACGTACCAACTCCAGAATCCCGAGCTCGCGAGCCATCTTCCAGGTCTCCGCCTTCGTGAGATACATCAATGGCGTGTGAATGCGAAAATCGCGCTCCAAGGCCAACGACAGTGACACTTCCATGGCATCGATGAATACGCGCCGGCAATCGGGATAGCCCGAATAGTCGGTCTGGCACATCCCGCCCACAAGATCGCAGATGCCGAGGTTGTACGCGTGTCCGGCAGCAAGCGTCAAGAAGAGAGCGTTGCGAGCCGGCAGGAAACTGGCTGGGAGATCTGGATTCTGCTGATGAGCCGCCGACATGTCGAGACCGTCGTCGGTGAGCGCCGAACCTCGCAGCGTGCCGCGAATATCGACGACATGGAACGGCACCCCCGCGTGGTCGGCGATCCGGCGAGCCTGGTCGAGTTCGACGCGATGCCGCTGGCCGTAGTCGAACCCGATCGTCTCGACTCGCTCGAATCGCTGTTTGGCCCAAAAGAGAGCCGTCGTGGAATCCTGGCCGCCGGAAAAGAGCACCAGCGCAGCCGACTCACCAGACTGAGCCACCTCGCGATTTCCTCCCTCCAACTTGATCGCCGTTGATCAGGCCGTCGACCCGACCTGCTCGAGTGTCTCCCTCAACCGCCGGGCACTGTTGCGGATGCCTTGCACTTCTTTGGGCCACAATTCCAACTCGAGCCGCTCGAGCACCCCGCAGCGGCCCACGACAGTCGGTACCGAAAGGGCCACATCTCGTACACCGTAGCAGCCTTCCTGCACCGTGGAAACGGGGAGGATGCGGCGCTGGTCCAGAGCGATCGAGTGAATCACGTCCCGAATGGCGATGCCGACCGCGAAACCGGCTCCGCCCTTCTTGCGGATCACCTCCGCACCCGATCCCTTCGTCCGAGCAAAAATCTCGTTGGCCAATGCCGGGCGCCACCGAGGATGCCGGTCGAGCGGGAATCCGCCGACCGTCGCGGACGACCAGATCGGCACCATGCTGTCGCCGTGCTCTCCCAAGATCCGCGCCGACACCTGCGTCGGAGGCACCTCGAGTGCCGCGGCGATCCAACTGCAAAAGCGGATCGTATCGAGCTGCGTTCCGAGGCCGACGATGTGGCTGCTCGGAAGACTCAGTTCCCGCGCGGCAACGTACGTCAAAATGTCGACTGGATTGGAAACTACGAGTACGATGGCCGACGACTTGGGACCGGCGGCCGCTACGTCCTTCAAGATTTGCCGGAACAAGCCGGTGTTGCGGTTGATCAGATCGAGCCGGCTTTCGTTCGGCTTGCGCCGCAACCCGGCCGTGATACAAATTACATCACTGTCCGGAATCTGCTCATAGCCACCCGCCTGCACGACCTGATCCGCTACGCTCGGCGTACCGTGCTGCAAGTCGAGAGCCTGCCCTTCGGCTAGCTCTTGGTTCACATCGATTAGTGCGATCTCGCGCACGACGCCACCACACTGCAATGCGAATGCGGCACTGGAACCGACCAAACCTCCTCCACCGATGATGGCTACCTTCATCATGATCTCCCCTTACACTCCCACGGCTCGCTGCTGCAGTGCCGACATGACGCGGTCGGTGATCTGCTGAATCAACTGCTCGGTCGCATCATCAACGCGTTCCTCATCATTGCCGCTGGCCGACGCCGAACAACTCTCGCCCATCCGCGGCGGCGGATCGAAAGCCCGACGTTCGACTCCCGTCTCACGCCAGCTATCCCGAAAGATGTCATTGGCGCAGATGTCGCAGTTTTCGTATTCCTTGGTCAACCGAGGGTCGGTGAACCCGAGTCGCTGTTTCAGCTCGAGCAACTCCCGCTCCTTATCTTCGGGGAAATAATGGATGCGTCCGAGCCCCCGAGCCAACATGAGGATCCGGCAATAGGCGTCTAGAATCTCGGTCCACCAATATGCTCGTTCCACGTCCTCGCCATAACTCACCGTTCCATGATTGGCCAGGATGATTACGTTCGTCTTGTCGACGAACGGCGTGATCGTGTCCGCAAAGGCCTGACCTCCGGGCGTCTCATATTTCGTAATGGGAACGTCCCCGAGAAAGACTTCGACCTCCGGCAAGACGCACTGAGGTATGGGCTCGCGGGCCACGGCGAACGCCGTCGCATGCGGCGGGTGACAGTGAACGACGGATCGCACGTCGGGTCGGCGCTTGTAGATCTCCAGATGCAACAGTGCCTCGCTCGAACGCTTCTTCCTGCCGGCAATCTGTTTCCCCGTCATATCGATCGTGCAAATGTCGTCCGGCTTCAGGAAACCTTTCGAATGCATCGTCGGAGTGCAGAGCACTTCGTTTTCGCCGATCCGTACAGAGATGTTGCCGTCGTTGGCCGCAGCGAAGCCCTTGTTATAAAGCCGCCGGCCGATATCGCAAATGTCCTTCTTGATCTGAAATACGTTTCCGTTCATCGAATGGTCCTCAGTTCAATTGTCAGTAGGATTCGAAGGGCTGCTCTTGTCGAATGGCCGCCATCTTTCCTTTCGATCCAGTCATCCGTTTTGTTGCTTTCGCTCGATCTCCACATCCACGGTGTCCAAAATGGCGGCGTTGTAGGCATCCACGGGTTTGATCTCGGGACGGAAGGGCTGGGCCGCTTCGGGCCCCTCACTCAATGCGATCCACGACCCGATCCCAGCCGCCAGCTCATCCCACAGGACGACCGTATCCGCCCGCTCCGGGACGCCTTCAGCCAGTTCTTCCGCGGTAAAGGGAATGGCTAGGCGCAACCGAGCGCCTGTGAACTCGGGAAGATGTTCGTTGAGTGTCACTGTACCTACGATTTGTGCCACACGCATGGCATGGACCTCATCTAGAAACTGCCGACCATTCCACGTCGACTCGCCGACTGTGCCAGGTAGCCGCACCAGCGACGAACCAGTGCCTGAGGCGTTCCCAGGGATGTCACGAGAACATTGGGAACAAAATCGTCTTCTCGCAGTGCTTCCTCATGCCCCGCCCTAACCACCGCGGCCACCACCGCCGTGTGCCGATTCAGCTTCACCACAAGACGGTGAGGGTGTCGTACCACAACCACCGCACCGACGGCCCCTGCTTGCAGTGACACGAGTGTGCGCTGGACGAGCTCTTCGTCCTGCTCCGTTTCCCAAGTCGATCCATCTTGATGCAGGACGACGACTCGAGAGGCCGAGTTCGCCGCCGGCGCCCCGGTGCGCACGAGTTGTACTTTTCGAGCCCGCAAAATGTCTCGAGCTGCCGGTGTTACGACTGCTTTCTCAGAAACCGTCAAGGCACCGCCACTCGGTACCGCTTTCACATCGTCCGCAGTAATGACCGAAGGCAGTGCAGGAGGTGTCGTCGTCTCGGTCGACGTGTCGGCCAATCGCAGGAGCACCTCGCGCACGATCCGATCGATCAGATCGTCGTCGGGGTGAACCGGGTTGTCCGATGTTAGGCTCACGCGGCCGGTCCCTCCTCTGCCAGCATCGTCCTCTTCGCGTCTCGAATTCCAATCACAGTCCAGCGCACAGGGGTAATCTCGCACTGCAGAAGATCGCGGGCTCCCCGCCCATCGCTGGTGATCATCACATATTCGCCCTTACCGGCGCCGACGCCGTCGACTGCCAGCAACGGGTCGCCGTCCGGCGTCGTTTCATCCGCCAGAAGCGGTTGGACGATCAAGAGCCGTCTTCCTTCCAGAGACGGATGCTTCAACGTCGCAGTGGCCGTACCGAGGACGTGCGCCAGTTGCATCATGGTTTTCCGATCACCCAAAGGTCGTCGATCATCGAGCAGCGTCGTTCTCGCGTGAACGTCAACGGCGTCGTGACGCCCTCGCCCGTCGGTCCTGCGATCGAGAAGGAGAGGTAGCCTTCGCCACCGAGTCCCAATGCGGCCATGCAGGGTCCGTTCTTGACGAACAGGGTCGTGTCGAGAATCTGCCCCATGCGGGTCATATTCCGCACATTGTTCGAGTGAATGATGGCCGTGTGCCGAAATCCATGTTCGTACTGCCTAGCCCGCTCGATCGCCTCATCGACATCGCGGCAACGCACGAACGGCAGGAAGGGCATCATCTGCTCGACCGAGACGAACGGATGATGTTCGTCGGTTTCGCCGAAGACGAGTTCGACCGTTTCGGGAATCCTTCGGCCGGCTGCCGCTGCCAGCTTCGAGGCATCCTGTCCGAGCAACTCCTTGCTCGGCGCAAGATGACGGTGCTCGCCTTCCCCCACCATCACCATCGCCGCCTCGGTCAGCCGGTCGATTTCGCTGGGCGAAAGTCGCACGGCACCAGCTCGTTCCATCGCCGCCATCATGGCATCGAAGACCTGGTCGACGACGAAGACTTCCTTTTCGGCGATGCACAACAAGTTGTTGTCATATGAGGCGCCTTGGATGATGCACCGAGCGGCTCGGTCCAGATCGGCCGTTTCATCGACGACGACGGGTGGATTCCCTGGCCCAGCCACGACCGCCCGTTTGCCGCTATTGAGCGCCGCACGCGCCACAGCCGGTCCGCCTGTGACACAAATGAGGCTGATGCCTCGGTGCTGGAAGAGGGCTTGAGCCGTTTCGAGCGTCGGTTCGGTGATCAAACAGATGAGATTGTCGATCCCGACTTCGCGAGCGATGGCTTCGTTGAAACGTCGGACGCCTTCGGCGGCGACGCGTTTGCCACTGGGATGCGGGTTCACCACGACCGCGTTCCCGCCGGCGATCATGCTGATCGCGTTTCCCGTGATGGTCGGCAGCGAGTGCGTCACGGGGGTGACCGCACCGATCACCCCAAAGGGAGCCCGCTCGACCACCGCCAGGCCATGGTCGCCGCTGAAGGCCTCGGTTCGCAGGAACTCGACTCCCGGCGTCCGCTCGCCCAGCGTACGGAGTTTTTCGATCTTGTGCGGTAGGCGTCCGATCCGCGTTTCGTTCATCTCCATCGTGCCGAGTTCCGTGGCCTGCTCGATGGAGATCCGCCGAATGATATCGATAACGCGCCGCCGCGCACCCATGCCTTTGCGTCCAAGTTCCCGATAGGCTTCGTCGGCCGCGGCGACCGCGGCGTCGACGTCCTCGAAAAGACCGTGCCGGCCCACCGAGCTGCGCGGCCTTCCGCTATGCCGACTGACTTCGGCGAGAACCTGAGCCACCACGTCGCGCACTAGGGATTCGTTGATTTGCATTGTCTGGTTCCTTACGTTCTATCTTCCCGCGAATAGACGCAGGCTTGTTCGACATGGACCGAGTCGATGATGCCGACGATCACGGAGTCGATAGGCAAGTCTCTCGTCTGGGGCGTCAATCGGGCGCTCGATCCCTGCGTGATGAGCACGAAGTCGCCCTCGCCGGCTCCCAACGTGTCGACGGCAATGAAGGTGCGGCCGGTCGTCACAAGTTGTCGGCGATCTTTCGGATCGAGTCGGAAAGGTTCGACCGAAAGGAGTTTGAATCCGACGAGCGACTCGACTTTCTGCGTCGCGACGACCGAACCGGTGACACGGGCGATGAACACGGCTTACTCCTTGAGCAGGCGATGGGTTTGCCGAGCGACAATGAGTTCTTCGTTGGTGGGAATGACCCAAATCTCAGATGACGCAGTTCCGTCATCGATGCGCGTTTCGCCATCGACGGATGCGTTGCGCTGCGGATCGAGTCGCCATCCCAACTCCGAAAGTCCCAAGCAGACGGCCTCGCGCACCGAGACGCCATGTTCACCGATGCCGCCGGTGAAGACGAGCCAGTCGACGCCCCCGAGTGCCGTCAGCATCGAACCGAGGTGCCGGCGAATGTCGGCGACGAAGACATCGATGGCCAGACGGGCTCGTTCGTTTCCCTCAGCCGCTGCCTGCTCGAGATCGCGCAGGTCGCCGCTGACGCCGCTGATTCCGAGCAGACCTCCTTCCGTCGCCAATCGCTGCAAGATCGCTTCGAGCGAAAGGCCGGTCGCCTCTTGGATCAGAGGAAGTGCATAGGGATCGAAGTCGCCCACACGATTGTTGTGGATCAGTCCCGTCTGAGGACTCATCCCCATCGTCGTCGCCACGCTCTTCCCGGAGTGAATCGCACAAAGGCTACTCGAACCACCCAAGTGACACGAGATGACGCGAAGGTCGCTTCGGCCCGACAGTTCGGCTGTCCGTTCGGCGATATACCGGTGACTGGCACCGTGGAAACCATAGCGGCGAATTCCCAACTCGCGCGTCCATGCATAGGGAACCCCATAGCAACTCCAAGCCTCGGGAATCGTCTGGTGAAAGCCCGTCTCGAAGGCCGCCACGAGCGGGATTTCGGGGAGCCGCTCCGACAGCAGTCGCATGGCCGCGATGTACGGCGGGTTGTGAGCGGGAGCCACCGCGTTCATTGACTCCATCGCGTCGAGGACCTCGGGAGTGATCCGCTGCACGCCGCTGAATCGGCCGCCATGCACGGCTTTGAAGCCGATCGCGGCGACTTCGTCCGCTGACTCGAGGCAACCGACTTCGGGGTCGGTGAGTTGCTCAAGCGTCCAGCGGACCGCCACGGCATGGTCGGGCATCGGGTCCAACCCGCTCACCTCGTTCCCGTCGATTTCGAACCGCCAAGGACTCGACTCGGCACCGATCCGCTCGATGCCGCCTCGAGCCAACAGCGTCTCGTCCGCCATATCGAACAGGCGGAACTTGAAGCTGGTCGAACCGAGATTCGCCACGAGGATCTTCATCCGTCTACACCTTGTGGAGCGAGTTGCACTCGAGTCCGTCTATGCCAAGAATGTGTCAATGATGCCCTCGCTGGGTCGAGGAATGACGTGCGTCGAAATAAGTTCCCCGACCTGGGAAGCCGCCTGTGCTCCCGCGTCGACAGCGGCGCGGACACTTCCGACGTCGCCGCTGACGATGGTCGTCACGAGACCGCCGCCGATCCCGACTCGCTTCACGATCTGCACATTGGCTGCCTTGGCCATGGCGTCGGTGGCGTTGACCAGTCCGACCAGACCCCGAGTTTCCACTAATCCGATAGCGTGTTGCATGGTGTCGATTCCTTACAATGGAGGTTGCACAAGCTGGTGGTCGATCCAGACGAATGGTGACGCAAGTGATCAGCGACTGGCCGTCTTCTTGGCCGGCGTGATGGGCGCGGGCAGCACCAGGTCGAGGTCTTCGTGCGGGCGAGGAATGACTTCCACGCTGACGACCTCTCCGATCCGGCCGGCCGCCGCGGCACCTGCATCGGTCGCCGCCTTCACCGCGGCCACGTCACCGGTCACGAAAGCGGCGACCAACCCGGCTCCTACCTTGTCCCAGCCGACGAACTGCACGTTGGCTGCCTTCATCATCGCGTCGGTCGCCTCCACCAAGGCCACAAAGCCTTTGGTTTCGACCATGCCGAGCGCTTCCAGTGTCTTGGCCATGAAACGTTTCTCCCATCAATGGATGCCAAACAAACAACCTTGACGCCACCGTTACTGCTGGCAGCGGCAAGGGCGATCCGGTCGCAACAATTCCACTTCCGTCGCCGCGTCCAAGTTGCACGCGTTTCCTTCATCCGTGTCGATGTGCACTTCCAATTTGCTCTGGTCGTCGGCGCGCACGAGCAAGTCCTCGAACAAGACACTGCACAGCGGCGAACGGACGCGCAAATGCATCGTGTCGCCGTTCTGAACGCCGAACCGCTCGGCGTCGCGAACGTGCATGTGGACGTGCCGAGCCGCCCGGATGACGCCTCGGTCGAGTTCCACCGCGCCGGCGGGACCCACGAGCACGCAACCGGGGGTCCCGTCGATGTCCCCGCTGTGGCGCACCGGAGCGTCGATGCCGAGAGAAATGGCGTCCGTCAGCGCCAGTTCGACTTGGCTGTAAGAGCGAGTCGGTCCCAGGATGCGCACCGTGGGCAGCATTCGGCGCCGAGGTCCGACGATCATGACAGTTTCCTTCGCCGCGTAAAAACCTTCTTGATAGAGCGGCTTGTCCGGCGTCAGCGTGTGTCCCTTCCCAAAGAGAATCTCGACGTGTTCGTCGGTCAGATGAACATGCCGAGCTGAAATGCTGACAACCAATTCCGACGGGCGTGACGTTCGTTCCGACGAGGAGGACGGTGCCATCCCCAAGTGGCTCAATACGACACGCCGGACAACGCGTTCTACCAACTTCCGGTCCACGACCGTCGATTCGGAAACGGCTTGTATCATGGCGGATGACTCTTTTTCCAAATGTTGTCGTTTGAGTTCTGGAAACCGCTCGATCTCGATCGTCACTCGTAGTGCGTCACTCGTGAGCATCCTTAACCGCGGGTTCGTCCAGTGGTGGCGCCTCAACGAACTCGACGCCCTCGGCTGCCAGGCGGTCCCGCCAGAGCGTCTCGAGTTGACTGTCGCTGACGACGACGTCGGCGTCGGCGAGCCCGCATAGCCGGGCCAGACTCCGGCGACCGAACTTCGTACTGTCGGCTAGGATCATCACTTCGTCCGCCGACTGCATCATCTGTCGCTCCGTCTCCACCAACAGCAAATTGCTGTTATAAAAACCCTCTTCATTGGCTCCCGCCACACTCAAGACGGCTCGCTGAACATTGAGTTGCCGGAGCATCTGATTCGAATACGGCCCGACGAGCACGCCCGTCCGTCCGTGGAGGTAGCCACCGACGAGCACCAGGTCGATCGTGTCACTGGTGGTGAACAGGTTGGCCACCGGCAGCGAATTCGTCACGACCTGCAAAGGCCGGTGGACCAGGAGCCGGGCAAGCTCATAGGTCGTGCTGCCACCGTCGAGCAGCACGGTCTCCCCGTCGGCAATCCGCTCGGCCGCGGCGGCGGCGATCTGGCGTTTCTTCTCCCACTGTTGCGACTGTCGCAGCTCGAAATGGTCCACCCTCGGGGAGGGTCCCGTGTAGAAAACGCCTCCGTGAGTCCGCTTGGCGGTCCCCGACGCCTCGAGCGAGTCGAGATCGCGCCTCACGGTGGACTCGGAGACTCCCAGTTGTTGAACCAGCTCCGGCAACGTCGCAAACCCCTTCCTGCGAACGAGTTCCAGCAATCTGGCCCGTCTCCGTTCCGCCGACATGCGACCACCAGTGCGACTGCATTCCATCTCGGTTTCTGTCATAACAGAAGCCATCTTGACTGATCTCAATCTTGTTTTCAAGTGCCTTTGACCGATTTCGTGCACGATTTGCAGCAGTTCTGGCCGTAGGGGGGATGAAGGTCAGTCGGACGGGTGGGGACAGTACGTGGGACAGGCGCGGGTTCTCGTGGGACAGACGCGTGTCCCGCGTCGGTCTTGTGGGACGGGTGCCTGTCCCCGGTCTGGGACGGGCGCCTGTCCCGGGTCGATCCCGGGTCGATCCTGTAAAACCGGCGCCTGTCCCGCGTCGGATCTGCGGGACGGGCGCGTGTCCCGTGTGGATCCTGCAAAAGCGTAGGTCACAGCGGCTGGCTTAGTTCTTGCTTTCCCCTCTGCGTTCTCCGCGCCTTGGCGAGAGGCAGCCCTCGGCGGTCTCTGCGTCTCTGCGAGAGGTCTTTTCTCTCGCGGAGACGCGGAGAGCGCAAAGCAGAGAAGGGGGACAGGCAACGGGCGGTATTCCGCCGGGGACGGCACAAATTGCGATCACGGCGTCAGGGATCGGACGCACGCCGAGAGTCCGCGGATCTCTCATGGCTCGCTTTGGGCGGCCTGGTGTCGAACGCATCTTCGACGCGGCTCAGTACCCATCGATCGTGCACGAAGCGGCGCGGTCGGGCGCGTCCGAGGAAAACTGACCCGCGAGCGTCCAGTGGTAGCCCAGCAGCCGTCGCTATTGAAGCAGCTTGACGCCGACAAGTCATCTCAGGGCGGAATGCTGGACAACTTCAGCGACACCGCTTTGGTCCAATTTGGTTGCCGCGTTTGAAGGGGTCAACAAAGCTTGACCCCTTCACGTCGTTACGAGGACGCCGTGATAGTAGGGGGTACATGGCATGTCCAAGACATGCGTCTTTGTCACCAGGCGTTGTGTTTGATTTCGATCGGTCGAGGCCCCGTCTCAGGGATCAACTGGTTCAAGACCGATTCTCTAGTAGTCGTCATGCGTCCCAAGAAACTCAACGAACTCATTCAGAGCGGCACGTTCCTGATGAGAAAGTTCAGCGACCTTTGAAGCGTTGGCAGCGAAGCGATGCGCTGCCTCACGGAGTTGCTCGTTGTCTACCTTCGTGACATTCGATAGCTCGAGAAGTGTCCTTTGCGGCAAACCGAAGAACTTCGCCAGTTGACGCACCGAACGAGGACAAGGAACGTACCCTGATTCGAACTCGATCCTTACGATCTCATCCACGTCGACGCTCGCTGCCAATGCCAACTCTTCGATTGTGAGTCGCCGATCTCTACGCAAGAACTGGATTAGAGTTCCAAATGCGAGCGTTTCGGCGCACTCTTCTCCGCTAGTTGGTTCTTTTTCACTGCCAAGAGGCTCCTCGGCGAATTTCCGTGCGTCTGCGGGGACCCCAGCACCGACCTGGAAGTCTTCATCTGGCTGAATCCGAGTGTCGAACCATTTTTTGCTCAGTCGAAGTTTCATTGTCTACTTCCCTTGATTCATGAACGCCCTCGCCTGTGCCTCGGTCATCTCGAAGTACCGCAACGGATACGGATGGTACGAGGCATCTGGGCCAAGGTCTGTCATGCCGCACTTGTTTCGGTAGAAAGCATCGGCTTGCGGAAGCGAGTGTAGACCAATTCGCCCATGATTTCCCTCGTCAATGCTAAGCTGGATGGCAGCAGCGATCAGGACAGTCCCCACACCCTTGAACTGTTTGAAATTCGGAATACTCCTTCGGTTCCAAGGAGCAGCCTCCAAGTATTCTACATACACCAGATGCCTATTGGCTTGCTCCGGTATGCGACACCGCTTGATCGTGTTAACGATCATCAATCCCTGAACTTGCTCGTTACACTCGAGAGCAAAGCCTTGATAGATCAGTTGGCCTGAGCACACAGCGCACTTCCGTTCCCAGTCCCAATGACCGTGTTGCTCTCCGTGAGCTGAAACTAGTGGCTTCCAGTTCTGCAAGTAGTCGTCCAAATGTCGTCGCAAGATGGCATCGTGAAGCTCAGCCGGAACAAGCTGACCGGTTCTGCCGTCCCTGACGTAGACCAATGAACTCGTCACAGCACCATGAGTTCCGACTTCTCTTTCGTGTCCTCGTTCTCGAACACCAGTTTCTCACCCTGCTCAAGCCTCATGTCCACTGCCTGATAGAGCCGAAGCGCCTGCCTCATCAGGGCGGTCTTGCTAAGGCCCTTCTTGGCGCAAAGATCCTCGAGAACCTCCATCTCTCGCTCGCTGAGATTCAGTGTCATTGTGCGCTTTCTCATATTGCACCTCCACGTTCCATTGTCGAACCGCATGGCTAAGAAGTCAAGTGTTTCTATATAAGAATTAGCTTTTTTCTGCGGTCTCTGCGTCTCTGCGAGAGGTCCTTTCTCTCGCGGAGGCGCTGAGAGCGCAGAGGAGGAGACTTGTGGGTACAGGGTATCCAGATCGGCGTCACCGCACTTCGACGCACACTCGAGAGCCACCCAATTCCCGGATCGCGAACCGAACGTCCAGGAAGCGCGGGATCAGATCGAGTTGCGTCGTGCTGTGACGCGTCAGCGGGAGCGTCACGATGCGACTCGTCCCGGCGTCTCGAGCCGCCGCCAACGCCATCGGCAACAATAGTTGGTCGGCCAGGTATTCGCCCACCGGCACTTGAGCCTCCAGGAAGCGCCGGAGCGCCTTTACCACTTCTTCGGCCACATGCTCGGCGCGCACACCTCGTCGCCCGAATCCCGTGAACAACTCGACCACATCGCCCGCCGGTTGACGCACCAGAACGACGTTTCCCGGTCCGGCCGAATCGCGAATCGTCTGGACGCAAGCACACTCTTCGGGCCAACCCATCGAGCGGATGATCGTGCGGCACTCGCGCCAGCCGATCGATTCGGGAAGGCGAGCTACCAGAGCGTGCACGCTGGGCTCTCCCAGCGGCCGGCCTTCGATCAGTTCCAACGGCTTTAGAGTCGATGCCGGTTCGATCGAGGCTCGAAAACGTCCACCACCAGCGGGAAAGAAACCGTAGCGTTCCAGGTGGAGTTCGAACGAAGGCCCCATCTTCGCCAAGCAAGGCACCAGCGTCTGCTGGAGAAAGTCGAATGGCGGTGCGAGTGGGTTATGCGTTCCGCCTTCGAGAAACAATTGTGACGGAGCTTCCGCCAGCATGAGCGCGGGATAGATCGTCTGAAAGACCAGAGTCGTGCTGCCGGCCGAGCCGATTCGGATGTTGTAGCTGCCGCTGCGGACAGGACCCGGGCGAAAGACGAGTCGTCGCGAACCCAACTCCGCCCCGTCAACTTCCGCCTGCGAAACGTCGGCTGCCGCGCGGACGGCCGCCAGGTGCTGACGCAATAGCCCAGGTTTCTTTCGCCCGGCCCGGATGTGTTCGACCGTGACCGGGATTCCGGTGACGAGCGCAAGGGCCAGGGAAGAGCGAAGGATCTGCCCGCCCCCCTCCCCCTGCGAACCATCGATCACGATCACAACGAACGGTCCTCCCTGCTCATCCAGTTCCAGCCATCGCTCCGGTGCTTTTTGCGGACACCGAAGGCCCTCACGTCTTTTCCGCCAAAGCCAACTTGTTGCGGCAGGCGAGCGTCCAGGCGACAATAGCGG
>WFWZ01000025.1 GCA_015490875.1 Planctomycetaceae bacterium
GTCAAGGCGATGAACGGCATCAGAACTTTTCTGTTTCAAGCCTTTGACCAATTCGGTCAACTCGGCGAACGGTTCTTTGTGTTTGTTCCCACGAATCCAGGGATCGGCAGCGACTCGGGCCACCGAAGGGTACGGTTTACTGCCTTGGCCAACCCGTTTGACGACGCCGACGACGTAGAGTTGTTCGCCGGCCCGGACGCGGAGCCGCTGTTGCGCATTTTCATCCCCCCCTTCGGCCAAAGAATTGACAAACACGGTTTCGCGCAGGCCATCCAGAGACGACTTGGGCACCCCGGCCCGCCCGTTGGCGGGAACGAAATCGCGGCAATTCTTACGGCCGGCCAGCAGGCGCATCACGCGGGCACGGGTTTGCTGATAGTTGTTTCCGTCGTACGGCGCCCAGGCTGCATAGAATTCGATGACGTCGTCGACCTGTTCATTCCAGACCTCATCGCGAATAACCGCTGTTACGCGGCCTTTTGCGTCTTCGGCGAACTTCTGCCATCGCCGGTTGGCCGCCTTTTTTGCCTCAACCGCGACCGTTGCCGGATCAGCGCTTGGCAACACCGCAACGATGACATTCGCGATACTGTCAGCGTCTGATGCTTCTGGAAAGACGAGCGTTCCGCCCGCGGTCTCGACACTCTGTGCCACGGCCCGGCTGATTTCCGAAAGCAAATGGGAACCGAACCAGAGATCCCGCGTCCGCCGCGCCGCCGCAATGAACTCCTGCACCGGACCCACACTGATGGCTAAAAGGTGTCTCATTATCAGGATACCTCGCTGTATTTCTTACTCACCGTCAGAAACTCGACTAACGCATCGAGTGCGTTGTCCTTTCCTCGCAACGGCTTTAGCGATCTCAGGTGCGCTCCTTCAAATACGTTCTTTCCATACGAGCGCTGAAGGTCACGATTCGGAGGAATAGCGTGCGATCCCCGAAGGTGAACGCCGCTTGGAAGCGAGCCCGGCAGTACAATGATTCCGGCATGCCAAGCACCATCGATCCAAATCGGACGTGTCAGTACCGGTGAGGCCATTCGTTCGCCTTTCGTACCATCAGGCAGTATCGGTTCTAACTGGACATCTTTCGGATCCTTGTTCGCGTTTGCGGGTTTATGTTTCGCCGGCGCATCCGAGAAGTGAAAGTTGATGGGAAGTCCGAGCACAGCCCGCGGAAATGCCGGCAGGATGGCGGTCGGTACGATCGGAGTCGAGTGGTCATGCGGATTCACGTCTGCCGGAATCCCCTTTCCGGCCCCCGGGGAAGCTGGACGCAATGCGCACCCCGTTTCCGCTCGAATAGAGTCGGCCTCGGGCCAATAACTTCTTCCGGGAACGCGGATCGTCTTCGGCCCCTTCCTTGTGCTTATGGTTTTAGGATGTTTTGCGCCTCGCGGGCTTTGTCGAAATTCCCGATAGTCGGCGACTGATGCGGTCCAGGCTTCGATGGGGCTATTGGCCTTTGCCCCAAGGAAAACTCGCAAACCGTTCTTGATTAATCTTAAAAGAATGCTGGCATCACTATCTGGCAACGTTATTGCGCCACAGCCCCTTCTCGTGCGTGCGCCGAGACCTCCCAGGCAAGTCCAAGCGCGTAATGCATCTTCGATATCCGGTCCCACATCTCTCACGGTGTCCGGAAGTGGGTTCTGGTTTGATCGCACACGCTGAGCATTCTGCGCGGCGCGCCGCCGATTCAACGCCAACTCTGAGGGCCATTCGACCGTGAGCGAGAATTCGATCCCTTCTTGAACGATCCTTTGCCCATTCTCAATTGCTGCAAAGAGTGCATATGCGGCTGGACTAAACCGATCGCCGTACTTCGGTACCGGGTCGACAAGCTGGATTGGAGGCAGGTTCGAGACGCGGACATATAGTGCGCTTTGAACGTTAGTGTCACCAAAGATCTCAGACTCGCGAGCACGCAGTTGATCGGTGGACATCCCAGCATTCAAGAGCCTCCACCAGAAGTGAAGGTGTCCACGTACTGCCGTCGGGCGGATGGGGAAGGACGGATCGGGCGTTCCAGCTTCCACGCCGCCCCCGAACATCGGCGTAATCAATCGAATGCGATACGTCCGCGACTCGAGATTGCCTGGTCTGACATGGGGCGGTTTCGGAACCGTGAGGTCTTTCAGGTCATCGATTCGTGGCATGTTATTCTCCATTGCTCCGAGGTTGGCAAATTCAGATGCCCATTGAAATGGGCAGAGCAGGTACATTGCTTCTCAAGGCAGTCTCCCTAGCAGGGTGTTTGAAGTTTTCCGGCAACCGGCACCATGAACCTCCTCCATCGTGCCGAAATCGAGCGAGGACCTGCCGATGCGTAGATGATCCGCGCTGTGGCTTTCGTACGTTGTGATCAACGAATCTCCTCCTTATCCACGGCAGCGCCCTTGATCGGTTTCTGTTGGGGTGGCGAGCCTAGCCAGTAGATCGCGGCCGATTGCCAGGCGGCTTCGCGCTGCCGGTCGGTGCGATCACGGTCGATCAGGAGGAACTCGTAAGTCGGACGTCCGAAGCTTTCCCGAGCGCGCCGGCTCAACGCGCTGGATAATGCCCCCATCACGCTCGTCCCGCCCGTCCGACAGACGACGATCTCGCTGGCCTCGAATAGCCAACGGGCGGCACGCTGCATCAATGGCTCGAACTCGTCCACGCCGCCAAACACATCTTGCATCTCCAGCCGCATTACCTCTGGTTGGCTCCCCGTGCGTTCGAGCACCTCGTCGATCGTCGGCGATGACCGCTCCGAACAAATGGCCAATATGCGGTCCGGCTCGGCATGGCGGACCGCCCAATAGAATACGCCAGGCGTAAGACCGATATGACAGACCAAAAGCCGATATTGCCCGCGAGCGATCTTTGGTGGATCGATCTCGTCCCGCTTCAGCCGCTGCCAATACCGTCGCACGTCGTCCAACGTCGGTGGAGGATCCTCGAGGCTCTCCTCGCGCATCCCGTGGTGATGAAACGTATTGCGCAACGAATCACTCAGTTGGCTCCAGAAGCGAAGGAACTTCAGCTCTTCTTCCGTCAGGTCGATCCAAGCCCTCGCCGCCTCGTCCTGAACCAGCGATTGCATGCTGCCAAGCCACCGCTCGAACGGCTTGCGCTCGCCATAGTCGAGCCACCTGGACCGGGACACGGTGGCTTGCCGCCGCGGACATTCGGACGGTTTGCCATCGTCACTACCAACTGCGTCACCGGCAACGGAGGCCGTTCGAGCGCCGGAGCGCCACATCAACCACGAAATGACCCATTCTCGCAGCAGGCCGACACCCAACGCGTATTGTTCCTTCTCGAAATACTCGTCGATCAATGTCGCTTGACGCTGAAGTTCGTCCCAATCGAGCGCAATCGAATTCTTCCAATTGCCCCGACGAGACGGCCGATCCCGCAGTGCAACCCGCTCGGCTTCGGTAAAGAACTGCAGGGCCAATTCGTCGGCCAACGGCAGACGCCGTCCGGTTTCTGTTTCCGCGAATTTCGCAAAATGGTCACTCAGCCAACGGGCCACCTTGCCCAGTTCGAGCGGCAAACCACTAGCCGATGCGAATGCGTATTGGCCAAACCGGTCGACGTACTGCTCGAGAGTTGTCGCGCGCCGGTGCAATTGAACATCGTTGCCCGCCGAAACCGCCTCCCTGCGCAACCGCTCTTCTTCGCGCTTGATCAAATTGGCGATCGGACGTGTTGATCCGGTCTCGCGGAATACGGCCAGACCGTGAAACCAGTGGGCCAGGTCAAGCGTGGGTTTGAGGTCGATCAGCGGTTTCGGATCCTCTCGATTTTCCGTTTCCAGCCGACAGTACCATGCACCGATCAGCTCGACCTCGCGAAACGCCGTGAGATAC
>WFWZ01000026.1 GCA_015490875.1 Planctomycetaceae bacterium
ATCCCAAGTCATCGCTGAAAATGGCTTATCATTACTAAATAAGTGTCGGTTTGAGTGATGCAACAATTGGTTGTAAACGAGCGTACCGTAGGTTCTTTTTGCTTCATTAAGCTGACGTGCACGAAGAAGAGCTACTACTGACTTGCCTGTACCAGGGCCACCGACGATCAGGTGTTGCCCCTCCACTGGCAGCGCCAGCGCCTCATCCTGATCCTTGTTCAGGTCATGAATACCGGGGAGGCTGAATCTTCGGGAGCGGTCAACTGGCATATTCAGGTCATCCCAAAGAAAGAAGGAAGCCCGTTGGCGGCATCGTCCTTGACGAATCCACGATCCAGCAAAGTATTGCCGTATTCGCAGGCAGGTTCGGGCACCAGCGCACAGGCGTGGCAGGCGGCGCGATTCAGCAATCCTGGTCCTTGACCTTCATGCTCGCTGCAAACTGGGTCAAGCGAACACCAGCGTGAGTGCTCTAATGCTCGAATCAGAATACCTAGAAAGCGGCGAGGTTCACTCAGTTCAGCCAGGCCGCCTAGAGAACCGGCGATATCGGGAACGGCAACATGGATCAGAATACCAGCCATGGGTTCTGGAGCACTGGCACAGTAGATTCGCTCGATCAACGATGCCGCCGGATATCCGCCCTCAGACTCGATTTGCCGCATCAGCAGGTGTGACAGCGTATGTAATAACATGAAGCGTGTGGTCAATGGGTTGGGAACATCGCGACCGGATTGAGCAAATCGGGGAAGTAATCGGTTCAATCGCGAAACAACCGCTGGTGTTTGCTCCCACACCTTGAGCCTGTCCTCATCAAGCGCGAGAAAGATACCCTCTCCATACAACTCTATAGCCGGCAGCCACTCAGATTCCCCTACGATGTCCGGCGGCACGATTTCTTCTCCGCCCAAGCGTGAAAACCCCTTGAACACTTTTACCGCCTTGAGGCGATCCACGCGAACAAGGTGACGAACGCCGTTTACTATATTCTGTTCGTTAGTACCCTGATCGACAGAGATTCCCAGCTCACGCCACTCATCACTTCTGTTGTGTGTCACCAGATCTTCATCCTCGCGCTGGTCGGGCAGCACCTCCAGGAATGCCTTAAACTCGCTTTCCCGCAATTGCCCAGGCGTAAGGTTCTCGCCATACAAGGGATAGCCGCGGGCAAGATCAGCTAGTGCGGTTTCGATATCTTTAGTACTACAACGATATTCCGTCGCCAATGTCCTTATGACGCCTTTCCTGGCCAATGGTGTTCGCGCACCATCTATGCGACTTCGGTCACCGGAATTGCGGTACAAGCGATCCACGACAGCTCCCTTGCGCACACGAGATTCCGGTGGAATCACCAAAACAGATTCAGCGACTGGCACATAAACCCGCGTGTCATTGATCACCAACACCTGCGCGAGTTCTTGATCCCCTTCTTCCCCGACCTCTATTGGCGGAACCAGATCATCTTTGGTCCATGGCTGCATACGGCCCTGGCCAAATCCCACTCGCTCATCACCACGAAACCGGGTACCAGCACGGCAGGCGCCACACCGTAATATCCGCTCTTCGTAGCCACGCTCAATCAACCGTAATTGATCTTGTACTTTACAGTTGCGTTGTGAGGGATTCCGGGCCCCCTGATGCGCGAGAAAATGCCACGGCACATCGGCAAGGTATCCCTCTGGATGTGCGAGTACCCAGGTCACCTGCTCCAGCTTCGGGTGATGTTTGCAATCTTGATGATTGCAACGGGGTGCATGATCGGGCTGACCATTCCGCCACGGCCAACGATACAAGGAGCCACAGGACGGACAGCGCATCCACGAGGGGAATCTCGTCGCCGGTACACTGGTGCCATCTACCTGGCCATTCGCCAGCTCTTTCGCCACAGGCGGTTCGCATAATTGTTCCTCAAGTCCCAGTGCGGCACGCACACGCTCCACATACGGAATAAGCTTGCCGGCGGAGAAACCCTGACGGTCTGTCCATTGTCGGGTATCCTGAACAACCACAAGCCCATTCGCCCCACGAACGATGGCCCCGACGCCGCTATGGCCGAGCAGGTGTGAAAGACGTATCGGAATCAGTTCATTGGCCATAGTTCATAACGCCTTGAGCAGGGCAGTGTTTTCGACATTGCGCAGGGATTGCAAGGTCGGCCACAGGCCCCGAATCCGATCATCATGGTTGTACAACAGGCGATCGCGCCCATTGTCCTTTTCGGGAACTTGATACTCCAATTGTCTTCGAGCTACCCGGCAGCGTTCGACCTCGATCTGCCAATTAGCAATTAGGGCATCGATATGCTCGCTCACTTCATCGCCCTGATCGGGTGCTGACAGTACGCAACGTCGTTTGAGTTGTTCAACGGCTTTGGCAACATGCGAATTGTCCGGTTCAAAATTGGCAGCCGCACCGTTATTCAACAACCCAAAACCACCGTGCCGCATCACGATGACCAGCGCCGCTGGCAGGGCACGCAGGCGGGCTTGGTAGGTATAAGGCGTGACACTGGTAGGTTCGACGAAACGGTAGAAAGCTTCATGGTAAGGGCGGAAACTTTCGTAGTGCGATAGGCTGCGTGCCTGTTCACGGTAATAGTTCGCAAACACCACGCCGGGTGCATCACTCCGCCCCACGCGACTGCTGGCCTGAATATATTCCGCGGTAGTCAACGGCTGGCCGTTGATAATCATCAGTGCCAACCGAGCCACATCAAGCCCAACCGATATCATATTGGTGGCCAGCACGGCATCCAGGCAGCCTTCCTCTTCGCGCGTTTTGCTCAAGCGGGCAAAAATGTCTGCATTCTGCGCTGCAGTCTGCAAGCTGGTAAGTTGTGCAATGCTCGGCGTCGAGCGTTTTTGTTTCTCCGCCGTTTCGTGTTCCTGAACCTGTGCGCCTGTTGTGCCTGACAACAAC